>QILI01000139.1 GCA_003233305.1 Mizugakiibacter sp.
CGATTGCGATGGAAGATGGGTTGCGCTTCGCGATTCGTGAAGGAGGTCGTACCGTCGGCGCCGGTGTGGTCGCTAAAATTTTCGAGTAACAGGTTGACAAGTCATCGTTCTTCACGCGGCGGTTTGATCCGCATGAAGCCTAAGTAAACATGGGGGGTCGCAAGGCTCGCCCGAGCTGTCAAGAGGTGCAATACGTACGCCAGTAGCTCAATTGGCAGAGCAGCGGTCTCCAAAACCGCAGGTTGGGGGTTCGATTCCCTCCTGGCGTGCCAGCACGGATCGAACTTGCCGGTGCGGACTGGATAATTGGGTGCATGAGCACGAAAGTAGAACGAAATTCAGGCGGTAAAAATGCCCTCGACACGGTCAAGCTCGTCTTGGCCGTACTGGTGCTGTTGGCAGGAATAGGTGGGTACTATTACTTCTTACAGGCGGCACAGCCTTTGCGCGTCATAGGTGTGCTAGCGGCTATTCTTATTGCTGCGGGTATTGCGGCATTTACCGAGTTCGGTCGCATGGCTCGATCCTATGTGCGCGAGTCTCAGTTTGAAATGCGCAAGGTGGTGTGGCCGGGACGTGATACCGTGCTGCGCACTACGATTGTTATTGCGATTGCCGTGATAATTATTGCGGCTCTGCTGGGTTTGATTGACTTCATCCTTAAGAAAATCATTCTCGACTGGTTGCTGAAAGTTGGCTAATGAGGAGTAGGGCATGAGCAAGCGTTGGTATGTCGTCCATGCCTATTCAGGCTACGAGAATGCGGTCAAGAAATCTTTACAAGAGCGCATCCATCGAGCCGGTATGGAGGACAAGTTCGGGGACGTTCTGGTTCCGACCGAAGAAGTACTTGAGATGCGTGGAGGGCAGAAGCGCCGTAGTGAGCGGAAATTCTTTCCCGGCTACGTACTCGTGCAGATCGAAGTTACCCAGGAAAGCAAAGCGATCAAGATTGATGACGAGTGTTGGCATCTTGTCAAAGAGACGCCGAAGGTGCTCGGATTTATCGGTGGCACTTCGGTTCGTCCTCTTCCAATCAAGGACCAGGAAGCTGAGGCCATACTGCAGCGTGTTCAGGACGGCATTGAAAAGCCGCGACCCAAGGTGCTGTTTGAGGCTGGCGAAATGGTCCGTGTGGCTGAAGGACCCTTCAAGGACTTCAACGGGGTGGTCGAGGAAGTTAACTATGACAAGAGTCGGCTACGGGTTGCGGTACTCATTTTTGGGCGGTCGACCCCTGTTGAGCTGGAGTTTAGCCAGGTGGAGAAAGCCTGAGTATTGGTATACAATGGTTGATTCCTCGGATAGGAGTCTGGGGCGTGAATACAGGGATGAGGCATAGATTTAAGTCGGGGTTCATGCCACCCCGACCCGATGGGGAGCCGCTGTAGGCGCTGGTACCCGGAGATTATCATGGCAAAGAAAGTTGTTGGATACATCAAACTGCAGGTCAAAGCGGGGCAGGCCAATCCGTCGCCGCCCGTAGGGCCCGCTTTGGGTCAGCGTGGCCTGAATATTATGGAATTCTGCAAGGCATTTAATGCTGCCACCCAGAAAATGGAGCCGGGTATCCCGATTCCCGTCGTCATTACGGCCTATTCCGATCGCAGTTTCACATTCATCACCAAGACACCTCCAGCCAGCATTCTGATCAAGAAAGCCGCCGGGGTCAGTGCAGGGTCCAAGCGTCCCAATGCCGACAAGGTCGGCAAAGTGCTGACTCGTCAACAGCTTGAAGAGATTGCTACCACCAAGTTGCCTGATCTGACAGCAGCGGATATGAATGCGGCGGTACGTACCATAGCGGGTAGTGCTCGCAGTATGGGCGTACGCACGGAGGAGGACTGATCCATGGCTCATCTCAGCAAGCGTTACAAGTTAATGCAGGACGCGGTTGAACTTGGTAAACCGTACGCGATCGAGCAGGCCCTACAGATTGTCAAAGACAATGCCAAAGCAAAATTTGTGGAGTCGGTCGATATCTCCGTTAGGCTGGGCATTGATGCAAGGAAGTCGGACCAAGGGGTGCGTGGATCGTCGTTGCTGCCTCATGGGACCGGCAAGACCGTTCGAGTGGCTGTCTTTTGCCCAGAGGGTGAAAAGGCGGAGGCTGCCAAAGCAGCCGGTGCTGATGCGGTAGGTATGGAAGATCTGGCCGAGCAATTGCGGGCGGGTGATCTCAATTTTGGCCGGGTTATCGCATCTCCGGATGCCATGCGCGTGGTGGGTAAACTCGGTCAGTTGCTGGGTCCTCGCGGCTTGATGCCGAATCCCAAAGACGGTTCAGTCTCGGTCGATGTAGTGACGGCGGTGAAGAATGCCAAAGCGGGTCAGGTCAAGTTCCGAAATGACAAGGGCGGCATCATTCACTGCACGGTCGGCAAGGTTGATTTTGAAGTTGCCGCACTTAAGGACAACATCAACATGTTGGTTTCTGAGCTGATGAAGCTCAAGCCGGCATCGGCCAAAGGTCAGTATTTACAGAAAATTTCGGTATCCAGCACCATGGGTCTCGGTGTGGTTGTGGACCCATCGACGCTGGCTACCAGCAAGTAAATCGGAGCATCCTGCTGTTGGGTGGATGGTTCGTTTTGAGGACGACCCGACTGTTATGCAGTCGGTGAAGCCGTCAAAGACCGTAGGTATCTGCGAGCCCGTTTTCTTGAGGAAGATCGCGTGCTCAAGGGTGTAATTGGGTAACTCCCAGCCTACGTAGATGGTGTTGCCCGTATCAGAATTTCTGGACGGCCACCAATATGACGTCATTCGGCGTCAACGGAGTCGATGGAGCGACACCGTCATCGCAAGGGTGGAGTGCGTAGGATTCGCACCTGCCTGGATCGGAGATTGCAATGCCGCTCAATCTTACACAAAAGAAAGAGCTTGTTGCCGATCTGGCGAAAGTGGCCGCTAAGGCGCATTCGCTGGTCGCCGTCGAGTACATCGGCCTGACTGTTGAGCAACTCACCGAGTTGCGCAAGCAGGCTCGGCAGAATGGTGTGTTCCTGAAAGTTGCCAAGAATACACTGATCCGCCGTGCTGTAGTGGGTACGGATTATGCGTGTGCGGAAGGCCAGTTTTCCGGCCCGCTCATGTATGCCTTCTCACTCGAAGAGCCCGGTGCCGCCGGTCGGTTGACCAAGGAATTTGCCAAGGCGAATACCCAATTCAAGCCGCGTCTGGTCGTGGTGGGTGGTAAAGCTTATCCAGCTTCTCATGTGGAAGTATTGGCTTCGCTGCCTACCCGGGAGCAGGCCTTGTCCATGCTGCTCAACGCATTGTCCCAGCCCGCCACGATGCTGGTCCGCGTGTTAGCGGAACCGGCATTACAGCTTGCCCGGGCCACCCAAGCGGTGGGTCTACAAAAGCAGGCGGCCTGATTGGCTTACCAGTTCGGTTCAAGTACACAAACCAAACCGTTTTTCCAGGAGTTCTGAATCATGTCTCTCAGCAACGAAGAAATCATTGAAGCCATTGCCGACAAATCACTGATGGAAGTGATGGAATTGGTGAAGGCGATGGAGGATAAATTCGGCGTGTCTGCGGCCGCCCCAGTAGCCATGGCTGCTGCCCCTGCCGATGGTGTCGCAGCGGTCGAGGAGAAGACCGAATTTACAGTCGTTCTCAAATCCTTTGGTCAGAGGAAAGTTGAAGTGATCAAGGCGGTTCGCGCACTTACCGGTCTTGGTCTGAAAGAAGCCAAGGAAATGGTTGAATCCGCACCGAAGGAAATCAAGGAAGACATTGCCAAGGATGAAGCCGAGAAGATCAAGACTACTCTCGAAGCTGCTGGTGCGACCGTCGAGCTGACTTAAGCAGTACATTGCTTTGTCGGCTTGCCTAGGTGAACCCGGGCTGGGGGCCATCGCTCCCGGCCTTTCACCGTTGAAGAAAAGAAGTTCTGTAGTCGTGAATGTTAAATCACAGTGTGTTGCAAATTTTCCTGGAACTGCAATGAACCATTCACGATTAAATCTGCTGCTGGGCCTAGGGTGAAACCACGATGATCTCCTACTCGTATACCGAGAAAAAACGCATTCGCAAGGATTTTGGCAAGCGTCCTACAGTGTTGGATGTGCCCAACCTCCTGTTGACACAGACCGAATCGTATCGGAAGTTTCTGCAGGCCGATCGGCCACCCGCAAAGCGAGTGGAGAAGGGCCTTCACGCTGCTCTGCGGTCAGTATTTCCTATTTCAAGTTATTCCGGCAATGCTGCGCTCGAATACGTTGATTACCGGCTTGGTGTGCCGACTTTCGATGAGTATGAATGTAGCCGTCGGGGTATGACCTATGCCGCGCCTTTGCGAGTAAAAGTCAGGCTGGTCATTTATGACAAGGATAGCCCGGCGTCGAAAAAGGCAGTCAAGCTCATCAAGGAGCAGGACGTCTACATGGGTGAACTGCCACTGATGACCGCGACCGGCACTTTTATTATTAATGGTACCGAACGAGTCATCGTCTCCCAGTTGCATCGGTCTCCTGGAGTATTTTTCGATCATGATCGAGGCAAGACCCATAGCTCAGGGAAACTGCTCTACTCGGCACGGATTATCCCGTATCGCGGTTCCTGGCTGGATTTCGAGTTTGACCCCAAAGATCTCTTGTATTGCCGTATCGATCGGCGCCGAAAATTACCGGTTACGGTGTTGCTGCGGGCCCTGGGCTATAGCAACGAAGATATGCTTGAGATGTTTTTTGAGCACAACGTATTTCATCTCAATAAAGAGGAAGGCGCTCAGCTGGATCTGGTGCCTGAACGGTTGCGGGGTGAAACCCTCAATTTTGATATTGTGGTCAATGATGAGGTGTTGGTTGCTGCGGAGAAGCGCATCACCCAGCGTCATGTACGGCAACTGGCCAAGGTTGGTCTGGAACGTTTGGAAGTTCCCGACGAATACCTTATTGGCCGGAGTCTGGCTACCGATGTAATCAATACCGAGACCGGTGAGTTGCTGGCTTCCGCTAATGATGAATTGACGATTGAACATCTGCAGGCTTTTCGTGAGGCTGGGGTCGATCAAGTGCCGACTCTGTTCGTCAATGACCTTGATCGAGGCCCGTTCATCTCATCCACTATGCGCGCCGATCCGACCCAGACCCAGCTTGATGCGCTCGTCGAGATCTACCGGATGATGCGTCCGGGTGAGCCGCCCACAAAAGATGCTGCGCAGAATCTGTTTTTCAATCTGTTTTTCACCTTTGAACGCTACGCACTGTCCACAGTGGGGCGCATGAAGTTCAATCGTCGGGTGGGACGTAAGGACCGGATCGGTCCGGAAGTTCTCTACGATTGGAGATATTTCAGCCTGGCCAAGGGTGAAGCCGCCAAAAAACTGGTCGAGCATCAAGGTCAAACCTCTGACATTATCGATGTTGTCAGCACGCTCATTGACATTCGCAATGGGCACGGCAACGTTGATGATATCGATCACCTCGGCAATCGTCGGGTTCGGTCGGTCGGTGAAATGGCTGAAAATGCCTTCCGTGTTGGAGTGGTTCGGGTCGAACGCGCGGTACGTGAGCGCTTGTCCCTGGCCGAGTCGGAAAATTTGGGTCCGCAGGATCTAATCAATGCACGCCCTGTTGCGGCGGCGATTAAGGAGTTTTTTGGTTCTTCCCAGCTGAGTCAGTTCATGGATCAGAATAATCCACTCAGCGAGGTGACTCACAAGCGCCGGGTATCGGCCCTCGGGCCCGGTGGTTTGACCCGCGAACGCGCAGGTTTTGAGGTGCGCGATGTTCACCCGACGCATTATGGACGTTTGTGCCCGATTGAGACGCCGGAAGGCCCGAACATTGGCTTGATCAACTCACTGGCGGTGTATGCGCGAACCAATGACTACGGTTTTCTCGAGACACCTTATCGCCGCGTTATCAATGGCAAGGTCGCCAACGACGTCGATTATTTATCAGCGATCGAGGAAGGCGATTTCGTCATTGCCCAGGCTAACGCACCCTTGGACAAGAGCGGTCGTTTCACTGAAGACTTTGTAAGTTGCCGCTTGCGAGGTGAGTCGGAACTACGCTCCGCCTCTGAAATCCAGTACATGGATGTTGCCCCAATGCAGACGGTTTCGGTTGCTGCGGCACTGATACCGTTTCTCGAGCATGATGATGCCAATCGGGCCTTGATGGGTTCCAACATGCAGCGTCAGGCCGTTCCGACCCTGCGTAGTGAAAAACCACTGGTCGGTACAGGAATCGAGCGCGTTGTCGCCCGGGATTCAGGGGTAACCGTCAGTGCGCGGCGTGGCGGAACCATCGACCAGGTTGATGCGGCGCGTATTGTGGTTCGGGTCAACGAGGCAGAGATCGGCGGCGATGATGCCGGTGTCGACATCTATAACCTCACCAAATACACGCGATCGAATCAGAACACCAACCTCAATCAGCGACCCCTGGTCAAGGTTGGTGATGTGGTCGCTAAGGCCGACACGCTTGCCGATGGCTCCTCGACCGACCTCGGTGAACTGGCTCTTGGGCAAAACATGTTGGTCGCGTTTATGCCCTGGAACGGCTACAACTTTGAGGATTCAATCCTCATCTCCGAACGGGTTCTGCAGGAAGATCGCTATACCTCGATCCATATCGAGGAACTGACCTGTATGGCTAGGGACACCAAGCTTGGTTCCGAAGAGATCAGTGCCGATATTCCTAATGTAGGCGAACAGGCCCTGACCCGACTGGATGAGTCGGGCATCGTCTTTATCGGTGCAGAGGTCAATGCGGGCGACATACTTGTTGGCAAGGTAACCCCCAAGGGTGAAAGTCAGCTGACGCCAGAAGAAAAGCTGTTGCGGGCCATCTTCGGTGAGAAGGCCTCCGACGTGAAGGATTCCTCACTGCGGGTACCACCTGGTATGGATGGAATCGTCATCGACGTCCAGGTATTCACCCGCGATGGCGTGGAAAAGGACAAGCGTGCACGGTCTATTGAAGCAGACGAAACCCAGCGCATTCGCCACGATCTTGATGACCAGTTTCGTATCCTTGAAGGGGCCATTTACAATCGTATGCGTCAGCAGTTGGTCGGCAAGCTTGCTAACAACGGCCCGCAGGGGCTGAAGCGTGGCGCGGCCATCACGGATGCCTATCTGGACGGGTTGAAGAAGGATGACTGGTTCAAGGTTCAGCCCCAGGACGAAGATGCTGCGGAGTTCATAGAACACGTTGCTGAGCAGCTCAAGGTACATAAAGAGTCTTTTGAAAAGCGTTTCAAGGAAAAACAGCAAAAGCTGGTCCAGGGCGACGATCTAGCCCCCGGTGTATTGAAGATGGTCAAGGTCTATCTTGCCGTCAAACGGCGTATCCAGCCAGGTGACAAGATGGCCGGCCGCCACGGCAATAAGGGTGTCATCTCAATGATTGTGCCTGTTGAGGACATGCCTTACATGGCGGATGGCACTCCAGTAGACATTGTTTTGAATCCACTTGGTGTGCCTTCCCGAATGAATATCGGGCAGATCCTGGAAACCCATCTGGGCTGGGCGGCACGTGGTTTAGGTATCCGGATTGCGGAGTTATTGGATGCTAATGAAAAAACTGTAAAGATCCGCAAATTCCTTGACCAAATTTATAACCACGACTATAAACAGCATGGTACACGCGTAGAACTCGATAGACTTGAGGATATAGAGATCCTGGCTCTGGCGAGGAATTTACGAGCTGGAGTGCCCATGGCTACTCCGGTATTCGACGGTGCTTTTGAATCGGAAATCAAGAGCATGTTGCGTCTGGCCGGGTTACCGGAATCTGGACAGACGACCCTGTATGACGGTCGCACCGGTGATAGCTTTGATCGCCCGGTAACTGTGGGTTATATGCACGTGCTCAAGCTCAACCATTTGGTTGATGACAAGATGCATGCGCGATCAACGGGGCCGTATTCGCTGGTTACCCAACAGCCATTGGGTGGTAAGGCCCAATTTGGCGGCCAGCGTTTCGGTGAAATGGAAGTATGGGCGCTCGAGGCATATGGTGCCGCGTACACATTGCAGGAAATGCTCACCGTCAAATCCGACGATGTGCAGGGTCGCAATCAGATGTACAAGAGCATCGTCGATGGCGATCACCAGATGGTGGCCAGCATGCCTGAATCGTTCAATGTGTTGGTGAAAGAGATTCGTTCCCTAGCCATCCACATTGAACTTGAGGAACGCAAATGATCGGCATCGGTACGGGAGACTGAAACATGAAAGACCTTCTGAATCTATTCAATCAGCAGCGCCAGCCGCTGGACTTCGATGCTATCAAGATCGGTCTGTCCTCGCCCGAATTGATCCGGTCGTGGTCTTACGGCGAAGTCAAGAAGCCGGAGACCATTAATTACCGGACTTTCAAGCCGGAGCGGGATGGCCTGTTCTGTGCCGCAATCTTCGGCCCGGTAAAAGACTATGAGTGTTTGTGTGGCAAGTACAAGCGCATGAAACATCGCGGCGTGGTCTGTGAAAAATGTGGTACTGAGGTCACTTTGGCCAAGGTTCGACGCGAGCGCATGGGTCATGTCGAGCTGGCTAGCCCGGTTGCCCATATCTGGTTCCTCAAGTCGCTGCCTTCACGTATTGGCTTGATGCTGGATATGACATTACGTGATCTGGAACGGATCCTTTATTTTGAAGCCTATGTTGTCATTGAGCCGGGCTTGACGTTGCTGGAACGGGGCCAATTGCTGACCGAAGACCAGTTTCTCGCTGCGGTGGAAGAATACGGTGACGAATTTCTGGCGCATATGGGAGCCGAAGCCGTTTATGAGCTCCTCAAATCAATCGACCTAGCGGCGGAATTGGTACGTCTTCGTGAGGAAATGGACAGCACCCATTCGGAGACCAAGCTCAAGCGCATTACCAAACGTATCAAATTGCTGGAAGGCTTTGCAGAGTCAGGCAATCGACCCGAGTGGATGGTGTTGACCGTTCTACCCGTGTTGCCGCCTGAACTGCGGCCACTGGTGCCCCTGGATGGCGGCCGCTTTGCGACGTCAGACCTCAACGACTTGTACCGGCGGGTCATCAATCGCAACAACCGCCTCAAGCGGCTGCTGGAGTTGAACGCACCGGACATCATTGTTCGCAATGAGAAGCGCATGTTGCAGGAGTCGGTGGATGCGCTGTTCGACAACGGTCGCCGTGGGCGTGCCATTACCGGTACCAATAAGCGCACCCTGAAATCCCTGGCCGACATGATCAAGGGTAAGCAGGGCCGATTCCGTCAGAACCTGCTTGGCAAGCGCGTGGATTATTCGGGCCGGTCGGTGATTGTGGTTGGTCCGACCTTGCGCCTGCATCAATGTGGTTTACCCAAGAAAATGGCCCTGGAATTGTTCAAACCGTTTATCTTTGCTCGTCTGCAGGGTGATGAACAGGCGGCTACGATCAAAGCGGCTAAGCGCATGGTCGAACGTGAAGAACCGGTGGTATGGGACATACTCGAGGAGGTGATCCGCGAGCATCCGGTACTGCTGAACCGGGCACCAACCCTGCATCGTCTTGGTATCCAGGCGTTTGAGCCTATTTTGATCGAAGGCAAGGCGATCCAGTTACATCCGTTGGTGTGCTCTGCATTCAATGCCGATTTCGATGGCGACCAGATGGCTGTACACGTACCGTTGAGTATTGAGGCACAGCTGGAAGCCCGCGCCTTGATGATGTCTACCAATAATATTCTTTCCCCTGCGGATGGTTACCCGATTATCGTTCCAACCCAGGATGTAGTGTTGGGTCTGTACTATGCCAGCCGTGAACTGGTGGGGGCCAAGGGTGAGGGTATGGTGTTTGCCAATGTTGCTGAAGCCCGGCGTGCGTACGATCATGGGGTGGCTGCATTGCATGCGCAGGTAAGGGTTCGTATTCGTGAGGTGCAGATTGCTGAAGACGGAACTCGTAGTGAGACCAAGCAGCTTTCCAAAACAACTGTTGGTCGTGCTCTGCTTTCGGAGATTCTTCCTGATGGCATGCCCTTTGAGTTACTGAATGCCGAACTCAGCAAGAAAGCCATCTCGAATCTAATCAACGCTTGCTACCGCCGACTTGGATTAAAAGAGACGGTCGTATTTGCCGATCAGTTGATGTACACCGGCTACCGTTTCGCAACCCGTGCCGGGATCTCCATCGGTATTGATGACATGAAAATTCCGGAAGAAAAGAAAGTAATTCTGGAAGTCGCCGAGAAAGAGGTTGTGGAGATCCAGGAACAGTATCAATCCGGTTTGGTAACGGCCGGTGAACGATATAACAAAGTTGTTGACATCTGGTCGCGAACTAACGAGCTGATTGCTGCGGCCATGCTCAAGGGTATCGGTAATGAGCAGGTCGTTAACGCCAAAGGTGAAGAGGTCACACAAAAATCCATGAATTCGTTGTACATCATGGCGGATTCAGGAGCGCGAGGCTCTGCTGCGCAGATTCGTCAACTTGCCGGTATGCGAGGTCTGATGGCCAAGCCGGATGGGTCGATCATCGAAGCCCCCATCAAGGCCAACTTCCGTGAAGGACTCGATGTTCAGCAGTACTTCAATTCCACCCATGGGGCACGCAAGGGCTTGGCAGACACCGCTTTGAAAACCGCTAATTCAGGTTACCTGACCCGGCGGCTTGTAGATGTAGCCCAGGATGTAGTGGTAACGCTGAACGATTGCGGTACCGACCAAGGATTGACGATGGTCCCCATTGTTGAAGGCGGCGATGTGGTGGAACCGTTACGGGATCGCGTATTGGGGCGGGTTGTGGCGGCCGATGTATATGCTCCGGGTGACCAGGATGAACCCCTCGCCCGACAAAATGATCTGCTTGATGAGGCCATGGTAGAAAGGCTGGATGAGGCTGGTGTGCAGTCGATTCTGGTACGTTCACCAATCACCTGTGAAGCTCCCCACGGAGTTTGTGCACATTGCTATGGTCGCGATCTGGCTCGTGGTCATCTGGTAAACATCGGTGAAGCGATCGGGGTGATTGCAGCGCAGTCCATTGGTGAGCCGGGAACGCAATTAACCATGCGTACCTTTCATATCGGTGGTGCCGCCTCGCGTGCGGCCGCAGTAGATAATGTCACTATCAAGACCACCGGCATCATCAAGTTCAATAACATCAAGACTGTCGAGCATACCCAAGGTCACTTGGTTGCAGTATCCCGTTCCGGTGAGTTGAGTATTCATGATGCTCAAGGACGTGAGCGTGAGCGTTATCGGGTACCGTATGGCGCCACCATCAGCGTTACTGCGGGTGAGCAGGTCAAGGCGGGGCAGACACTCGCCAATTGGGATCCACATACTCATCCGATTGTGTCGGAAGTAGCCGGTCTGGTGCATTTTGCCGATTTCATTGAAGGCATTACCATTCAGGCCCAGACCGATGAATTGACTGGGTTAGAGAGTTCCGTTGTCACCGACCCCAAGCGTCGCGGTAGTGGAGCCAAAGATCTGCGGCCCATCGTGCGTCTGGAGGACAAGGATGGCCAAGAGTTGAAATTGGCCGGTACCGACATTCCTGCCCAGTATTTCTTGCCGGCAGGTGCCATTGTGGGGCTGCAAGATGGTTCCGAGGTAGGGGTGGGTGATGTACTTGCCCGTATTCCACAAGAGACTTCCAAGACTCGCGATATCACTGGCGGGTTGCCACGTGTAGCGGACTTGTTTGAGGCACGCAAACCCAAGGAACCGGCGATCTTGGCTGAGCGCTCGGGGATTGTCAGTTTTGGTAAGGATACCAAGGGTAAACAACGGCTGGTGATCAAGGGCTCTGATGGGGATGCTTATGAAGAGCTGATCCCGAAGTGGCGGCATGTCATCGTATTCGAAGGCGAGCATGTGGAACGTGGCGAAACGGTTGTAGATGGTGAACCTAATTCCCATGACATTTTACGCTTGTTGGGTGTTGAACCGCTGGCAGCCTATCTGGTCAAGGAGATTCAGGACGTATATCGCTTGCAGGGTGTGAAGATCAACGATAAACATATCGAGACGATCATTCGTCAGATGCTGCGCAAGGTTGAAGTGATTGAGGCCGGCGACAGCCACTATCTGCATGGCGAGCAGGTTGAGCGATTGCGGGTAGTGGCGGAGAACCGGCGTTTGCTGGCCCATGATGAGCAGTCGATCCGGTTCCAGTCGGTTTTGTTAGGGATTACTAAGGCCTCACTGGCTACGGAATCGTTTATTTCTGCAGCATCTTTCCAGGAAACCACGCGAGTGTTGACCGAGGCAGCGGTACGCGGAACACGTGATACCTTGCGTGGTCTGAAAGAGAATGTTATAGTCGGCCGCTTGATACCGGCGGGAACGGGTCTTGCCTACCACGCTCAACGGCACGGTGGCGCGACTCTTGCCGAAAGTACAGGCAAGTCGGATAGTAGATCCATTGCTGCAACGGTAAAAAAATCGGTTGCCAGCGATATCATCAAGTAAGCCGCGCTTCGGCGCATACCTAACGAAATGAGGTGCAGGAAGCACCTCGTTTTCGAGACATGGATGCAGAGAATGACTTGTAAAAAGTCATTCATATGTGCTATATTTCCGCTACTCGGCAGGTCATTTATTGGCTTGCCTTTACGTTTCTCAGGATTACCAAGTCATGGCGACTGTCAACCAATTGGTGCGTAAGCCCCGCAGACCGAAGAGCTACAAAAGCGATTCGCCTGCACTGCAGAGCTGTCCGCAACGCCGCGGAGTATGTACGCGTGTTTACACCACGACACCAAAAAAGCCAAATTCTGCATTGCGCAAAGTTGCCAAAGTTAGGCTGACCAATGGCTATGAGGTGATCAGTTATATAGGCGGCGAAGGCCACAACCTGCAAGAGCACTCAGTAGTGTTGATTCGTGGTGGCCGTGTCAAGGATCTGCCCGGTGTTCGTTACCACACGGTCCGTGGCAGTCTTGACTGTGCTGGCATTGCCAAACGCCGAAACGCGCGTTCCAAGTATGGCGCCAAGCGCCCGAAGAACTAATTCTGAGGAATATGAAAAATGTCGCGTAAAGGTTCTCATCCTCCTCGTGCTGTGTTGCCTGATCCGAAGCACGGCAGTAAGTCCATCGCCCGTTTCATCAATATCGTGATGAAGAGCGGTAAGAAATCGATCGCCGAGATGATTGTCTATGGGGCCATCGACCGAATCGGTGAGAAACATGCCGAACCCGTGAGTGTCATCGAAAAGGCGCTTGATAATGTCGCCCCTACGGTAGAGGTCAAATCTCGCCGGGTTGGTGGCGCTACCTATCAGGTTCCGGTAGAAGTTCGTCCAGCCCGACGCCAGGCTTTGGCCATGCGGTGGGTGATCGATGCGGCCCGTAAGCGAGGCGAAACCACTATGCCGCACAAGCTTGCAGGTGAGCTGCTCGATGCTTCCGAAAGTCGTGGTGGAGCAGTAAAAAAGCGTGAAGAAACGCATCGTATGGCAGAGGCTAACAAGGCCTTTGCACACTATCGCTGGTAAGAACTGAGGCTATCTACTGTGGCTCGCAAGACACCCATTGAGCGCTATCGAAACTTCGGCATCATGGCCCACATTGATGCGGGGAAAACTACGACTACCGAGCGCATTCTGTTTTATACCGGGGTGAATCACAAAATCGGTGAAGTTCATGATGGCGCTGCAACCATGGACTGGATGGAGCAGGAGCAAGAGCGAGGCATCACCATCACTTCTGCTGCGACCACCTGCTTCTGGAAAGGCATGGACATGTCTTTACCGGAACATCGGTTCAACATTATTGATACGCCAGGTCACGTCGATTTCACCATCGAGGTGGAACGTTCCTTACGTATTCTTGATGGTGCGGTGTTTGTGCTGTGTGCCGTAGGTGGTGTACAGCCTCAGTCCGAGACTGTGTGGCGGCAGGCCAACAAATACGGTGTACCGCGTCTTGCGTTCGTTAACAAGATGGATCGTACCGGGGCTGATTTCGACAAGGTTGTCGAGCAATTGAAATCCCGCCTGGGTGCGCATCCTGTAGTAATGCAGTTTCCTATCGGCGCTGAAGAACATTTCGACGGGGTCGTTGATTTAGTCAAGATGAAGGCGATCTATTGGGACACGGATTCGCACGGTACGCAGTTTGAATACCGAAGTATTCCGGAGGATCTGCTCGAATCCTGTATTGGTGCGCGTAATGCCATGGTCGAATCGGCAGCGGAGACTTCCGAAGCCTTGATGGATAAATATCTCGAGGAAGGTGATCTCGTTGAGGCGGACATTATTGCTGGAATCCGTGCGGCGACACTTAGAAATGCCCTGATTCCGGTATTTTGTGGAAGTGCTTTCAAGAATAAAGGTGTACAGGCCGTACTGGATGGAGTGGTACAGCTGCTGCCCTCCCCGGCTGACCGCCCCCCTGTCAGTGGGGTAGATGAAAACGGCGACAACTGCAGCCGTAAGGCAGAGGATGGGGAATCCTTTTCGGCGCTAGCATTCAAGATCATGACCGACCCCTATGTAGGTTCCCTGACCTTCTTCCGGGTTTATTCGGGCGTAATGAAAGCTGGAGATCAGGTTTACAACCCGATCAAAATGAAAAAAGAGCGTATCGGGCGCATCCTGCAGATGCATGCCAATCAACGTGTTGAGATCAAGGAAGTGTGCGCCGGTGATATTGCGGCTGCAGTGGGGTTGAAGGACGTCACGACCGGTGACACGCTATGCGCAAACGGTCATGCCATAACCCTGGAACGGATGGTGTTTCCTGAGCCGGTCATCGCCATGGCGGTCGAGCCGAAGACCAAGTCGGACCAGGAAAAGATGGGTGTCGCTCTGTCGCGGCTTGCTCAGGAGGATCCATCTTTCAGAGTGCATACCGACGAAGAATCCGGACAGACCATTATTGCCGGGATGGGCGAATTACATCTGGATATTCTGGTGGAGCGCATGCGCCGCGAGTTCAGCGTTGATGCCAATGTCGGCAAACCTCAGGTTGCCTATCGTGAAGCAATTCGCAAGTCGGTGCGCCAGGAAGGTAAGTTTGTTCGTCAGTCCGGTGGTAAAGGTCAATACGGCCACGTGGTAATCGAGCTGGAGCCGCGCGAGCGCGGTGCGGGCTATGAATTTGTGAATGGAATTGTTGGTGGGGTGATTCCCAAGGAATACATTCCCGCCGTTGACAAGGGTATTAAGGAAGCTATGCAGAACGGTATTCTGGCCGGCTTTCCGATTGTCGATATCGGGATCCGCTTGGTTGATGGTTCGTACCATGAGGTCGATTCTTCGGAAATAGCGTTCAAGATTGCCGGTTCTATGGCTTTCAAGCAAGGATTCCACAAGGCCAATCCCGCATTGCTTGAGCCCGTGATGAAAGTCGAGGTGGTTACACCGGAAGACTACATGGGCGATGTAATGGGAGATTTAAGTCGGCGTCGCGGAATTCTGCAAGGGTCAGATGACAGTCCTTCCGGGAAGCTCATTGCTGCAATGGTGCCGCTTGGTGAGATGTTCGGTTATGCCACCTCATTGCGATCAGCCACCCAGGGTCGGGCCACGTTCACTATGGAGTTCGATCATTACTCCGAAGCTCCAAACAACATCACCGAACAGGTGATGAAGAAATCAGCCTGACACCATTTTTGATTAGTAACGGTTCATATCGAGGTTCAGACTCATGTCCAAGGCAAAATTCGAGCGTACCAAGCCGCATGTAAACGTGGGCACGATTGGTCACGTAGATCATGGCAAGACGACGTTGACG
>QILI01000162.1 GCA_003233305.1 Mizugakiibacter sp.
ACCTGCAGCAGGAACGCGCGTTCGGAGAGGTCAAGTTCCTGGCCATGCTCGAGCGAACACTCGGTCGCGGTAAGGTCGCGCGGCCGACCAAGTCACAAGCCCTCCGCACTCTGATCTGACCGCATGGACGATTTAATTCCCTCCGTCCCCTTTTGTTTCTTTTGTCTGCAACGCTTGTAGTAGTGGCGTGACATAGTCCAGAAGCTTCCTTTCCATATTGGGAGG
The DNA here is from genome assembly GCA_003233305.1 of Mizugakiibacter sp. Lineage (GTDB taxonomy): Bacteria > Pseudomonadota > Gammaproteobacteria > Xanthomonadales > Rhodanobacteraceae > Metallibacterium. Next base: position 226 of record QILI01000162.1, read on the forward strand.
ATCCATCGCGTCATCCCCGAGCACCTCGCGCAGTGTACTTACCACGTTTACTACTCGGACTCTCCCGTGCTTCCTCGGGACCGTAGCGATCACTATCTCGATCCTGACAGGGAGCGATGCTACAACGTTTCGAAGCCGTCGCTCGACCTCCTCGACGTTCTCTCGTCTCGGCGTGACTCGGACCAAGAACCGAGCGACTTTCATCGGAGAGATAAACACGTCCGACGCTGTCGAAAATGAGTTCTCACTTAGGTAGAGTTCAACGATAGAACCCGAGCCCACATTCCACCCGAGGCGGCACGATTCGGATCGGACAGGACCCCAGAGCTTTGCGAAGTTCGTTCTGTTTCTGGCGTTCTCGGACGCATCCGTTCCATCCATCTCTCCAACACCAGCATGGGGCGGGGTGAATCCTAATCTCTCGAAGCCGTCTCGAAGCCAATCAAGGAGTAGGTGATCACCGCTGGCTAGCAGCGGGAAGAAATCCCTCCAGAGGAAATGCGCGTAGCCAACTGGCCTAACGTACTTCTCGTGCTCTAATACTTCAGAGGCAGGCGGTTTCCAATCGGACCTGACATAGACTAGCCCGTCAATCGGTAAGTCTAGGTACCGATTGAGCTGCGTTCTTGGATCCCGGTCGGGACCTGCTGTTTCGAGAGCGTCTAACTTGTGCTCACACACAACCACATGTCCGTCTTTCAGGGTGAGCACCATGTCAGGACGGCACGTCGAGTCAGGAAAAGTCACCTGAGTTGCTATCTCGAGTACCTCAGGCTCGGGCCATCCTCGCTCTTTAGCGAAACCTGCGAGAATCAATGCTGTGTAGGCGGACCTGAAAGATTGGCAATACTTCAACGCTGCGGCAATAAACTCCGTCAGGTGGTCTTCGCGGGCGTCGGTGAGGATTCGAGTTGACCAGAAGAGGTTCATAGTCGGGTCGCCCAACGTTCGAGTTAAGCGCGCGTCCGCTTGGACGAACAGTTAGGACGCAACTGTATTTACGAGGGAGCTCTGTCCACGACGCCACGCGCTTGCTACAAGTAGTACCCCACCGATAAGAACAGCCAAGGCGTCGACTACCAGCCCCGTCTCAACCCCTGCCGCACGCCCCGCTGCCTCACCGGCAAGGAACCTAGTGCTCACATGCCCGACCGTCAACGCGCTATGAGCGTGTGCTGCAGCAAGTGCGCCTGGTAGTCGTATGAAATCGACGACACCTTTGGCGATTAAGAGAAGCCCAACGACAATTTTCACGTACCTCATCGACTGTATCTCCATGGTTGAAATTACGACCCAACTACAATTCGATTGCGATGTGAGGTGCAATCCTGCAGCCTAAGCCGATACGACAACTTGTCATTTCAGAAAAACCCTACACGTCCCAATGGTTTATGCTGATATCTACAGTCTAACCTTGCAGTATTCAGGTGTGCAGGATACGTTATAAAAACATCATCCCACCATGGTGACAGCACAGCAAGTACGGGCAAGGTACGGGCGCCCAGGCTGTTCGATCGGGTTCGTGGGCGCATGCGGTACCTGGGTATAGCGCGTCGAATTGAGACCGCGTATCTAGGTTGGATACGGCATTTTATTCTTGCTAATGACAAGCAACATCCTGCCACGATGGGGGCACCCGAAGTTGAGTATTTTCTTACTATGTTGGCCTTGCAGCGACATGTTGCTGCGTCTATGCAGAACCAGGTATTGGCAGCACTTTTGTCTCTCTATCGGGAGGTGCTTGGTGTGGAGTTGCCGTGGATGAAAAATAGTGAGTGTGCGAAGCGACCCCAGCGGCTGCCGGTGGTGTTGAGCCGTGGTGAAGTGAGCATGTTGCTGGGTGGCATGACCGGGGTGACGTGGTTGCTGGCCAGTTTGCTGTATGGGTCGGGTGTCCGTTTGATGGAATGTTTGTGTCTGCGGGTCAAGGATCTCGACTTCGACCGTTTCGAAATCACGGTGTGCCATGGCAAGGGGGGATAAGGATCGCCGCACCATGTTTCCAGTGACTCGGGTCAAAGCCTTGCAGCCCCAGGGGCACCTTGACAAACCTACTGCGCAGTCCGGTTGCGGTGTTGCGCGCTCGCTCATTCCTCGCCTATTCACATATGCGTTGGAGATTTGCTGCGGGGCCCCTGGCACTCGAGCTGCTCACTATGGCTTATCAAAACGCCCTAATGTTGCATCGCGGCATGGTTGGTGTACCTTTTAGGGAAACCCCAACGAGAATGCCTGATGGCCACGGTCCCGACTTTTATCCTGGATTTCGACAGCACCCTGGTCAGAGTCGAAACCCTGCCTTTCCTGGCGGATGCTTGCTTATCCCATGATGCCGACGGCGATGACCGTCGGGCGCGTATTGTTGAATTGACCGATGCCGCTATGGAGGGGCGCATTGATTTTGCCGAGGCACTGACGGAGCGTTTGCGCTTATTGAACCTGCATCGTTCCCAGTTGCTTGAATTGGCGGAGCGGATGGTTACCGAAATCAGTCCGTCATTTGAGCGCAACCGTGATTTTCTGCGCCGGAATGCCCAGCACATTCATATTCTAAGCGCGGGGTTTCATGAACTGATCGATACGCTGGCTAGTGAGTTGGGACTCCTACCCGAGCAGGTACATGCCAACCATCTGGTTTTTGATGAGCAAGGCCTGGTGGCGGGTTGTGATCAAGATTCACCACTGAGTCGCAGTGGCGGCAAGGTGGAGATGCTGCGTTCGTTGGCTTTACCGGGTCGGCTGGTAATGGTTGGCGATGGCTGGAGCGACCTGGAAGTCGCTGATGCCGGGCTGGTCGAGCGCTTTTATGCCTTTACCGAAAATGTGCGTCGTGATGCCGTGCTGTCCAGAGGTGGGCATGAGGCCCCCAGTTTTGATGAGGTGCTGTTCGATCTGGGGCTGCGTGGTGCCCTTTCCTATCCGCGCAACCGTCTGAAGGTGTTGTTGCTGGAGAACATTCATGCCGAGGCCGCAGCGGCCTTCGTACGGCAGGGTTACTCAGTGGAGACACTACCCAAGGCTTTGAGCAAGGAAGAACTGCTGCAGCGGATCGGCGAGGTTTCGATTATAGGTATCCGTTCCAAAACCCAGCTCACTGCGGAGGTTGTAGCCAAGGCTAAACGTCTGGTGGCGGTGGGTGCGTTCTGCATTGGGACTAATCAGATCGATTTGCAGGCCTGCCGCGATCGTGGCATTGCGGTGTTCAACGCGCCCTACAGCAATACCCGTTCAGTGGTGGAGCTGGCTATGGCGGAGATCGTGCTCTTGCTGCGCGGTCTGCCGGAAAAGATCCAGATGCTGCACAACAAGGTTTGGGACAAGTCCATCAAGCTGGCTAACGAGGTGCGTGGCAAGACGCTTGGCATTATTGGCTATGGCAACATCGGCATGCAGCTTTCGGTGGTGGCCGAATCGTTTGGCATGCGGGTGGTGTTTTTTGATCTGGACGAACGTCTGGCGCTCGGTACTGCGCGTAAGGCTGGCAGTTTGAAAGAACTGCTAGGCCTAGCAGATGTGGTAAGCCTGCACGTCGATGGTCGGCCGGAGAACCGGTTGATGTTCGGGGCGGAGCAGTTTGGCTGGATGAAACCCGGAGCGATTCTCTTTAACCTGAGTCGCGGCCATGTGGTCGATCTGGAGGCCCTGGCTGCGGGTCTCGAGTCCGGGCATACGCGTGGTGCGGCCGTGGATGTATTTCCGGCCGAGCCAGCCAGTAATGGTTCTCCTTTCGAGCATCCCTTGCAGGGGTTCTCCAATGTGATTCTCACCCCGCACATCGGTGGCAGCACTCAGGAGGCGCAGGTCGACATCGGTCGCTATGTGAGTCAACGTCTGGGTGACTACATTGATACTGGAAGCACTGAGGGCAGCTTCAATTTCCCTGTCCTCAAACTACCTCCGCTACATGATGCGCATCGTCTCATTCACATCCATGCCAACCAACCCGGGGTGCTGGCGCGAATTAACGAAGCATTGTCCGAACAGGGTGTCAATATCCTCGGCCAATACCTGAAGACCGACGAGGGTATCGGCTACGTGATCACTGATATTGATCGCAGTTATTCTGATGATCTGCTCGCAACCATCCGCAGCATTCCACATACGCTGCGTTTCAGGGTGCTGTACTAGTACGGTGCTTCACGCTGTTGGAAGCGTTTTATGCAGAGACGGTTTGGTGCGGATAACTTTCTGCGGACGCCACTATCCTCCCATTCGTCATTCCCGCGTAGGCGGGAATCCACTCGGCCCGGAACACGTTGGAGGTTCTATCGGATATCGGACGGTGTTGCCAGACCGTGGATCCCGGGTCTTCGCCCGGGATGACAAGACAGGGGCACCGCGAATCCCGGCAATGAACAAGCTGCCGCCATTCTCCCATTCGTCATTCCTGCGCAGGCGGGAATCCAGAAAGAAAGCTATGACCACGTAGTGGGCAGTCGCGTAGTATGTTGCGAAAACAGACTTTAGCCGACTTCGGAGCGCACCATGTCTGGAATTTTTGACCAGGACTTGCCCAAAAACAATGCCAATTTTGCAGCTCTTTCCCCGTTACCGTTTGTTGAGCGTGCGGCTGAGGTTTATCCCCATAAGTTGGCCGTGGTGCATGGTAGTGGCGATCAGACTCTGCGGCGCACCTGGGCCGAGGTGTATAGGCGGTGTCGCCAGTTGGCCAGCGCCCTCACGCTGAAGGGTATTGGCAAGGGCGATACGGTGGCGGTGATGTTGCCCAACACGCCGGCCATGGTGGAGGCGCATTTCGGTATCCCCATGTCGGGTGCAGTGCTCAATGCGTTGAATACCCGACTCGACCCGGCAACGATTGCTTTCATGCTGGATCACGGCGAAGCTCAGGTGGTGATCGTCGATAGTGAGTTTTCACCGGTCATGAAACAGGCCCTGGCGTTGCGCCAGTCCTCTCGTCCGCTGCGGGTGATTGATGTTGTCGATACGCTGTATTTCGGATCAACCGAGTCAGTCGGCTCCATTGAATACGAGGCGTTCCTTAGTCAGGGTGATCCGGAATTTGCCTGGCAGTATCCGGATGATGAGTGGAATGCCATCTCCCTGAATTACACCAGCGGGACCACCGGCAATCCTAAAGGGGTGGTTTACCATCATCGCGGTGCGGCTATCAACGCGATTTCGAATATTCTCGAGTGGGATATGCCCAAACATCCGGTGTATTTGTGGACCTTGCCCATGTTTCATTGCAATGGGTGGTGTTTTCCATGGACTATCGCCGCCCGGGCCGGTGTCAACGTCTGCATGAGGAAGGTCGAAGTGCAGGCCATGGTCGATGCGATCCGTGAGCATGGCGTAACCCATTATTGTGGGGCCCCGATTGTGCAGAATATGCTGATCAACGCTCCCGAGGAGATGAAAAAAGGCCTTCCGGGTGGGGTCAAGACCATGGTCGCCGGTGCGGCACCGCCCGCAGCAATGATCGAAGGCATGGAGCGTCTGGGTTTCGACCTGACGCACGTCTACGGTCTCACCGAAGTCTACGGTCCGGCAGCCGTGTGCACCAAGCATGAAGAGTGGGGTGATCTGGAGATCGGGGAGCGAGCCCGCCTGAATGCCCGCCAGGGGGTTCGTTATCATTTGCAGCGCTCCGCGACCGTGTTGGATCCGGCCACCATGCAGCAGGTTCCGGCCGACGCTGAAACCATGGGTGAGATCATGTTTCAGGGCAATATCGCCATGAAGGGTTACCTGAAAAACCCGCAGGCCACGCAACAAGCTTTCAGTGGCGGCTGGTTCCACAGCGGTGATCTGGCGGTCCTGTATCCCGATGGTTATATCAGCATCAAAGATCGCAGCAAGGACATCATCATCTCCGGTGGTGAAAATATATCGTCTATAGAAATTGAAGATGTTCTGTATCGGCATCCGGCCGTGCTGGCTGCCGCAGTCGTGGCCCGGCCTGATCCGCACTGGGGAGAGACGCCTTGTGCATTCATTGAGGTCAAGGCCGGTGTAAACATTGCCAGTGCTGAAATTCTCGAACACTGCAAAAAATATCTGGCGGGCTTCAAGATGCCGCGCAGTGTCATATTTGGAGACTTGCCCAAGACCTCGACCGGCAAGATTCAGAAATTCGAGCTGCGTAAGAGAGCGGCTGCGGACTAATCGGCACCAAAGTAATCGGCGCTAGTACGGTGCTTCACGCTGTTTGAAGCGTTTTATGCAGAGACGGTTTGGTGCGGATAACTTTCTGCGGTCGCCGCCATTCTCCCATTCGTCATTCCCGCGCAGGCGGGAATCCACTCGGCCCGGAACATGTTTAAGGTTCCATCGGACATCGGACATCGGGCGGTGTTGCCAGACCGTGGATCCCGGGTCTGCGCCCGGGATGACAAGAACAAGAGATGCCCGGGATGACAAGAACAAGAGGCGCCCGGGATGACAGAAACAGCGTGAGGCGGCAATCCGGGATGACGGATTTTTTTGTGGTTCGCGGTGAGGGATAGGACCTTTCCCGGCTAGCTTTTATCGGATGAACGAGAGGGTGAGTACGCTCCCCACAGGCGGGCGGCAGCTTGCTTCAAGTCCGAGGGCTTCCTGCAGCAGGATCACTCGACAGCGTTGCGGCTCACCTTTGACAATGGCTGTGCCAGGCCGCCCCACTGCGGGAGTGTTGCGTTCAATGCTTCACGGACGTGGCCGGTGGACTGCGCCGGAAACTGCCGGCAAAGCCAGGGAACTCGGCGGGGCTAACATAGCCATCTGCGGAGACCGAGCTGACTCCGAAGAAGTCATTGTCGATGACGATGTTTTGCAGAGAATAAGCAAGTCGTCCATGTGCTTCGTGGCGCAGCGCAGATAGTGGCACCCAGCGGGAATATTGCCATTGCGGGGCGGTGGTATCCCGCCAGCGGAGCAGATAGCTCGCGGCTCCGGCAACCGGTTGCCAGCTCAGCGTGGTGTTGGGAGTAACCGCGCCGGAAATCCTCAGCTCAGCGGGGGGGACCGGAGCCCGGGCCAGGGCCGCCATAGTGACGGCGTTGAGAGCCGTCACCTTGGCCAGATAGGGAAAGTTGACGTGATTGATGGTATCGCCGTAGCGGATCCCATTGACTGTGCGCAGGTTCTGGTGCTGATGACGGTAGTTCTCATTGGGTTCGGTGAAGCGGATGGCTGGGTAACCGGCATTGAGAAAGGCTACCTGGTCGCCGCCCCGGCCGTAGCGATCAGTGCGATAAATCATCTGTACCTGCAGGTTGGTCACATAGCGGGGCGCCAGGGTGGCAATGAAACGGGCCAGATTGCGTGACGGTGAATCGACTTCGCCACCGGTGTAGTTACGGTAGCGGGCCTGGCGCAGGGTCTCGTTGCTCTTGGTGCCTTGGGAAAACACCCGTACGCGGGTATTGTCGATAACACCGTTTTCTCCGGCGATGGCGCCGATGATGTCGTTGTTGAGGTTGGCCTCGACCTGCCAGTGCTTGGCGACCGCATAGGCGGCAAGAATCTTGCCGCCGTAAAGTCCCTGTTCCTCGCCGGAATCCACACCGAACACCAGGGTGGCCGGGTAGCGTTGATGAGTCAGTACCCGGGCGGCCTCAATCACCGCAGCGACTCCGGAGCCATCATCATCCGCACCGGGGGCGTTAGCGGTGGCATTCATCACGTTGCTGACCCGGGAGTCGAGATGTGCCGTCATCACGATGACCCGTTGGGGATCGCTGCGACCACGAAGAATGGCGACGATGTCCATCACCTTGGTAGGTTTTGGAATCCGCTCGCCGCTGATGATTTTGCTAGGGGTAACGATTTCGAGACAGTTGCCGCAGGCTTTAGAAATATCCTGGAACTGCACTTTGACCCAGCGTCGTGCTGCGCCGATACCACGATGATCCGATTGGGTTTCCGACATGGTTTGACGGGTACCAAAATCAACCAGTTGCTGCAGGGTGGCCTGCAGTCGGGAGGCACTGATCTCACGGGAAATAGTGTGCAGGGCGGGATGCTCGATCGGTGGCGGTGCGGCCACCGCGGCGGCCATGGCACCGGCACTGAACAGGAGGATGGCGATGAGTACGGTTTTGCTGGGCATGGCAGGATTCCCTGGACAATCTTCTAACCATCGCGCAGCCGTCAGCATGGTGCAAGCTGCGTTGCCGCAGAATTCTGCTGTTCCAGGGCATGGATGGTTTGGTGGGGGGCAATCTACCGATAGGAGAACCCGTTGCCAGATCGGCGCGAGGGTTCAGTTGCGCATGCCCACACCCCGGCGCAACAGCATGATGCAAGTGGCACCGAGAAGTGCAACGAAGCCCAGCATTACGGCGAAGGAGGGTAGCAGCGCGATGTCGCCGATGCCCAGCATGCCCTCACGAAAGGCACTGACCATGTACAGGATTGGATTGGCATGGGAAATCTGCCGCCAGGGAGAAGGCAGCATATCGACAGAGTAGAATACCCCGCCAAGATAGGTCAGCGGGGTCAGGACGAAGGTCGGAATGATGGCAATATCATCGAATTTGCGGGCAAACACCGCATTGATGAAACCGGCCAGCGCAAATACGATCGAGGTGAGAATGGCGGTGAGTAGAGTGATTGCGATGTGATGCATTTGCAGATGCGTGAATAGCAGCGAGATACCCAGTACCAGCGTGCCCACGGTCAGCCCGCGCAACATAGCTCCAGACAGGTAGCCACATAGAATGACCCAGGGCGGCATCGGTGAGACCAGCATTTCTTCGATGTAGCGGCCAAACTTGGCGCCGAAGAATGAACTGGTCATGTTGCCGTAGCTGTTGGTGATGATGCTCATCATGACCAGGCCGGGGGTGATGTATTGCATGTAGCTGAAGCCGTGCATTTCACCAATTCGGCGGCCGATCAGGGTGCCGAAGATGATGAAGTACAGCGTCATGGTGATGGCCGGCGGCATCAAGGTTTGCCCCCAGATGCGCAGGATGCGGATGACTTCGCGATGGGCAATGGTGCCCAGGGCGACCAGATTGCCGCGCCCGTTCATGCCATTGTCTCAGTGTCGCCGGTTAGACGCATGAACAGTTCTTCAAGACGGTTGGTTTTGTTGCGCATGGATTTTACGGTGATTCCGGCGGCAGTAAGGCTTGCAAAGAGCCGGTTCAGATCAAGGGAGCAGGGCAGGTCGGCCTCGAAGGAGCGTTTATCGATCCGGCGAAATTGAATTTCATCCACTTCCGGCAATGCCTCCAGATCGGCTTGGCAGTCCATCACAAAGGTTTCCATATCGAGTTGCATAAGCAGGCTGCGCATGTCGGTGTTTTCAATAATGCGGCCATGGTCGATGATGGCAATGTTGCGGCAAAGATTCTCAGCTTCTTCAAGATAATGCGTGGTAAGGATTACCGTGGTGCCAGCGCGGTTGATCGCACGTACAAACTTCCACATGGAGCGGCGAATCTCGATATCGACGCCGGCAGTGGGTTCATCAAGGATCAACAGCCTGGGCTCGTTCATCATCGACCGGGCAATCATCAGCCGGCGTTTCATACCTCCAGAGAGCGTTCGGGCCGGTAATTCAGCCTTGTCCCAGAGTTTCAGTTCACGCAGATAACGCTCCGCGCGTTCTTGTGCCACGGAACGACGGATGCCATAGAACCCGGCTTGCTGGACACAAATATCCAGAGGTTTTTCGAACTGGTTGAGGTTGATCTCCTGGGGGACGATACCGATCATCGCCATTGCTGCGCTGCGATGTTTGTGGATTGATATGCCGAATACTTCGGCATCGCCACCGGTACCGTTGACCAGAGAACTGACGATACCGATCAGGGTCGATTTGCCGGCGCCATTGGGGCCGAGCAGGGCAAACAGATCCCCTGCAGAAATCTCCAGGGACACATCTTTGAGGGCCTCGACACCATTGGGATAAGTCTTGCACAAATTGCGCAAGACCAGAGCAGGAGCTTGAGTCATCGACTGGGCGGGGCAAGATAAAGTGGCTAGTATATCGGGTTATTTGTGAACTATCCGCTGTGGAAAGCCTATGATTCAACATTTTACTCTGCGCCTGGTGCAGAGCCTGATGCTTGCCCCCACTGTTCGTCATATCGCCTTTGAGCGTATTGATGGCGAACCGATGCAGTTTCAGCCGGGCCAGTTCATCCAGATTCATTTCAGCTATCCAGACGGCAAGCCCACCAAGCGCAGCTATTCCATCGCCACTTCACCAGCAACGGCCGATGGAGCCATATCACGCATCGAAATTGCGGTGAGTTATGTGCCCGGAGGTGCAGCCACCGATCTGCTGGAACATCTTGTCGTGGGTGATACTGTTGCGGCCAGCGGCCCGTATGGACGCTTTGTCCTGTCCGACCAGGACTGCAACCGGCGCTATCTGCTGATTGCCACCGGTACTGGGGTGACGCCGTACCGGGCCATGCTGACTCACCTGGAAGCGATGATGCAGCAGCGCGACCTTGAAGTGGTGCTGTTGTATGGCGCCCGCAACGAAGCGGAATTGCTGTATGACAAAGAGTTTGCGGCTTTTGCTGCCGGGCATCCTGGCTTTCGTTTTGTACCCTGTCTGAGTCGTCAGGCCCGTAGTTGTCCCGGACCGGATGATCATCGCGGCTATGTACAAGCCGTGTTACCGGAGTTCGGTCCCGATCCCGAGGGCGATATTGCCTATCTTTGTGGTAATCCGAACATGGTTGATGTGACCTTTGCAACGCTGAAAGAAGCCGGTTTTCCGGTGGCTCATTTGCGTCGGGAAAAGTACGTGTCAGCACGTTAAAATTACAATGCCAATATTTCTTAACAAGATTGTAATCGAGTCAGAGGTCGATCAGTATCCCGATATAACATCCATTAAATGCTATGCGGGTATAAGTAACGGTTGGGTCGCGTGGACCTGGTAGGTGAATACCTGTTTTCTTTGGATTGTTATTGATGCGTTGTCCCCGAACCCGTCTGATTGTCTTGTTGTTGGGCAGTTTTTTGCTGCTCGCCCCGGCCGCTCAAGCATGCAATATTCGCAGTGCAACAGTACGTTCCGGAGAGAATCTCGGTCAGCTATTTGGCCACTGGGGCGTGGGACGCAGCGATGCCTTCGTCTGGGGTCGTAAAGTCAGCCGCCGCATGCGGCTGAGCACATTGCATCCCGGTGACCGGGTTGAGGGCTGTCTGAAACATACCCGTCACGGCTTACGACTGCAGGGCGTGAGGATCGTACATGCCCGCCATCGGGGAGTGGTCAATGTCGATTGGCCGGGTGCCTGGCGTCGGCAACTGGCCAGGGCTCGACGGGCTCATCGGGCTGATGAAGAATGGAAATCTTCGGTACCGGCTGTTATTCCCAGCGGCCGCCCGGAACTGCTCAGTTTTATGGTGGCGCATTCGCTCACTGTGGATTTGGAAGCGCGTCACGTCAAACCGTTAATGGCCGATGCCATCCGTGACTGGCTGCAGCACGACAGTCATTTGCCCCAACCTCTTCCCGCAGGCACCCTGGTACAAGCCCTGTTCGTGCAGCCTCCCGGGATGGCCTTGCCGATACTGGTACGCATTCTTGTCTACGATACCGGCCAGGAACATACCCTTTACCGATTCGTTGATTCGCATGGCCGCATGCTGGTCGTTGATACCCATGGTGTAGCCATGTTGCCCATGCTGGTGCGCCCGGCGGTGTCTTTTTCACGGATCAGCTCTGGCTGGGGCTGGCGAATTCATCCGGTTCTGCATCGCCCGGAATTCCACAAGGGCATCGACTATGCGGCTCCAATGGGGACGCCGGTAAAGGCCATTGCCGATGGCTGGGTTCAATACTATGGCTGGCACGGAAATTACGGACGCATGGTTGAACTGCAACATGCTCCCGGTTTTGATTCTCGTTACGGGCACTTGCTGGGCTATGCGCGGGGCTTGCATGACGGTGAGTTTGTGCACGCCGGTCAGGTGATCGGTTATGTCGGCAGTACCGGGCTTTCCACCGGGCCGCATCTTTATCTCGAACTGTGGCTCAACGATCACCGTGTCGATCCGATTCGCGCCCATGTAATTCGGCCTGTGCAGTTGCATGGGGCAGAATTAAAGCGTTTCGAGCAGGTCCGCAGCCATGTACGCAGTCTGTTGGATGCCGAAGCTTCAATTGCTGATAAAACCAAAGCCGACTCGGATTAACGGTTATTACAGACGCGGCACGGTGGGCAACCGTGTCTTTTTGGTGGCCTCATCTATGCCCGCCGTCCTCTCTTTTGTCATTCCCGCGCAGGCGGGAATCCACTCGGCCCGGAACACGATTGAGGTTTCAGTGGATATCGGACGGTGTCGCCAGACCGTGGATCCCGGGTCTGCACTTCGTTCCGCCCAGGATGACAAGACAGGAGCCCCACGAAGGTGCGGGGCTCCTGACAGGATTGCAGTGGATCAGATGATTGGTGCGGATTTCACCTGCAGCGGCTTACCGGTGGGCAGGGTGGTTACGCCGGCGGCATAGGCCGCCTGGTTCCAGTGAGCGACGGGCGTGGCGAGCAGGGCGTTGAATTCAATGATCACGCTGGATACTCGCGTTGCGTACTGTTTTGCCAGTGCCCGCATGGGCGGAATGGGGGCCTGATTTTGCAGATACGCCACCATTCCATAGGTCATGGCGACCGCTCCGTGCAGATCGGTCAGTTGGTGCAAACCATCCTCAATGACCGTGTGCTGGACTTTGGGGTTGTAGATGCGGTTGCGTAGTTTGGCGAGGGCACTGCTTAGTACCTGCGCTTTTGACAACAGGGCTCGCTGGGCCGTATCCATGCTGTTACCTGCATTCTGGGCCTGATGCTCAAAGCTGGCAAGCTTCGCTTGCCAGGTACTGACGCGATTCAGCAGCTGGTTGATGGTACTTAGCTGATTGCGCTCGGTGAGGGCCAATTGCAAGGCCGCGGTGTTGGCTTTGGCATCAAAGTGCTGGTTTGGATCGTATTCGACCTGAACCGGTGTGCCTTGATGTTGGCCATTGGCATAAATAGTCAAGGTGTAGGTACCCGGCAATACCGCAGGTCCACTGTGGTTGGCGCTCTTGATTCTGGCGGCGTGCTTGCCGAAGCTGAGGCGGGTTGGGCCATTCCAGCTCATGTCCCAGACAAAGCGGTTGACTCCGGCTTTAGCCGATCCCCAACGTGTGGCTACGATTTGCCCGCGGGTATCGGTGACGACGATCTTTACCGGGGTCTGTTTTGAAGCTTTCTGGGCGGTATTGGGCTTGAGCTTCTTCGGCAGCCAGTAGTCAACAATGACCCCATCGGGTGCATTGGGTGCAGTGTAGGAGGGCTCGGCACCCTCGCCACGCGACCAACGCTGCCATTCCACCCCGGTGCTAGGCGAAAACAGATGCAGGCGTGATTGGGCAATTTTCGGAGTGTATTCGGCAATAGTCGAGAAGTGGTCAAACACAAACACGCCGCGCCCGTGGGTGCCCAGGATCAGGTCGTGATGAGCGAATTGCAGATCCCAGACCGAAACCGTGGGGAAATCCTTGGTTTCGAGCTTCTGCCAGTGGTCACCGTCGTCATGGGAAATCCATACTCCGGCCATGGTGCCGGCGGCGAGAAAGCCACGCTGATTGGGATCCTCACGAACGACCAGTACCGGATTGTTGTTGGGCAGACCGTGATCGATACGTTGCCAGTGTTGGCCGTAGTCAGTAGTACGGAACACGTAGGGATGGCGGTTGTCGAGCATGTGTGCGTCGAAGGCGACATAAGCGGTGCCGGCAGCGAAGGGCGATACACCGATCTGATAAACACGGGCCCACTTTGGCGCACCGTTGGGGGTGATGTTGTGCCAATGGGCGCCACCATCGCGGCTGAGTTGCACTAGGCCATCGTCAGTACCGACCCAGATGACCTTGTCGTTGCTCGGGGCCAGGGTGATGGATTGGATGGTGTCGTAGGTTTCGGCCCCAGACAGATCCAGATTGATCGGCCCTCCCGAAAGCTGCTGTTTATTTTTGTCGTTACGGGTCAGATCCGGGCTGATCGGCTTCCAGGTCAGACCACCGTCGGTCGACTTGAACAATACGTTGGCACCCAGATACACCGTGTTGGCCTGGTGTGGATCCACCGCCAGCGGGGCCGTCCAGTTGAAGCGATATTTTTGTTGGGCAGTATTGAGATCGTTGATTCCGCTGGGCCCGTGCATATAGGGTATGGAGAAGCGTGACAGCTTGGTTTTGCGGTCGAAGCGCACCGTAGAACCATCCTCGGCATTGCCGTAGATGATGTCGGGGTTGCTGGGTGCGGGAACCACATATTCGCCATCCCCACCGACGACGACAAACCAGCCGCTGCCGTTGATGACCTGACTGGATAGTGAGTTGGAGGGTCCGCACCAGCCACTGTTGTCCTGCAGGCCGGTGCAGATGTCGAAAGGCTTGCGATTGTCAGTGGCTACCGCGTAAGACTGCTCGATCGGCAGACCATTCAGGAACCGCCAGCTCTTGCCACCGTTCTGACTCAGATAGGCTCCTCCATCATTGCCCTGGATCATCCGTTGCGGGTTGCGCGGGTCGATCCACAGGGCGTGATGATCGACATGCACACCCTTGTCGATCACGTGGGCGGTGTGGCCGCCGTTATCGGATTCCATAAGATGGAAAGCAAGAAAATAGACCTTCTTGGCGTTGTTTGGAGCGACCTGTAGGTTGGTGAAGTAAAACGGTCGAACATCCAGGGCGTAGTTATCACTGACCTTATGCCAGTGATCACCAAGATCCTTGGAGGCGAACAGCAAGCCTTCACCGTGTGGCGCTTCGATCAGTGCGTACACAAGATTGGGTTGCGTTGGTGCCAAAGCCACGGCAATACGGCCCAGTGGACCTTTGGGCAGACCGTGTCCGTGCAACCGTTGCCAAGTCATGCCGCCGTCTTCCGAGCGCCAGATACCACTGCCGGGACCGCCATCGATCAAAGTCCAAGGGCGTCGAACCACCTGCCAGGTAGTAGCGAAGATTACTTGAGGGTTACCCGGTTGCATGGCCAGATTAACGGCTCCAGTGCGATCGTTGACGTACAGCGTTTTCTGCCAGGTTTTGCCGGCATTATTCGTCTCGAATACCCCACGCTCAGTATTCGGACCCCAGGCATGGCCTAGCACTGCGACCAGTACGTGGTTCGGGTTATGGGGGTCGACCAGGATCTTACCGATCTGCCCGGCATTCTTCAGCCCAACCCGACGAAAGGTTTTGCCCGCATTGGTCGACAGGTACACACCATCGCCGGCAATCACGTCGCTACGGATGTTGGCCGATCCGGTACCTACCCAGATCACGTTTGGATTGGAGGGGGCTAAAGCGATGGCGCCGATGGAAGAGGTGCCCTCCTTACCAAAAATCGGCTTGAAATGCAGGCCGCCGTCGGTAGTCTTCCAGACCCCCCCACTGGCTGCCCCGACATAGAAAATACGCGGATTGCCGGGGATGCCGGCCACCGCGCTTA
>QILI01000116.1 GCA_003233305.1 Mizugakiibacter sp.
GACGAAGAGAAGTCAGGCGGTTCCGACCCGCGCATATCAGAGTGATCTACCGTCGTTGATTGCCGCTCGTGCTCTGCTCCAAGGGCTTGCTATGTGAAAGGGTTGGATATGAAAGAGTAAAAAAGCGCGACCCAATAGTTGACAGGTCAATACATATCAGCAGTCTGTCAGGTTATAGAGGCGATACGAAATAACCATTCAGTCTTTCCTGTTGGGTGGTGATATTGGCGACAAGCTACCACCTAACTGTTGGTGGCCGGACTTTCCCAACACCAGTCCGGAAAGGGTAGCGCGTAATAAATACGGGATGAGTTCAGCCGTGGAGGTCAGCCGGCTGGTTCAGGATCACGCGTGCTGGTGCAAGCTGTTCAGCATAGCGTCGCCAGCCTCCCAGGCCGCGCTGATGGATGCCTTCCCGGATCTGTGGACTGCTCAGGGTAGCCACCGGACGTACGGCGTGAACGGTATCCAGACAGGCGGGCTCCAGCTTCAGGCGGCAGTATTCAAGAGCCTGCCGCAAGGTGGCTTCCGGGTTGGATACCAGGTCCGCGTAACGGACGTCATGGATGACCCCAGGCATGGCCTGATGCCAAGCCTGCATCAAGGCGCGATAGCGTGAAGTGTGCCGGGTCAGAGCTTCTAGGTCATAGCTGTAAATGTGACTATCGCCGAACAGAGCTCGCAAGTTGGAATAGACCAGGTCCATCGGGTCACGCACCATGTGCAGAATGGGTGCTTGCGGCAGAGCTAAGTGGATTAGGCCGGCGAGCATGAAATTAGCCGGTAACTTATCTATGTAAAATGGTTGGTCAGCGGCGCGCCATTGTGATTGCTGAAGATAACGCTGTCCGAGCTGGGCAAAATCGATATCTGCAAGGCCTTGCAGCATTTCTGAATCCAACAGCCCGGCACCGTGGCGGTTAGTGATCCAACGCAGTTGTTTCGGGAAGTCAGACAGTTCACCGGGTGTGGCGATCCGGGAATGGTTGCCCAGCAGTTGTTCCAGCAGCGTGGTGCCGGAGCGAGGCATGCCCAGGATGAACACGGGCGTCGGTCCGTCTATAGTTTTTTGGGTGGTACCGGGTGGCAGGCGATCGGCAATCTTGAATTGCAGCAGTTCCTGGAACAATAAGCGCTCTTGCTCGATATCGTGCGGCAGGCGCTGATGCATGATGGCGTTGCCTCGACGCAGTGCCAGCCAGGCTTCCTCGCGGCGATCAAGATCATCGAGTTCCTTGTAGTGAGCGAATTCCAGCGAAGCATGATCCTCGCTGCCCTGTTCGACTTTACCGAGACGGGCGGCAATCATTTCGAGATGGTTATGGTCATGGGTTTGCCGGTGCATACGCGCTAGGGCAAGGCTGGCTCGGCCAATAGTGGTGCCGTGGTCAAGTGCCTTGTCCATTTCGGCCTCAGCTTCCGGAAGATGGCCGTTGAACTGCAACTGCAGGGCGCGAAAATAACGAAACTCGGCGGTATCAAAACCCTGTGCCAGGGCTTTATTCATGTAATCGAGTGCTTGGCGATGGTCACCCAGGAGTTGATGGATGTGGGCGAGTTGGTTGAGGGTCGGTCCGGATTGACAGGTATGGACCGCGGTATGAGCCATGCACTGGTGGGCAGCCCGGGTTTCGCCGATGCGAAACAGGCAATGGGCGATCACCGCAATCTGTTCGGGATCATCAGGCAAGTGCTGTGCTGCGTTCAGAGCATAGGTACAGCCTTCGCGCAATTGGCCACGGCCAAGGGCGACGCTGGATAGCAGCATATGTGCCTGGGTATTGGCCGGGTCACGTTGCAGCAGCGATTGCAGGCTTAGCTGGGCGGCATTGAGCTGATCGTCGGCGATGTATTGTTGCGCACGTTGCCAGAGGCGTTCGGATCGCATGAAGCAGGCTTCCTGATGGGGTCGGGGTCGTTCCGCAATGGGAACAAGAACAGGTAGAATCGGCTAAACCAGCCTATTTGTACAATATGAAACCCCTGCTAATCATTGCTACGGGCGAGGCCCCGCCCAAAATTCGTGCTCGTTTGCATGATTTTCCCCAACATTTTCGGCTTGGTGCCGATGTGCCGGCTGATCGGTTACGTACCGTGCGTGTTTTCGCCGGAGAGACTTTACCTGCTCCCCAGGAGGTAGTGGGGGCGTTCATTACCG
This sequence comes from Mizugakiibacter sp., assembly GCA_003233305.1. GTDB lineage: Bacteria > Pseudomonadota > Gammaproteobacteria > Xanthomonadales > Rhodanobacteraceae > Metallibacterium. The sequence goes on from QILI01000116.1 coordinate 2,159, forward strand.
GCTCGGCAGCCATGCTGACCGACCGGGCCCGCTGGAGTGAAAACACCGCTGGTTGGATTCGTACCGCTATGGATGCGCAACTGCCGTTATTTGGAGTGTGTTACGGGCACCAGTTGATGGCGCATGCGCTGGGAGGCCGGGTGGGTATGCTGCAGGGAGGCCGGGAAATCGGTACCCACGACATCACCCGGCAAGATAGCGGCAGTTTGCCGATTCTGGATGGCTTGCCGGCATCGTTCCCGGCGCATCTCAGCCACCAGCAAAGTGTTCTGGAAGTACCCCCCACAGCGGCAGTGTACGCTCATTCGCAGCGCGATCCACATCAGCTTCTGGTCTATGCCGAGCATGCTCTTTCCACCCAGTTTCATCCCGAGTTCAGCACGGCCTTGATGAAGGCTTATATTCAATTGAAGCGTGGGGTTATGGTGGCCGAGGGTCAGGATCCACACGCGGCTCTGGCCATGACCCATCCGGCCCCTTGGGCGCGACGCCTATTGCGCAGATTCGCTCGGCACTGTTTGAGCTGAGCTTGAGACATGGGCTCCTTGGCTCTATGTGCTGGATCTGGTTGTCACACTTTTTCGGCAAGCCCTTGGTATTGGTAGGATGCAGCAAGAATGCAGCCGGGTTTGGTGATGATTTCCGGTACGATAAGTTCATAATTACTGCGGAGGCAGCATGCAAAAAGTACCCGCCAACCGGGCGATTTTCTGGCTGGGATCAGCCTTTCGGATGGTCAGACGTGATCCGTATGCCTTTCTTGGCATGGGCTTGATTTACGCCTTGATCGGCCTGATTCCCCTGCTTGGCCCACTCACAGTAGTGCTGCTTGGGCCGGCGCTGCTAGGTGGCATGATCTACGCTGGGCAGTTTGCCGATAACAGTAAACAGACCCGCAGTCGGCCCCAGCTCGGAGCCATGTTCCGGGCATTTCAGGGTGATCGCCGGCTGGGTTCTCTGCTCGCTTTGTCACTGCCAGCCATCGGGGTCATCGGGGTGGGATTGGTCATCCTGGGTTTTGTTGTTGTGCAGGCAAAAGCCAACGGCAGTTTGCCCAATGATATGACAGCGGTCCAGCCCACAGCTCTGCTGAAGGCCTTAATGCCCGGGTTACTGCGTTGGATTCCACTGCTTCTGGTGCTATCGCTGCTGGCCTATGCCATGACGTTCTTCGGAATTGCCAGGGCCATGCTGGAAGATTGCAATGCCTGGACGGCGATGGGTTCCAGTGTCTGGGCAGCATGGAAGAACCTCGGAGCATTTCTGCTGACGCTGTTGTTGATTCTGGCGATGAGCATGCTGGCAATGATCCCATTGATGATGGTTCTCATGCCTATGCACGGCTTGTGGATCGCCTCACTACTTTACAATACCGCGTTGTATGCCCTGCTCGGTCCCACCTTATATTTCGCTTGGAAGGACGTGTTTGGTCCAGACCCAGCGAACCAGGATGGTACCGGTGAAGATTCAAAATCCGGTCAGCAGGAAACCGTTATCCAGGTGTAGCCCTTGGGCAGCCCACCGGCTCACCCATTGAGCCGGCCGGATTTCAAATTTTGCGTGGCGGCAACGGGAAAGGCATAATCTTTTCACCGGTGGCCGTATCACGAATCGCCACTCCACCACGCCGGTTAACTTCCTCGATACGTAAAATGGCCTGCATCGGCAGGTGGATACTTTGGGTGTCGCGAAATTCTTCCCGTAGGCGTTCCTCGGCCGGGTCGATCACCATGCCCTCCCCGGATTCGAAGACCAGATCACGGATGACTGTAAAGCCCCACAGCGGGCTGCTGTCGATACTTCGTGCGTACAGTTCGTAGGTCTTGCCCTGGCTGAGGAACTGGATTTTGTAAAGTTTCTGTTTGGTCATTTGAGAAGGATTGTATGGTTACAGTTTGCGTGCATCAGCGAGCATAGCCTTGCATTCCAGCTAGTCGTACGAGTAGTGCATAAATCACGCCAAAGGCGAATCCACCCAGATGGGTCCACCATACGATGGCGCCGAAATCCGGCCCGTGCAGGCTGAACAGCCATTGCAGTATGGCCCATAACAGGATCAGTAGCGCAGCAGGAAGGCGCACGAATTCGAAGTACAGACCCAGCGGCAGGATCAGGCCGAGGGAGTCGCGAGGTAACAGAATCAGATAGGCCCCCATCACGGCGGATACGGCTCCGCTACAGCCAATCACCGGAGCTATGGCCTGGGGTAGGCTGAGGGCTCCAGCCAGATTACCCACTGCTCCACCGAAGAGAAACAGGAACAAGAAACTCGAGCTGCCCAGGCGGCGTTCGCAGGGTAAACCAAAAATAAGCAGGAAGAGCAGATTACCCAGAAGATGGAGGACGTCAGCATGCAGGAATAAAGCGGTGATGAGCCTCGGCAGAGTTAGCAGCCATACGCGCCAACTGGCTGTATCCAGGGCTTGGAACAGGGCATACGGAATGCTTCCCCAGTGTACCAATAATTCTCGGTGTAAAGAGGGTGAAAGCAGGCTGAGGAGCAGATACAAGCTGGCACAGATCAGAACCAGCGTGGGAGTAACCCAGGGCAGGTGGCTGCGTCGCGGATCCTGAAGATAGATAAGCATAATGGTTTCGTTAGCTCGACAGCCGACTGGGTAGTCGCGGATCAGAATTCACCGTCATGCTAGCCAGTACTCCCGCATGCGACGTTACTCCTCGTTAAGGGCCATCGGTGACTTCATCGGGTGTTGTCCAAGTCGATGATTATTCCTTTGATCGCATCAGAATGGAATGGTTTTCTATTTGTAAAGCACTGCACTAGATCGGTGAGGAGTGAGTAAGGACGCAACACCGTAATCGGGCCGCACAGTAGGTGTATAGAGCCCCATATCTAGTGGCAGGTCCTGGCGCATGTGTCCACCTCGATAAGCACTCAGGTACACTCCATGCAGCTGTTTTCTGGAGTAAGGCATGAACGTATCTACCCCTTCCTCGACTACGGTTACCCGTGAGCAAGCTGAAGAGGCGGTCCGTACCCTACTGAATTGGGCCGGGGAGAATCCCGGGCGCGAGGGCTTGCTCGATACCCCGAAACGGGTCGTCAATGCGTACGGTGAATGGTTCAGTGGTTATCGTGAGAATCCCCACGAGTATCTACGGCGCACTTTCGAGGAAGTTGCTGGATACGATGAGGTTATCGTACTTCGGGACATTGCTTTCGAGAGCCATTGTGAACATCACATGGCACCGATCATCGGGCGGGTTCATATCGGTTATCTGCCGAATGGCCGGGTGGTGGGTATTTCCAAGCTGGCAAGGGTGGTTGAAGTCTATGCCCGGCGTCTGCAGGTACAGGAAAAATTGACTGCCCAGATCGCACAATGTATTGAGGAAGTTCTGCAGCCGCGAGGTGTGGCGGTGGTGGTCGAGGCCCAGCATGAATGCATGACCACCCGGGGGATACACAAGCGCGGTGTGTCGATGATCACCAGCAAGATGCTGGGTGAATTTCGCGAGGACGCGAGAACCCGCATGGAGTTGCTACGATTTATTGGCACTGGAGACGGACGCCATGGTAATGGTTAGGCGACAGATCTCGTTCGGATCCTGAATTTACTTTGCCTGAACCTGGATGAGGTATGCTAAATAGCTCCGGGTTGACTTGGCTATTGTCAGGTGCCCCTGGTTCGAAATATATGAGGTTTCCTATGCGTCGTCTTGCCTTGCCGCTGGTATTTGCGGCCACCTTGCTTGTTGCCGGTTGCAGCGGTGGAGCTTCTAACGCGTCGAACGGTACCAGCCCATCACAGGTCACAGCCATCTCCGGAACGGTTTCCTTGATTCAGCCGCGTACTTTGACCAATCAGGCCATCCTGAAGTTGACGCTGGTGGATGTATCGGTGCAGCCCCAGACAGCTCTCGCCAGCAAGACTTTTCAGCCGGTAGGCAAGCTGCCGTTGAGTTTCTCGCTTGCATACCCATCGGCGCAGATCAATCCGGGGGATTTGTATGTTGTGCAGGCTCACATGGTCGATGGGGATCGTACTTTCATTACGCCGATTCAGTATCCCGTACTGACCAAAGGGGGGGCTAGCCGGGTCAAGATCCGTCTAAGAGCTCTGCCCACTCCTGGGGAGCAAGCCTTTTCAGGATACAAGGATCTGAAGGCTCATCTGGGAGCCATGAAGTATACCCAGGGCAGCAAAGCTTCCGTGGGTGTGGCGAGTGGTTGGCAGGTGTTCCGTGACAGCACGGGCACTTTACGCTTTATCCGCGAACTGGAAGATGCCGGTAAAAAGGGATTTACCAGCACCGAAATCGCCTATTTGGATAACAAACCGTGGGTGGTAGTGAAAACCATTCGTCCCCAGCGTGGTGCCAAGCCAAGCCGTATCGAACGCGCTGCATGGAACCCCGCAGGCAAGCTGGTACTTGCCAAGGATCTTAATCGTGGTCAGAGTAGTGTGTTATCGGCAGCTGCTGCAAAGACGCTCTATGACCAGGGCATGAAGATGCGCTCATTGGCCACCAAAAAATAACTCAGACTGCCTTTTTCAGGGCCGCAAATCAAAATGTATGCCTACTGCGTGGTGGGTGGAAGCGTGTCGACCTGAGCGCAGAGTAGCCACAGATGGGTAACACCATAGAGCCGTGTCACCCGAAACAGGGGCATGACAAGCTCGTAGCCCGGATGCAACGAAGTGGAATCCGGGGCAATGCGCTTCCGATATCGCTCCATCCCAGCTGCGCTTGCTGGTGAATGGATGTTTGTTGCCAAGAGGGTTTCCTGCGCCTACGGCGTACGAGTTCACTACTTTCTTATCGAAGTAGTGTTTGATACAAGTCGCGAACCAAGAGAAGGACACCCCGGTTTGGCGCCTTGCGGAGCAAAGATCTGCAAGGTACGTGCGTGCTGTCCGGGTCCCTGGCCTGAGGAGACCCGCATCCTACGGGCCGCGTCTGCCGTTACCCACTGCCGCACAGGGGCAGACAAGTAGGCATTGCTGGCTTGTCCATTGTTGTGGTTCGCAGTGCGGGGCCAGGACGAAATAGTCTTGATCGATGCAGTTTGTACCTCACCACGTCCTACGGGCTCTGGACGCAAAGTGCCCACAAGCGGGCGACACCGCAGAGTAGGGCCACCAGAAGATGGTTTTCTGCACTGGATTCCCGCTTGCATCAGCCACCAAGGCCGCTACGTTCGATGGCGACCTTGGTGGCTAGGATCAGAATTTCAAGCGTAGTCCAAGGTTGAGGCTATTGAGCTTTTCGTTGGTATTGGAAAATATGCCGGTATAGCTGACATAGCCGCTCAGACCCGAGCTGAATTGGGCCATCACACCCAGATCGGCATTGGCCCAGTTTTTGTCAGAAATGAAACCAGGCATTGCAAAGGTTCCCGCCATGGTTACTAGACCGGCTGAAACCAGACGAGCATTGGCTGATGAGTCATGTATGTAGGAGAGTCGAGCGAACGGATGCAGGGTGGTGCTACCCATCGACATCTGCCCGAGCAGCTGCCAGCCAAGCTGTGCCTCGGTGGAACGGCGAGTCTGCCGACCAAACCACATCGCCGAGGCATCGTTGCCAACTTCATGATACGGATCGACCTTGATCCGCTGCCAGGTGAGTGAGGCGAACGGTCCGGTACGCATGCTACCGAACTTGAACCAGTAGCCGCTGTTCAATTTCAACGCCAGATGCGAGCCGTTGGTCTTGCCGGTTTCAGTGCGTAGGGCAGGACCGAGATGAATGTAGCGATTAATGTTGCTGAAAGTAAGCTGGCCGACTGTGGCGGTACCACCGAGGTAGGCGGCGCCAAAGTTGTAGTTGGCAAAACCACTGAACATAAGATCCTGCGTCCTGAAGCTGCCCATACCGCTTTCACCCGCGTTCATCTTGGCCACGCCCAGTGCCATGCCCAGAGACAAGTTTTGATTGGCGACGGCATTAATACCCACAGTCAGCACATTGTTGTTACTGGTAGTGCGGGGGGTGTTGATGGTGGCATCGAAGCGTTGATTTGCGTAGCTGTAGTCGGCGAATACATGCACCCCGGGCTGTACCGCACCGAGCGTATCAAGCAGGGTCTGGTTGCGGATCGAGCGCTGATGGGCGCTGTAAGCGGCCAGAGGGGTTTCGGCGAGCAGTGATTGCTGGCCTGGAGCCAGAACTATGGATTCTGCGTACTGCGCCAGCATGGCGTGGCCCGCTGTAGTCGGATGCACGCCGTCGGCAAAGAAGTAGGTTTGCGGCGCATTGGGACTGACCAGGGTGGAGGGGGTGCAAGTCAGTGAGCTGGCCGTAGTACAGGCCGGGGTGGTTACATTGGTAAAGCCAAAGCTGCTGGGATCGGCAAGGATCTCGTTGAGCAGAGCATAGGCATTGACCGGAATGATGTTAATCCCCGGATTGACCTGCTGGATGGCGGCACTGAGAGTGCTGTTGAAGGTGATTGACAGACCGGTCAAGGCAGCTTGTGCAGCCGGTCCTTGTGCGGCGGCATCTGGGGTGAGGCCGATATTGGGCAGGTTGAAGACCATGATGTATTTTGCACCGGCAGCTTTCAGCGTACCCAGCATGCCCCCTTCCGCCTGAGCGGCAAGGATGATATTCATTTGTGCGGTTTGTGGGGTAATTTGCCCAATGCTTGTCATGTAGGCATTGAAGAAGATGTCGTTAGCCCCACCCCAAACCATGTACAAGGCGTTGGGGTTGGCTTGGCCGTTGCTGGCGCTCAGATACATCTGTAACTGGGCCGGCATCATCGGCACGCCGGCTGGAGTGCCCGGAGAGTTGTTGAGAATCCCCGCTCCGCCAAAGGCAAAGTCAGTACCCCCGGTGGTCGATGGGGTCAGATTCTGGCCAAAAAAGGTAGCGATGTTCTGCACCGTTACCGTTCCCGGGTTGGTGGTGAAACGTGCGCCAAATTGTCCGGCGTCGCTGAGGCTGTCGCCAAACACGTAAACGGCTGGAAAGGACACGGCCTGGGCAGTGCCGACGGCCAAGACCAGCGATGCGGCCACAGCGGCGGCAAGAGTGCGGGTGCGTAGCATGGGTAAACTCCTGTTGAGTTGGTTGTGAGCAACCGGCAACCTTCGGTATTGCTACCGCAAGCTGCCAATTGTGCAAAGGTAATGCAAACCGTACTTGTGCGCACGTTGCAGTGCTGCATGAGGCGATTCTACGATAGCCGGTGTTCAGGCAGCGTGGCGTTTGAGATGGACCAGCAGCAAGCTGATGGCGGCAGGGGTTACCCCGTTGATACGCTGGGCCTGGCCAATACTGGCTGGACAGGTAGCCTTGAGTTTACTCAGTACCTCGGTGGACAGGCCGGCCACGCGGTCATAGTCAAAGCCTTCCGGAATCGGTGTTTCGGTATGCCGTCGTTGCCGTTTTATTTCATTAAGCTGACGATCGAGGTAGCCGCTGTAGCGGGCCTGGACTTCAAGCTGCGTAGCGAATGTGGGGTCATCAAGTCCGGAACCGAAACCGGGAACGGCCTGCAGACTGGCGTAATCCAGATCCGGGCGCCGTAACAGATCCAGGAGAGTAACTTCGCGACGGACCTGGATGCCTGTAGTTTGCTGCAGAGCGGCACCCAGGGCATTGCCTGGGCTGACCCAGAGACTGGCCAGTCTCTGTCGCTCGAGCTCCACCGCCTCACGTTTGTGGCACATGGCGCGGTATCGTTGAACATCGACCAGACCGAAACGGTAGGCACTTTCTGTGAGTCGCAGATCGGCATTGTCTTCACGTAGATGCAGCCGGAATTCGGCTCGCGAAGTGAACATGCGGTAAGGCTCACTGGTACCGTTACTGGTGAGGTCGTCGATCAGCACACCTATGTAAGCCTCATCGCGCCCCGGGGTCCAGCAAGCTTCGCCACGACTCTGCCGGGCGGCATTGAACCCCGCAATTAGCCCTTGCGCAGCAGCCTCTTCATAGCCCGTGGTGCCATTGATCTGACCGGCGAAAAATAGCCCAGTAATGGCTCGAGTCTCCAGCGAGGGGCGTAAACCACGCGGATCGAAATAATCATACTCGATGGCATAGCCAGGCCGGGTAATATGCGCGTTTTCAAAGCCGGGAATTGAACGCACTAAGGCAACTTGTATATCGAAGGGTAGCGAGGTGGACAAGCCGTTGGGATACACCTCGTTGCTGTCCAAGCCTTCCGGCTCGATAAAAATCTGGTGACTGGAGCGATCCGCAAAGCGCACTATCTTGTCTTCGATGGAAGGGCAGTAGCGAGGTCCCGCCCCTTCGATACGACCGGTGTACAAGGGCGAGCGATGCAGCGCGTTGCGGATGATATCGTGGGTAATGGTCGAGGTATGGGTGATGTGGCAGACCGTCTGCGGGGGGTGTTCACTGCTACTGCCTAAATAGGAAAAGACCGGCAGTGGGGTATCACCCGCCTGCACCTTGAGATTATCGAAGCGGATACTACGGCGATCGAGCCGGGGTGGGGTTCCGGTTTTCAGTCGGTCAGCGGCCATAGACAGTTCGCGAAGACGTTGCGCCAGGCGTGTGGCCGGGACTTCACCGGCACGGCCACCGCCGTGGCTGGAAAAGCCGATATGGATTTTACCGGCCAGAAAGGTACCCGTTGCCAATACTACACAGGGCGCACGAAATTCCAGCCCCATCTGGGTGATGACCCCCTCAACCTGCCCGCTCTTAGCCAGGATCAGATCGTCCACCGCCTGTTGGAACAGCCACAGCTTGGGTTGTTTTTCGAGTAGCTTGTGGATGACCGCCTTGTACAGCAGACGGTCGGTTTGGCAGCGTGTGGCACGTACGGCTGGCCCCTTGGAGGCATTGAGAGTACGCCAGTGGATTCCGGCGCAATCGGCAGCATGCGCCATAGCGCCACCCAGTGCATCGATCTCCCGAACCAGTTGACTTTTGCCTATGCCGCCAATCGCCGGATTGCAGCTCATCTGCCCCAGCGTATCCAGGTTGTGGGTAAGCAACAGGGTACGGGCACCGCTGCGTGCCGCGGCTAGGGCGGCCTCGGTGCCGGCGTGACCGCCACCTACGACAATGACGTCATATCCCGGATGGTTGTGCACGGTGATTATTATCCTCAGTGGTCAACGGCTTGTCGGACAAGGCATAGAGTACGTGTCTCACGAGCCGACCGGCGATCCTGTGCAGCGATTATAAAAGGCCCCATCGCGTCAGATTGTAGCGTTACCTGTCGTCCTGAGGTGAAGATTTGAGGTTGAAAGATGCTTAGGGGGAGACTATGAAAAGCTGACGGCAGCAGCCTGAGTGCTGTATGGCATCTTCGTGTACCTTGCATCTATCCGCATGACATACCATGAAAAATTCTCACACGAGCCGTATACGCAAACCTTGTAATTGAGGTTTTAGATGGGCTGGAGCAATAAGGCGGCTGGTACGATTTGGCAGCAACATTCACTGCTGGCATGGATGCTGCTTCCCTATGAGGGCACTTCTCGTTCCGCAGACGAAGCGTGCTTCGTTGAGACTGGGCTCAGGGGCTAGTCGCGTGAGGACGGAAGGAAGCACCGGCCCGAAAGAAATTTCGGGCCGTTTTTTAGCCTTGGGATATGGATTAAATTTTCGCGGAATCGCTGGCGACGGCCTGCTCATGTGGCAGCTCAGTGGAACCGCAGTCCCCAGCTCCGGCACCATTGATCTGGCGCCCGGCGGTCACAGGAACAGGGGGAATCCAGAATGACCAAGCTGCCGGGCGCCAGAAACGGTCGGGGTTAGGAATTTACATCCTGTAACACCCATCTTTTGGACGCAGGCTGTCACCGCTGGACCTCATGTGTCAAGTCAAGCAGCAGAGTTGATTCACATTTGGTGCATTTCGATACATCGTCCGTGTTGGCACGCCTGATGCTTTACTCCACCTATAAGCGTTCAAAATATGGGAGAAAGGGAATGAACATGTTTAACGAAGATTGGACCCAGGTTAGCCAGCGCCACGACCTGATGATTGAAATGGGTACCTTGGAAATGGCCCTTGAGCGGGTCGGATTGCAATCCCGGGAAGCCGAGCGTGAGCGCCTGGTTCCTCAAATCAAGGAGCGCTTACAAAATGTGTCCGACAAACTGGAGCGTTTGGCAGCCTGATTGGCAACCGGCATCAGAGCAGCACCAGCTTAATCCTGATGCCGACATATATGCCCAAGCCTGGCCGCAATCAGACGGCCAGGATGCGCTCAAGGATGTCACGCAGGTTACGCGAGAGAGCGTTCTGTTGAGCGAGTTCTTGCAGTGACATCTGGGCTTGAACACGGCGCTGTGGTTCCAGGCGTTTCCAGTCGTTCATAGTGGTGGCAAGCCGGGCGGCAACCTGCGGGTTAAGGCCATCGAGTTCGCCCAAGGTTTTAGCAAGAAGACGATATCCAGCACCATCGATACGGTGGAACCCAGCCCGATTTTGGCGTACCCAGGTACCGAACAAGGCATGCACCCGATTGGGATTGCGTAAGGTGAAGGCCGGATCTTCCCGGAGCCGCTGGATTACCTGCACCGAGGCCTCTCCCGGAGTCAGGGCCTGGGCCGCAAACCATTTGTCGAGTACCAGTGGATAGTCCGCATGACGGGTGCGGAAACTTACCAAAGCGGCAGGTGCCGCGTCAGCCTCAGTACGGATCAGACAGTGCAGTGCCGCCAGGCGGTCACTCATGCCATGGGCGTGTTGGTACAGATTGGCGGCGCAGGCGATACCACGAGAACGATCCTTGAGGCATAACAATTCCAGAACCCGATGTTTGAGGCGCCGGTTGGCTTGGGCGGGGGCATCAATGGCGCCTTCCTCCAGAGCATCCAGGGCGGCATAGTGCTGTTCCAGAATCTGCGCACCTAGTTGTTGGGCGAGCTCGATTTCGAGCTGTAGCCGAGCTTCATGGATGGCCCCGGGATCGACTTCGTCCAGGCCCTCGGCCAGTTCCACCTCAGCGGGCGGCTGCAACAACTCGGCCAGCAGGGCGGGATCGTCAAACTGGCTATGAAATAGCGTAGTGAGGCTTTCTTTCCAGGCCGTCAGAGCTGGTTTTTCACCTTCCTGGTGATGGAGAATTTCCCTGAAGGCGGCTGTAGCAAGACTTTGTCCGGCTTCCCAGCGGTTGAAACCATCCGGATCATGGCGTAGCAGCAAAGCTAGGTCAGCGGCTTTGAATGCGCTCTCCACAATGACCGGGGCGGAAAGTCCTCGCAACAGTGAAAGGACCGGCGCGGCAGAGATATCCTCGAACACGTATTCGGCGGAGCTGTCATGCAACTCCAGGACTCGCTCGGTACCTTGCGCGGTGGTTTCACCCTGCAGGCGTAGCGGCAACAGGGTGCCGTTTTGGTCGAACAGAGCCATCCGTACTGGAATCGGTAGTGAGATCTTCGCGACTTGCCCATTGGCTAGGGAATAAAACTGTTCGAGCCGTAGAACATAGCGCCGGGTGTCGACCTGGTAGTGGCCCTGAGCACGTAGATGGGGGGTACCGGCATGGTCATACCAAGCCAGGTAGTGGCTCAGATCCAGATCATTAGCATCACCGAGAGCGGCCAGCAGATCCTCGACCGTGGCTGCCTGGCCATCATGGCGTGCGAAATACAAATCACTGCCACGGCGCCAACCCTCCGCACCGAGACGGGCAGCCAGCATGCGGATCAGCTCGGCCCCCTTTTCATAGACGGTAGCGGTATAGAAATTATTGATTTCGACATATTCGGCCGGGCGCACCGGATGAGCCAAGGGACCGGCATCTTCGGGAAACTGAGTGCGCCGCAGCATGGCCACATCTTCGATGCGTTTCAGCGATGGCGAGTGCATGGCCGCCGAGAAGCTTTGTTCGCGGAATACCGTGAAGCCTTCCTTCAGCGAAAGCTGGAACCAGTCACGGCAGGTGACCCGGTTGCCGGACCAGTTGTGGAAGTATTCATGCCCGATTACCGCTTCTACGGAACGAAATTCTGCGTCGGTAGTGGTTTCGGTATCAGCCAGCAGGTATTTGCTGTTGAAAATATTGAGGCCCTTGTTTTCCATGGCGCCCATGTTGAAGTCATGGGTGGCGACCACATGGAAGACATCGAGGTCGTAACAGCGGCCATAGGTTTCTTCGTCCCAGCGCATGGAGCGGCGCAGAGCTCCCAGTGCGTAGCTGAGTTGCCCGATCGCATCGCTCTCGGCCCAGAGTCGGAGTTGCACACTGCGCCCTTCGTGGGTGGTGTAGTTGTCCTCCAAGCATTGCAGTTCACCGGCGACCAGGGCGAACAGGTAGCTCGGGCGCGGGTGCGGATCGCTAAAACGTGCATAGTGGCGGTTGTCGGCCAGGGGTCCACTGCTTTGCGGATTGCCGCCTGCCAGCAGCACCGGGAAGCGCTGCACATCGGCGCGTAGTTCGACATCGTAGCGGGCCAGTATATCCGGACGGTCAGGGAAGAAAGTGATATGCCGAAAGCCCTGGGCCTCGCACTGAGTCAGCAGAAAACCGCGTTCGGGACTGCCAGAGAGATACAAGCCTTCCAGAGTGGTGTTTTCGGCAGGCTGTAAACGTACCCGGCTACTTAGAACCTGACCATCCTTGGCTCCGGGAACTTCCAGAATATGGCCGTCGTAACGGTAAGCGTTTGAGTCCAAAAGCTGATCATCGAGGTGCAATTCCAACAGTTGCAGATTTTCACCATGTAGCTGCAAGATTTGCTCATCGTCCTGACACAGATGCAGACGGGCCTGAACTTCGGTGGACTCGATGCCAAGCTCAAAAATGAGCTCCACAGTGTCGACTCGCCAGGCGGGGGGCTGGTAGTCGGCGAGCCGGGTTGCAGGGAACTGTTCGCTGGGGGCTGGGTGCTGAGACATTGCTAATACATTGACTTCGGGGGAGTCGTTCATGATAGCGTCAGCCGGCGGATCGTGTGTGAAACTCAGCGTCATATTGATTTTCAATTGGAGACGGGTATGTCCCATCCTGATGCAGGTGATTCCATCCCAGCAGCGGTGACGCTAGGGGCGATACGCGAGGCGGCGGCCAGGATAGCCAGCTATGTGCGGGTGACGCCGATTCTGCATGAGGCCAGCCTGGATAAACGGAGCGGGGCTCAACTCGAGTTCAAAGCCGAACATCTGCAACGTGGTGGTGCTTTCAAATTGCGTGGCGCGTGCAATGCACTGGGGTCGCTGGATCCAGCAAGTCTTGAGCACGGAGTAATCACTCACTCTTCCGGAAATCACGGTCTTGCCGTGGCTCTGGCCGCCGCTGATCATGGTGTTACTGCGCACATCGTGGTGCCAGAGGGGGCGATTCGGGCAAAGCTGGCCAGGATTGAGGCGGCCGGCGCGGTGATTCATCGCTGCGCCCCCAGTCTGGCTGCGCGTGAGGCCATGGTTGCGAAACTACTTGGGCAGACCGG
>QILI01000096.1 GCA_003233305.1 Mizugakiibacter sp.
ACCGAGACATAGCGATCATTGCCACCGATTTCCAACTGCGGACCCTGGCGCACTACCCTGCCCTGCTCATCGATGCGTACCACCATGGTTGCCTTACTGCCGCTGTGACAGATGGTTTTTATTTCACTGAGTTCATCAGCCCAGGCCAACAGATACTGGCTGCCTGTAAACAGCTCACCACGAAAATCGGTACGTAGGCCATAGGCCAGCACCGGGATGCGTAACTGATCGACCACATCACTCAATTGCCAAACCTGGGGCTTGCTCAAAAACTGCGCCTCATCCACCAGTACACAATGCAATGGACCCCGAACCTGCTGGTCTGCTGCGACCATCGCCAACAAATCTTCCTGCGGACCAAAACGGTGGCCCTCAGCCTTGAGACCAATACGCGATGCCACCATCCCTCTGCCGTAACGATGGTCCAGGGCCGGAGTAAGGATCAAAGTGCGCATGCCCCGCTCATGATAATTGTGGGCACTTTGCAACAAGGTCGTGGTCTTGCCGGCGTTCATTGCCGAATAATAGAAATACAGCTTGGCCATCACCCACCTCGTTGAAGTATCCGATGATATCGGAACACACGCCGTTACAATATCGTCTTTCAGACGGGTCCCCCATGCTCAATCCACCGCAACGTGCCGCCATCGAATATACCGAGGGTTCTCTGCTGGTCCTGGCGGGGGCGGGTTCCGGTAAGACTCGGGTAATTGTGGAGAAGTTCGCTCATCTCATCGAACACCTGAACCTACCTGTTCAGTCCATTGCCGCCATCACCTTTACCAACAAAGCGGCGCGAGAGATGCGCCTGCGCATTACCAAAAGACTGGCTACGGAGCATGCCGAGGGTTTGCAGATTTCAACCTTTCATGCGCTGGGTTTACGCATTCTGCAAATCGAGCACGCCCAGGCTGGGCTGAAGCGCAACTTTAGCGTATTGGATACCGATGATACGTTGGGTCTGCTCAAGGATTTGAGCCCTGCAGCGTGTAAGCCGGAGGATCTGCAAACCTTACGGACTCTGATGTCCCGGGCCAAAAATGCCGGCCTTGACCCATTGGCAGCCAGCGAACATGCGGCCACTCCCAAAGAGCGTCAGGCCGCCGAACTGTATGCAGCCTATCAGCGTCGACTGGCCGCCTACAATGCGCTCGATTTCGACGACCTCATCCGCCTGCCCTTGCAACTTCTTGAAAACAACGCCGAGCTGGCCTTGAATTGGCGTCAGAGGCTGCGTTATTTGCTGGTCGATGAGTACCAGGACACCAACGAAGCTCAATATCGCCTGCTCAAGGCCTTAGCGGGTCCCCAAGGAGCTTTTACCTGCGTGGGTGATGATGACCAGAGTATTTATGCCTGGCGTGGAGCCCGTCCGGAAAACCTCAGTTTGCTGGGCCAGGATTACCCTGGGCTACGAGTGATCAAGCTTGAGCAGAACTACCGCTGCGCGGGCCGCATTTTGCGTGCCGCGAATGCCCTGATTGCCCACAATGACCATCTACACCCCAAACGGCTATGGAGTGAGCGCGAAGCAGGCCCACCGATTCGGGTGCTAGCTTGTCGCGATGCCGAGCATGAGGCTGAACGCATTGCCTCGCGACTGCTCGAGTTCCATACCCGCTACCAAGTCGCCTGGCATGAACAGGTCATTCTGTATCGTGGTAACTATCAGGCCCGGGCCCTGGAAAAAGCCCTGCGCCTGGCTCGGGTACCCTATCAGCTCAGCGGTGCACTCAGCTTTCTGGATCGCGCTGAAGTCAAAGACATCCTCGGCTATCTGCGGCTGATTGCCAATCCCGAGGACGATGCGGCGTTTCTGCGCATCGTCAATCTGCCTCGTCGGGAGATCGGCCCCGGTAGTCTGGAGAAACTCGGCTTGGCGGCGCAGGCCAGGCACCTGCCGATGCTGGAAGCTTCCCGGCGTCCTGAAATTCTCAGTCAGCTCGCTACCCGCCAAGCCCGTGCCTTGGCCGGCTTTGCCGAATTGATCCGGCAGTTGCGAGCCCACTCTACGTCACTTTCAGCCGCACAGCTGCTTGACGAAGTCCTGACTCGCAGTGGTTATGAGCAACACCTCATCCAGCTTCCCGGTAACCCTACCCAGCGCCAGCGTCGCCGCGCCAATCTTGTTGAACTCGGTGACTGGTTTCGAGCCATGCAAAAGGGTACCGATGGCTGCGGCGACCTTACCCAACAACTGGCCTTGCTGGGCCATACCGAACGCGTTGATTCCGGCAATGCGGTTCGCCTGATGACCTTACATGCCTGCAAGGGTCTGGAATTCCGCTGTGTATTCGTCGTTGGAGTAGAAGAGGGCACTCTACCGCACGAGAGCGCGATCGACGAAGGCCATCTTGATGAGGAGCGGCGCTTGTTCTACGTCGGTCTGACCCGCGCCAAGGAATGGCTCACCCTAAGTTATGCCGCCCGGGTGCGGCGCTGGGGTGAGATCATGAACTTGCAGCCATCGCGGTTTTTGCAAGAACTACCCGTAGCCGAACTGCACTGGGATGGCCGGGATCCAGTCATTGATGCTGAAGCGCAACGCCAAACCGCACTGGCCCATCTCGAACGACTCAAGGCCATGTTGCAAAACTGAGTGACCAACTCAGGCCGCGTTCTGTCCAAACAGAAAACGCCGGGCCTGCTCGCTCCCCAAATCGCTCAGCTTTTGATATGGCTCACCACGTACGTAAGCTCGCTGAGTAGCCGGGCGGGCGGCAATCCCCTCAAACCAGCGCCATAGATTCGGAAAATTCTCCAGCCTCATACCTTGGGCCTCGTGTGAAATTAACCACGGATAACAGGCCATATCAGCGATGCTGTAATTCTCGCCAGCTATATACGGTCGATCTGCCAAGCGCTGATCGAGTACCCCATAAAGACGCCGCGTCTCATTGACATAACGCTTGATGGCATAAGGAATGGTTTCCGTCGCATAGCGGTTGAAATGATGGTTTTGACCCAGCATAGGACCCAACCCGCCTACTTGCCAGAACAGCCACTGCAAGGTGTCGGCTCTAACTCCCGGGTCACTGGAAAGATAGCGTCCGGTTTTTTCGGCCAGATACAGCAAGATGGCTCCTGACTCAAACAAACTGAGTGGCGCTGAGCCGTGCGCTGGCTGAGTATCGACGATGGCCGGGATGCGGTTGTTGGGGGCAATGGACAGAAATGATGGATGGAACTGCTCACCCTTACCGATATTCACGGGCTTGATAATGTAGGGCAGACCGAGCTCTTCAAGGAGTAGGGTGATTTTATGGCCGTTTGGTGTTGGCCAGTAATACAGCTCGATCATGGGTCCCTCCAGCGGGGTAATACAGCACGGCAAAGGTGCGGGCGAGTAGGCACCGTATCAAGAGTACTTAGTCGTCAGGCGGGTATTTATTTACCTATACAAAAACTGGAGAAGATCTCCCCCAATAGATCATCCGGGGTAAATTCTCCGGTAATTTCACCCAGTGCCTGCTGGGCTTCCCTTAAGCCTTCTGCTGCCAGTTCAGCAGCTCGCTGTTCACGCAAGGCCTGACCTGCATCGAGCACGGCATCTGCCGCGCGCTGCAGCGCCTGTAAATGCCGGGTACGGGCACTGAAGGTATGTTCACCCACACTTTCCGCACCGGCACGCTGTCGCAATTCGCGACGCAGCACATTGAGCCCTGCTCCGGTATGTACTGACAATGCAATCCGCACCTGTTTAGCGTATACCGATCGACCTGGCAGCATATCGTCAAGATCGATCTTATTAAGTACGCTCAAACACTCCGTATCAGGCATCCGCTCAGCCAATGCTCGCTCATCTTCTGCAATTCCGGCCTTATCCGAAACCAGTAGTAACAGATCGGCCCGCGCCAACTCCTGGGTGGTTCGACGCATCCCCTCACGTTCCACCGGGTCGTCGCTATCCCGCAATCCGGCGGTATCCGCCAGCGTCAATGACACCCCATCCAGTTGCAGATTGATTTCAATCACATCGCGAGTGGTACCGGGTACTGCGGTGACAATAGCTCGTTCGCTAGCCGCTAATACGTTGAGCAAACTGGACTTCCCGGTGTTGGGCCGACCCGTGATGACCACATGCAGACCGGTGGTTAATTGCACACCATGCTGCGCTTCGGACAATAACATCTGCAGACTTTCGTGTAACGCCTGATGCTGCTGTATTAGACCTGGGTCAGCCAGTAAATCGATATCATCTTCCGGAAAGTCTAGCGTTGCTTCGATCTGTATTCGTAGGGTTACCAAGGCCATCTGGATCTGCTGCACCCGTTGCGAAAACACTCCTTCGAGCGAACGTAACGCCGCCTGCGCCGCC
Source organism: Mizugakiibacter sp. (assembly GCA_003233305.1). Lineage (GTDB taxonomy): Bacteria > Pseudomonadota > Gammaproteobacteria > Xanthomonadales > Rhodanobacteraceae > Metallibacterium. Next base: position 4,319 of record QILI01000096.1, read on the forward strand.
GCCTTGCTACCGGCGGCGATCAGGTCGGCCACCGCTTCAGCCTGAGGCAAATCAAGCTTGCCATTGAGAAAAGCTCGAGCACTGAATTCACCCGGCTGGGCGAGGCATGCACCCAACTCGCATACCCGTTGCAACAACAGATCCATAAGCAGGGGACTACCATGACCATGCAGTTCCACCACGTCCTCACCGGTATAGGAATAAGGCGCTGGAAAATACAGCAATATGCCCTGGTCAATAGCCTGACCGTTAGCCTCACGAAAGGTTACGAAGTGGGCATGCCGAGGCTTGGGCACTGAGCCCAGTAACTGCGCGGCAATATCCGGCACCGCAGGTCCGGAAACCCGTAGTACACCAATCCCGCCGCAACCCGGAGGCGTAGCGACCGCAGCGATACTGGAATCTTGATCACCCAAGATTCGCCTCGCTTCAGTGCTTGCCGGGCTCGGCCATGACTTTGCGGGTAACGTACCACTGTTGCAGTACACCGAGCAGGCCGTTGGTGACCCAGTACAACACCAGGCCGGCCGGGAAGAAGGCGAACAACACGGCCATACCTACCGGCATGAATTTCATGATCCGAGCCTGATTCGGATCCATCCCAGTCGACGGCATCAGAAACTGCTGGGCCAGCATGATCGCGGCGTTGATGATTGGTAGAATGAAATAAGGATCCGGCGCGGACAGGCTGTGTATCCAGAAATAAAACGGGGCCTGGCGTAGCTCCACGCTCGAGAACAACACATAGTACAGGGCAAAGAACACCGGAATCGGTACCAACATGGGCAAACAACCCGCCATGGGATTGGCCTTTTCCTTCTTGTACAGCTCCATCATGGCTTGCTGTTTTTTTGCCTTGTCATCGGCATAGCGCTTATTCAGAGCCTGGATACGCGGACTAAGTTTACGCATCTTCGCCGCTGAGCGATATTGCACCTCGCTGAGCTTGTAGAACGAAACCTTGATAAGGATCACCAGCAGAATGATTGCCAAACCCCAGTTGTGGGTGAACCGTTCGAGTTGTGCCAGCAACCACTGCAAGGGTTTGGCAATAATCGTCAATAAACCGTAATCAACGGATAAACCCAGACCCGGTGCTGCCGCCTCAAGCTGATTGGGAATTTTTGGACCCAGGAACAAGTGTACGCGGCTGGTCACATTCTGGCCGGGAGCCACGTTGAAGGTCGGACCTATGCTCCGCACCAGATAGCGTTCCTGTCCGGGTTGCCCGAATCGGGTACTGGAAAACTTTTCCAGACGAGTTGCTTCAGGAATCCATGCCGCTAAAAAATACAGCTCAGTGAAACCCAGCCAGCCGCCCTTGACAGCCTTTTTTATAGGGTCTTTCTCAAAATCAGAAAATGACAGCTTCTGAAATTTATCCTCAGGGCTATACCAAACGGCTCCAGTGAAAGCATGCTCGGAAGGATTGGTAAAACCTTCGAGAAAACCACTTTTGACATGCGGGGCGGTGCGTATCAGCTGCTCGTAGGTATTGCCGATCCAGGCCGACTTACCGTGATTTTCAACCGTCTGCGAAACCTGCACGTCGTAGCTGCCGCGAGTAAGAATATAGCGTTTTATCACTGTCACACCCGTGACCGGATTCTGCCAACGTAGCTCAGCCTGAACGGTTTTTTCACCGGGTTTGAGTGCAAAATGAGTACCACTGGTTTGATACACTGCCTGGGCTGCAGGGGCTTTACCGGGAGTACTGATCAATCCGTTCTGAATGATGAAATATTTGTTGGGCTGATCATTAAGCAAAGTCACCACCTGCTTCGACTTTGGCTTGATCGGGTATTTCAGCAATTCCGCCTTGAGCATCGATCCACCCTGACTATTCAGGGTCAACGCCAAAACATCTGAACGCAGTGTGATACGTTGGCCGGGGTTGGCAAGTGGAGCTGTAGCAGAACGTGTGGTCGCCTTGGTTAGCTCTGCCGGTTGCGGAACCGCTACATTTGGCACAGCCGAGTTGGGGACCACAGGGGTAGGAACCGGAGGTGTAGCCACCGCTGTCGTGGGGGTTTTGGAGACCGGTGGAGGGGGTGGGGCGAAGTCCTGTTGCCATTGCATCCAGATCAGATAACTGAAGAACAACAAGGCAAAGATCAGGTACGTTCGGATCTGATTCATGGGGGTTACTTTTCCTGAGGTCCCTTCGCTACCAAGCGGACAGGACAAATTCTGCTCGCGATTATGCCGGGTTATGGGGTGAGCTTTATTCGAGTCAGCCGATTAAACAAAGATTCCAACTCAGCACGCAGTAAAGCATTGTCTCGTTCTGCCGCCCCTTGCCGGGCAATGACCAGAATATCTATGTCTGGCAAGGACATCCGATGGTGACGAAAACACTCCCGTACCTGTCGTTTGATCCGATTACGTTGTACTGCACGACGTGATACCCGTCGGGATACCGCCAGACCAAGCCGTGATAGATGTTGGATGCTTGGAGTATGCCGAATCAGGAAAGCAGACCCAGCGACGTGTTTCGAGCCTCGACCCAAAACAGCAAAATCGGCGGGGGTTCTCAGCCTGGATTGTCGTGGCAAACCCTGATCCAGCATGGTTTTCAAGCACTTAGGCGCTTACGACCTTTGGCTCGACGGGCAGAGATAATTTTACGACCATCGGCGGTACGCATACGGGCTCGGAAACCGTGGGTACGTGCTCGCTTGAGCCTACTAGGTTGAAAGGTGCGCTTCATGATCTAATCCTGTTATTCGTGATGCGGATACAAAGACTCGGAATTGTCCTTCCCCCTACCATTCCCTGTCAAGAACATAGAGCAAATTAACAATGTACCCTTCACCATCCTGCGATTGCTACACTATACGTTCCTAACGTCTTTTTTCTTCAAACCTATCGTTACCATGATGATCAATCTTTGGCAACAATGCCTCGATCGCCTTGGTGGCGAACTCAATCAGGCTGACCTGCATACCTGGCTGCTGCCCTTGCAGGTTACGGAACATAAATCCGGGATTACCTTGTACGCACCCAACGCCTACACCCTGGATACCGTGCGTAATCAATATCTTGCGCGCATCCGGACTATTATTCAACATCTCGCCGGCCATCCTATCGAGATCGAACTTGGTCTTGGATCATCGCAGCATCAAGATCCACCACCCACCCCTGCGGCTAAACCGAATCTATTTAGAAATAGTGCGACGGGTTCATCTCAACCCTTTGACAGTAAACTTGATCCTGCCTACACCTTCGATTGTTTCGTGGAAGGAAAATCCAACCAACTCGGCAAGGCAGCTGCTATGCAGGTAGCGCAAAATCCGGGTCATGCTTACAATCCACTTCTACTTTACGGCGGCACAGGACTTGGCAAGACGCATCTAATGCATGCCGCCGGCAATCTGATTGCCCAAGCCCACCCGGACATGCAGGTACTGTATTTGCGTTCAGAGCAATTTGTCGGGGCGATGATCGAAGCGTTGCGCAACAAGAATATGGACGCCTTTAAACGCCACTTTCGCAGCGTGGATGCGCTGCTCATCGATGACATCCAATTTTTTGCCGGCAAAAACACCACTCAAGAGGAATTTTTCCACACCTTCAACGCGCTCTTCGAGGCTAAACAGCAGATTATCCTGACCTGCGACCGTTATCCTAAGGAAGTTGAGAATCTCGAACCACGACTCAAGTCCCGGCTGGGCTGGGGTTTGTCGGTAGCGATCGACCCCCCCGATTTCGAGACCCGTGCAGCCATCCTTCTTTCCAAGGCCCATGACCGGAACCTCGCCTTGCCGGATGATGTGGCGATGCTGCTTTCGCGCCGTATACGTTCCAATGTTCGTGATCTGGAAGGGGCACTGAACACCCTGGCCGCCCGCGCTAACTTCTTCAATCGTCCTATCACTTTGGAATTTACTCAGGAAACGCTGCGAGACTTACTCTCGGTGCACCAGCTTGCTGTCACCATACCCAATATTCAAAAGACGGTTGCTGATTACTATCAGATCCGTCTTTCTGATCTACTCTCCAAAAGGCGGACACGCTCTTTGGCTCGGCCTCGGCAGTTAGCTATGTCGTTGTCGAAGGAATTGACCGATCACAGTCTTCCTGAAATCGGTGAAGCGTTCGGGGGTCGTGATCATACGACTGTGCTGCACGCTTGCCGTACTATCCGTAATTTATGCGATCAGGATGCTCGCATGCACCAGGATTGGGATAAATTGATACGCATCTTAACCGGTTGATTTCTTGTGGATAAGAATTGAGTAAACATGATATGTTGGTTTATCCACAAATTGTACACCAGCTTGTAGCTTTTTTCAGGACTGAAATAATGTTGTAACATGTTGATTATATGTAAAAAATAGATTTATTTTTGCTAACTATGTAGTCTCTACTACTACTACTTTTCTTATCTATTAACTAAAGAAGTGGACACCGACATGCAATTCACCCTTGCTCGTGAAGCCTTGCTTAAGCCCTTACAACAAGTGGTCGGAGTGGTAGAACGACGCCAAACAATGCCCATCCTTTCCAATCTGCTCGTAGAGATCACTTCGGAACAGACGCTGGTTTTAACTTCGACTGATCTCGAGGTCGAAATGACTGCGCAGTGTAAGCTTGACGACAGCCAGCCTGGAACGGCCACAGTACCGGCCAGAAAATGGTTTGAAATTGTCCGCGCCCTTCCTGATGGCGTGACGATTCGTGGAGAACTGCAGGGTGATCGCTTGTTGCTAAGAGCGGGTCGTAGCCGTTATACCTTGGCAACTTTGCCTGCCAGCGATTTTCCAACTCTCGAAGGTATTCAAGTCATCGATCGTTTGAATATTTCTGAGTCAGTTCTTCGTTCCTTAATGGAACGTACCGCTTTTGCAATGGCTACTCAGGACGTGAGATATTACCTGAATGGGTTACTTTTTGACTTACGTGATGGCTGTTTGCGTTGTGTGGCTACCGATGGTCACCGATTGGCCTTGGCTGAAGCGATTTTGCCTGGCAATCAGGCCTCTGGTAAGCAGATCATTCTACCCCGCAAGGGCGTGCAGGAACTTATGGGTTTGTTAGTCAATGATGATGCCGAGGTCGAACTTGAATTAGCCCAAAATCACCTGCGCTTGCGGCGTCCTCAAGCTACTTTTACATCCAAATTGATTGACGGCAGGTTTCCTGATTATGAAGCGGTGATTCCCATTGGTGCTGATCAGATTGTGAATATCGATCGTGATACTTTTCGATCTGCGTTACAGCGTGCGGCAATTCTTTCTAATGAGAAGTACCGTGGTGTTAAGTTGGAATTTAGTGATCAGATACTGCGCATCATTGCTCACAATCCTGAACAGGATGAAGCCGTGGAAGAAATTGTGGTAGAAACGCAGATTCAGGAACTTGCCGTCGGTTTTAACGTTAGTTACATGTTAGAAGCCATTGCTGTGATCCAGGGTCAACAGATACGCCTTAGTTTGCGTGATGCACAATCCAGCTGTTTGATCGAAGGTACTGATGATCGCACTGCTCGGTATGTTGTCATGCCCTTGCGTCTATGACTAATTTTGTGACTGGGCCCTCTAAAACGCCGGAAGTGTAGTCTTCAGCGTTTTGCCTCTCCAGTATGTATTTCACCCAGTTGCGTTTCCAGAATCTACGTTGTTTCAAGCTTGCGGCGTTTGTTCCTGGTACCGGTTTGAATTTTCTACAAGGTTCCAACGGTGCCGGTAAGACCACTGTGTTGGAGGCCATGTTCCTGCTCTCACATGGACGATCCTTTCGTGGTGGAGGGCAGCGTGCCTTGATTCGTTCTGAACAAGGTGGGTATCGATTGCGTGCCCAGATCTCCCGGGCCAGCGGTCAAAATATTGATATTGGTTTACTTTGTGCCGAGTCTCGGCAAAGAGCTTTTGTAAACGATCTACCTATTTCGCAGCTATCTGGGCTTTTACGTCATTGCGCGGTGGTTTGTTTTGAACCGGGTAGCCATATACTTATATCCGGTCCCGGTAATATACGACGACATTTCCTGGATTGGGGACTGTTCCACGTGGAACAATCCTTTCTTGACGTTAGCCGTCAGTATCGTCGCTCCCTAGCTCATCGTAATGCGCTGTTGCGCACTCATGGTGAAGATCGCGAAATGCGGGTGTGGGAAGCTGCAATGGCCGAGTCGGCCGGTCATCTGGATACCTGGCGTGGTGACTATCTGCGGAAGCTTGAGCCACACACTCAGGAAATTGCTTTCCGACTGGCCCCAGAGCTCGGTTTGTCCAGGTTGGAATACCGTCGCGGCTGGAAGCCTGGTTTGAGCTTAGTAAGCTGTCTACATGATCAGCGCGGCCAGGATCGGCGTCTCGGATATACCCGTCCCGGAGCGCACCGGGCTGACTGGCGCATGTATTTCGAAACCATCAAGGAGCGTAACGAATTATCACGAGGGCAGGAGAAGTTGGCCACACTGATTTTGTTATTGGCCCAAGCTGCTTTGCATACTGTGTTGCTTGCTGAACCCGTTATTCTGTGTGTCGATGACTTGAATTCCGAGCTGGACCATGAGCATCGTAGCCGCCTCATGCAATACCTACGTGGTATCAACACACAAGTGTTCTGGACAGGGACCGAGCGCCCCGCAGAATTACCAGAAGAAACACGAGTGTTTCACGTGAAACAACAAAGAATTATGCCTGACCAGCTCGAATCAAGGTGAGAGCCTGCTAGAATAAGAGAATATGGGTGCAGCCGGGATCTAACTATTTTACTGGCGGAAGAGATCAAAGCATAGAGCGGTCTGCTTCGCTTTGAAGTTCGTCTCAATTTTGTTTCGTGCAGAGCTCACCATCCCCCACAATTTTCCATGTCAGAGGTATGTCATGAGTAATCAAAGTTACGGCGCCGCTGACGTCAAGGTTCTCAAAGGTCTTGAGGCGGTACGTAAACGGCCAGGAATGTATATCGGAGATACCGATGATGGCACCGGCCTGCATCACATGGTATTTGAGTTAGTTGATAATTCGGTTGATGAAGCCCTGGCGGGCTATTGCGATAGGGTGCGTGTGGTTTTACATGAAGATGCTTCGGTGAGCGTTGAGGATAACGGCCGTGGCATCCCGGTCGAAATGTATCCCGGAGAGGGATGTTCTACGGCTGAAGTGGTGATGACAATCCTGCATGCTGGAGCTAAATTTGACGATAACAGTTATAAGGTTTCCGGAGGGCTGCATGGTGTGGGTGTGTCGGTCGTTAATGCGCTATCGGAGCGGTTATGGTTAGCGGTCAAGCGCGATGGTTACGAACATAAGCAAGAATACCGAATGGGTGAGCCACAGTATCCACTTACCCGGGAAGGGGCTACGGCCGAGCAGGGAACCTTGATACGGTTTCTACCGGGTAGGAGTGTTTTCTCCCAAGTGGATTTTCACTATGACATCCTCTCCAAACGGCTACGCGAACTGGCATTCCTTAATTCTGGGCTGAACATCGAACTGGCTGATCAGCGACCCGGCCAGGAACGGCAGGATGTCTTTCAGTACGAAGGCGGTATTCGTTCTTTTGTCGCCCACCTCGCAGCCCTGAAGAATACGTTGCATCCTAATGTCGTGTACTTTTCCGATACGCTGGATGGAGTGGTCGTAGAAGTGGCTATGCAGTGGACGGATGCCTATCAGGAGTCGGTCTATTGTTATACCAACAATATTCCACAACGTGATGGGGGTGCCCATCTAACTGGATTTCGTGGCGCTCTCACCCGTACTCTCAGCCAATACATCGACCAGGAAGGGTTGTTACGCAATCACAATAAGGTGCAGCTTCTGGGTGATGATATGCGCGAAGGGCTGATTGCAGTGGTCTCAGTCAAGGCGCCTGACCCTAAATTCTCCTCGCAAACCAAGGATAAACTGGTTTCCAGTGAGATCAAGACAGTTGTTGAGCAGATCGTCGCGAAGAAGCTACAAGAGTTCCTTCTTGAAACACCGATCGAAGCCAAAGCCATCACCAGCAAAGTTATTGATGCGGCACGGGCACGTGATGCTGCCCGTAAAGCCAGAGAGATGACACGACGCAAGGGTGCCTTGGATATTGCGGGTTTGCCCGGGAAATTAGCCGATTGTCAGGAAAAGGACCCCGCTCTCTCAGAGCTGTTGTTAGTGGAAGGAGATTCGGCAGGAGGCTCTGCCAAGCAGGGACGTAACCGACGTTATCAAGCCGTTTTACCTTTGAAGGGTAAAATTCTCAACGTCGAAAAGGCTCGTTTCGACAAAATGTTAGGCTCTGCAGAAGTGGGTACCTTAATTACTGCCCTGGGTTGCGGTATCGGTAAGGATGAATACAACCCAGAGAAAATTCGCTATCACAGAATCATCATCATGACGGATGCGGATGTAGATGGTTCTCATATACGCACCTTACTGCTTACCTTCTTCTATCGACAGATGCCCGAATTGCTTGAGCGTGGCTACATCTATATTGGCTTACCCCCTTTGTATCGAGTCAAGCAGGGCAAGCAGGAGCTATATCTCAAGGACGATGCGGCACTGAACGATTACCTGATCGCCAACGTAGTTGAGACAGCTGAGTTGCTACCCAGCGACGTAGCACCAGCGATTCAGGCGCGGGCACTCGAGCAGCTGTTACACCAGTTTCAGCATGCTTTGGACCAATGTGATCGTCTCAAGCATCGCTGCGACTATAAATTTCTCAATAGTCTGCTTGAGTATCAGCCTTTGGAAGAGTCTTGGCATGATATGTCGCAACAACGCCAGGCTTGGGCCGAGGGTTTGATGGAACACCTGAATAAGAAGGGTTTGGGGCAGCCCAAATACCGCCTCAGCTGGGTCGAGGAGACCGCCAATCCGATACTCGAGATACAACGCCTACAACATGGGCTCTCACAGGTATGGCGCCTACCCTGGGGTTTTATTCATGGGGCCGAAATGAGGCCATTGCTGGAAATTGCCCGCATGATAAATGGCTTGATCGAGTCCGGTGCTCGGGTGCACCGCGGTGCGACCGAGCGGCCAGTCGATTCATTTAGACAAGCACGTTCGGTTCTGTTTGAAGAAGCGAAAAAAGGCCGTACGATCCAGCGTTTCAAAGGCTTGGGTGAGATGAATCCGGAACAGCTGTGGGAGACAACCGTCAATCCTGAAACCCGACGCTTACTGCAAGTCAGTATCGAGGATGCTGTCGCTGCCGATGAGATCTTCAGCATGTTGATGGGGGAAGCCGTCGAACCACGGCGTGCCTTCATCGAGAGCAATGCACTGAAGGTGGCAAATCTTGATGTATAGGCTTCCATTTTAACGTATCCAGTGTGCTAGGGTAGGTCATGTAAAAACAACTATTTGCAAGGGTGTGAGCGCTTGATTTCAGCTGTGACAGAAGCCCCATCCTGCCATAAGAACATCTATAGATACTAAGGGGTATGGAGGATTCCATGATGCAGTGCGACTTGTGTTTGGTATCGCGGTATGGGTAGTCTAGGCGTTCACCCCACCCCGCGTGCTTCGGCACCCCCCCCCGCGAGGTTCATGATGAAGCGATCGATTCTTGCTAAGACCCTGTTGGTAGTTGCCTTGAGTTTAGGCATGCTCAGTGGCGCCTATGCCAATGACAATCAAGCCCAGCAGTATCCCAAAACCCAACGTGAAGCACCGCAGAATGATTTGCGCAGCCAACGCGACTCACAGCAGTTACAAGATGGGTTCAATGCGCTCAACAAAGGCGCAAATCAGAAGGCCGCAGAGATTCTGGGCAAACTTCTGAAAAACACCTCGAGCAAATACGCCAAGGCCATGGCATTTCGCGGCCTTGCTCAGATCAAACTGAATGCACATCAGTACCCGGCTGCATTAACACTGTTGCAGAAGTCGCTTGATCTAAATTCGATGCCGAATAATGATTATTTCAATACCATGCTCACCATCGCTCAGGTGCAAGCACAATCAGAACAGTGGAAACCGGCATTGGTTACCCTGCAGAAGTGGATGAAAGAGGGCGGTAAACAGAGTGGTAAGGCCTACGCACTGCAAGGCAACATCTTTTACCGGTTGAACCAGTATCAGAATGCCATCAACAGCATGAAACAGGCTTTGGGGTTGAACAAGAGTGCGCCGGAGTCATGGCAGCAGATCTTGATGGCTAGCTATTTTGAACTCGGGCAGTATACCGAGGCGGCCAAGCTTGAAGAAACCGTCCTGACTACCAATCCCGGCAACAAGAAGGCCTTGGCGAATCTGGTCAACATCTACATTAAGGCCAATGAACCCGCCAAAGCACTCACCGCGATGGCTGCTGCTAAAGCCCGAGGCGTGTTCTCAACCGAGGCGGACTATCTTAAGTTGGCCAGGCTCTATGTATACATAGCTCAGAACCAGAAAAACGCGAACAAGCAAGCGACTCAAGCAGCGCAAACCCTGCAGGAAGGAATCAAAAAGGGCATCGTTAAGCCCGGTCTGAAACCTTACAAATTGATGGGTAATGCCTACTATCTGGCTGGGGACTACAAGAAAGCGATTGCCGCGTGGAGCAAGGCTTCGCCATTTGCCACAAATGGAGAGGTTGACTTCACTCTGGGTAACGTGCAAATGCAGGATGGGCAGTATCGTAAAGGCCGAACAACCTTGCGCCGGGCGCTCAAACGTGGCATCAAGCGGGTCGGTGCAGCATGGATTCTTATCGGCAATGCCGATATCAATTTACGCAATCACAAGGGTGCAATCTACGCATATCGGCAAGCGGCCAAAGATCCGGCAACCCGCGTCGCGGCAGAAAAATGGCTGCGCGGACAAAAACGTGGCCGATAAGATCCGTGGTGGTGAATCCGTCACATTTCATGACACAGATCGGATGAATGTATGCTGTACACACTTCCGTATGTCGGGTAGTCTTGTGCGCTTGTGTACCGCGGGGACTCCGGTTACCGGGTATGCCAAGCGATCCGGACTCAATTATTTAGCATTGGCTGACTGATGGCCTCGAGAAATCAAAACAACGATACAGTTCCGTTTAACTGGCAGCGTACCTGGGCTTTGGCCGGGGCTATAGCTATACATGCGGCAGCATTGCTGTTCTTGCTTTCGCCCCCTGCACCGCCTCAGGTGAAGGAAAAAAAGAAGGAACACATTGTGACGGTGGAGTTCATCAAGCCACCACCACCACCAC
>QILI01000041.1 GCA_003233305.1 Mizugakiibacter sp.
ATGATCCAGGCGTGTTCTTCGGTACGTTGCCGGGCCAGTGCCGGATCGTGGTGCCATAACCGACCCAGTACGGACAGCGCCGGCAAAGCCGTAAAATCCTTATGGAATCTCTGTACTACCCCACCCTCCTGATCGACACTCACCAACAATGGCCGGTCCCGGCAGGAGCGGATCGAAGCAATTAACTTGCGGAGCTGTTCGCGATCAAGGTAGTTGCGCGCAAACAGAATGACTCCAGCCACTTCCGGCTCGGCCAGCCAGGCGCGTTCCGGCTTGCTCAATTCGGCACCCTGGACACCCACAATTAACATCCGCGAGCTCCTGCGCGTTCGGCCTCACTCCAACGACAGTAGGGATAGTCGATCAACTGCACGTTGTAGTAACGCGGGCAATCGCTGACTTCCCGCCCCAACCAATCCGGCCGGGGAAAGGCCGCTTCGGCATCGGATAATTCAATTTCTGCCACCACCAGCCCGGCATTTTCACCGAGAAACTCATCAATCTCAAAACAGAAACCGGCGACCCGAACCCGATGGCGGCGTTTCTCCAGTATCCCCGAACACAACTCCTGCAACATGCTGCTGGCATCGCCTACCGGTATCCGGTATCCGTATTCGGCGCGTTCGATACCCAGCCGAACCGCCTTGATGTTCAACTCAGCAATACCATTCTCGATACGCACCCGCACCGAGGCTTTGGCCAGACCCTGCGTCAAGGCCTGGGCAGCAACGAAGTAGCCCTGCCGAATATGCGAAACCGAATGCACCTGATCGTGCCAGGTTTGGTTGTCGAGCAGGAATTTGCGTTCGATCTCTATACCCATGGGCACCTCTATAAATCTACTGTGCGGCTCGATTACTGTGTTGCGTCCTCACTCCCTCCGGGATTCCTTGCACTTGAATTGCTCGCTACGGTCGAGGTACCACCTACTCGCTTAGTCTCTCGTAAACAAGGCCATCGACTCAACATGAGAGGTATGTGGAAACATATCCATCACTCCCGCAGCTTGCAGCTGGAACCCGTGCCTGTGCACCAGGGTTCCCGCATCTCTGGCCAATGATGCCGGATGGCAGGATATATACAGCAGCTTGTGGGTGGCGGCCCCAGGCAGGTAGTCGAGAAGCTCGGCCGCCCCCGCGCGGGGTGGGTCCAGCACGATGGCATCCCATGACTGCTGCGCCCAAGAGGTGGCCCGTTGGTCCTTGAATAGATCGGCACTATGAAAGTGCGCGTTCTCGATGCCGTTGTCATGAGCGTTATCGATAGCGCGCTGCACCAGCCCAGACTCCCCTTCAATTCCTGTCACTTCGGCAGCATGCCGCGCCATCGGCAAAGTAAAATTTCCGATACCTGAGAAAAGATCCAGGATTCGGTGCTGGGGCGACGGTTCGAGCAAGGCCAGAGCCTGATCCACCATGCATCGGTTCATCCCGGAATGGATCTGTATGAAATCAAGTGGCTGAAATGTAATCAACAGATCGTCCTGAACCCGATAGGCCAAACGTACCTGGTCTTGCTCACGCATGGGATGGGCACTATCCGGTCCTTGTGCCTGTAACCAGATCGACAAGCCGTGCGCATCACCGAAGGCCGCCAGACTTACACAATCGCTAGCACTTGGCACCTCGGTATGTCGGATAACCAGTACCAGGGCCTCGTCACCTGCAGCAAATTCGATCTGCGGAATATGGGTACGGATAGATAAGTGGCCGATCTGCTCCGCCAGCTCCCCCAAACATAAACCGAGGGTAGGATGCAGCACGTCACATGCTTGCAGATCGGCCACATAACGTGGGTTGGTCTCGCGAAACCCCACCAGTACGCGGCCTTTCTTTTCAATCCAGCGAACCGACAAGCGGCCCTTGCGTCGATATCCCCAGAGTTCGTCTTGCAATGCCGGTAACCATCTTTCCGGAACAACTTTGCCAATGCGCTCAAAATTATCCGCCAGAACATTCTGCTTGGCTGCAATCTGCGCGGGAACAGAAAGATGCTGCAGAGTGCAGCCACTGCAGTGCAGGAAATGCGGGCAACGAGGCGACACCCGTTCCGGAGAGTGACTTAAAAGCTCCAGCAACACCCCTTCATCATAACGACGGTGACGCCGCACGATACGTAAGCGGACACGTTCTCCGGGCAGCACATCGGGCACAAACACGGTTTTACCATCAATATGCGCAACGCCGCGGCCGTCATGGCTGAGGGCAGTGATATCGGCCTGGATTTCGTTCATGCATAAAATCCGGCTGGGGCTACCCAGCTCCGACTGATAAGTTCGAGATGGCCATGCCGGTTAACGCTTACGTTGCCAGACTCCATTGCTGTTGCGATAAAACCAACCCGGCCGGGCCTGCTCGATCCAGTTGCGCGCAAAAATGGCACGAATCTTCGACTCCCACTGTGGATGACCATTACCCTTGGCTATCGCCGCATACAATTCAGCCCGATCCCGATTGGCGTCGGCAATGATCTGCCCGACCCCAGCCCGGTTGGCAAGAGATACGGCAGACAGATCATGGATTGCTACATTGCCATTTGCTGTGAAACCGATGGCGCCGGATTGCAGCAAGGGTTCGAGATCTTTTTTGGACCGGGTTTTCATTCTGCTCAGAATGGTGCGGACCGCCGGAGTGTTGACGTCCAGCTTGGGCTCGGCGGTCTGCGCCTGCGCCGCCGGGATCAAAAAATCCAACAGACTGGCTTGGGTTCCCCCAGAACCATCTCGGTTTCTGGATGACCCTGAAGGGGGGGCCTGGTTCGGAGACTTGGTGGTCGGCTTGGTTGCAGTGGACGAGTGGCCCAGTACCTCACTGACAATCTGCTTGGCGGCACGATTCGCGGCTGCCGCAGGGAAATAAACATTGATCGTGACGCAACCCGCAACAAGGCCAAATGTGATGAACAGCAAGATTGAACTCAGCTTTCGCATACGATGCTCCAATGTACGTCAACGGATAATGGGGGACTGCCCGGTCGTTGCCGCACGCAGACGACGTACCAGGGTCGGCCAATCAACACGCCGTTGATGGCCCACAATGTGGATGTACGGCAAACCACTCCCTTGCACGATAGTGTACCCGCCACCATCGGCGGGGCCGACCCCTCCCATCGTACAAACCGTACCCACCAGTTTGCAGGAGAGGCGGATATGCTTGTAGGAGAAGCTGCTGAACAATCTCAGTATGGTGGCCTGCAAACCACCTGCCAAGCCGCCACCACCGATCTCGGTTAGATTCTTGATGGCGCGCTGGCTGATGCGCCCACCGCCTACGGTGTACAGTTCCGCATTGAACGCTATGGGTTTCCAGGCCACCAGCCGCAATCCCTTGATTGAGCCATCCAGGCGACCACGGATTTCACCAAAATCGAAAACACTGGTCATCGGTCCTAAACGCACCCCCCGTAAGAGCAGATCAGCACCCAGCTCGGGCGTATCGCCAAAGGGATGGGCGAGTTGCAAATGGGTAACATCGACAAACCCATCGAATAGATTGGCGGAAAGCCCACCATTGAGGATGATTTGGTCCCCACGCCAGAGCAGTTCAGGCACGGCCCCGCCCAATTTACCCCGAAAAGCCGGCCAGTCCAAGGCCCCGGCCAAGGTTGCCAAGTCGATATTCCGGAAGTTCAAGGAAGCTTTCAGATGCGTACTCTTACCGGCATCAGGTCGCCATTTCAACCGTGAGATTCCAAAGTGGCCACCTAGTAGGGGAATCGAGGCGGGATGTTTCAGGACCAACCATCCGGAACGACTTGCCAGTTGCAATTCCGCAGCCCCCAGAGGCAACCGATACACACTTGCCGCCTTCCAGCCCAGGGTTGTGGACTGTGTAGTGAGGTGTTTTGCCCAGCGTACCCCACCATTCAGACCTGCTATTGCAAAGCGGTTACGCGCATCAGCCAGATCGACATTCTTCAGGTTCACGGAAAAATCCTGCAAGTGACCGGCCGACCATTGCAGATGGCCCGATACGACCCCGGCAGCCTGAAGTCCACTCAGACCTGTCTGCGCCAACCAGCCTGAGGCATAGCGCTGCAGAACTACACCCAGATTCGCATCCAGACGCTGTACCCGTAAGCTACGTAGTTGCCGACGGGCATTAAGTGCCAGGTTACCCTGTATAAGCAGTGCCCCGGCATCCCGATATTCGACGTGAGTCAGGCGCAAGCGACCTCCGGGATATCGTATGCCTTGGAGGCGCAAAACAGTACCGGTATTCGGTAGCTTCGCATAAAAACTCCCGGCCAGAACCTGGCCACCACGTAAGCTGCCATCAAAATTGAAGTGGGTCGCAGCCGCATCTTGAATCATCCGGAAATCGCCGACCAAGGACAGTTTTTCACTCGCCACCTTCCCGGCCGAAGCATTCAGGGTCAAAGCCTGCAGTCTGGCCCGTCCAGAAAGACGTAACCGCTGGGCATCGCTGTCCAGAGCCACCATCCCCGACACCGTACCCGCAGTGACCTTGGGTTGTGAAAGTACCGAGGCCAGCACTCCCTGTAGCCAGCGCACCGGAACCGATTGCAGACGCCACAATACGTGCAATGGCCCATCCAGGGGCAGCGTTGCTACAATCTTGGTGTGTTTACGGGTGATGGTGATTTCGGCACTATTGGTACTGATACGACAAACTAATCGGGTCAAAGTACTAAAGGCTCCTCCCGGTGCGCCTTGCACACGTACTGGAGCGTTAAATACCCAGCGCCCGGTTCGATCACGGCTCAGCAGGCCATCAACCTGGATACGTACGCCCTTCCAGCCCAATGCAGCAATACTGAGTTGGGCAATTTGCAGTTGCACCCGAAGCGCACCTTTTGACCCCGGTGCTGGCGCCAGTTGCATCTGTAGCCCGGACAGTTTCAAGCCCGAACCATCGACCTGACGGATATTAACCTGTACGGCAGCCAAGCCTGAACCTGCCCATAAGGCCATGATCAGAAACCACCAGCATTTTCTACCCGGGCTTGCAATTCGTTTCATATACACCGATTCTGCCAAGGTAAATAGGAAAGTGACATGAATGGACCCTCAATACCACCTCGCCCGCGTATTCTAGTTGCTGAAGACGATCCGCTCAGCGCTGATGTTTTGCAGGAAATGTTGCAGCAAATCGGTTGCGAGGTTGCCCTGTTCCACGATGGCTCCAGTGCCTTACAGCAGGCCCGTGAGAATACCTTTGACCTGCTGCTGCTGGATGAACACATGCCCGGCTTGTCTGGCCCGGAAGTGTTACGACACCTGCATGCTGCAAGCGACCCCGGAGCACCCATCTGCCCCGCTCTGGCCAGCAGTGCTGATCTGGATACACAACGCTACAACAAGCTGCTGGCAGCCGGGTTTGTCGACGTTCTGGTCAAGCCATGTGCCGTCGAACACCTGAGAGGCTTACTCGAATCCTGCGGTGTCGGCCTCGACCCCTTAGATGATGCTGCGGCGATACAAGTAGCCGGATCAGCCCATAGTCGGGATGCCTTACGCCGCTTGCTGCTACGCGAACTGGACGAACTGGCCGATGGGCTCGATGCCCGTTTCCATGAACAGCCATCACAATTATGCGAACGACTGCACCGTCTGCGTTCGGCGGCGGGATTCTGTGGCACCCCGTCGCTGGCACAAGCGGCGTACGAGCTGCGCAACGCCATAAATCATGATGCCCGCGCCGGGCAGCAAGCTTTGCAGCGCTTTCGTACCGCCGTGAATATCACTCGACGGGCTTTACAGGCCTCCTTGTCACCTCCCGACGGTGGCTGAAAAACCGCCAGGATGCCAGATCACGGTTACCAAGATGTTCAGCAATCAAACGGCGCATCAGCCGTTTGAGCACGCGTAGATCCTCAGCCCTGGGCTCACTATCTGTGGCCAACGCCAACAAGGCCGAACCTGGGATCCAGCCTGTCTGAGGCCGTACTACCGGGCCCAACTCAGGTTCATAATCATAGCGTTGCAAAGGCTGGATTGGCTGACCGCTCCCGGGTTCGGCATCAAGTACAGGAGCGTAGCCGAGAGCCTGCAGTAAATCGCGCTCGAACCTTCGCAACGTCCAAGCAATCCCGGTATGTGTAGCCAAACGCGCCAGGGTATCGGCATAGGCGGCAAATAATGGCGCATGGGCATCCTGGCGTACCGTCAGACGCACCACCAGCTCATTGAGGTACAAGCCAGACAACAACCCGGTGCCGGTCAGGGCATGTCGTGGCCCGGCTTCAGCATCCCGCAAAGTGCCCATCTCGCCACGCAGATGAAAACTCAGGTTCACGGGCTGAAACGCTTCCAACGTAGCACGTTGAATGCGTGTTTTCCGGCCACGTACACCGCGTGCTATCAAGCCCACCCGACCCAGCTC
This sequence comes from Mizugakiibacter sp., assembly GCA_003233305.1. Taxonomy (GTDB): domain Bacteria; phylum Pseudomonadota; class Gammaproteobacteria; order Xanthomonadales; family Rhodanobacteraceae; genus Metallibacterium. The sequence continues at coordinate 6,345 of QILI01000041.1, forward strand.
AGGAGTCAGACATTCAAGCAACAATGAAGTCTCACGCCATGGTCTGGCATGGAGCACATAGCCGGGCTGTTGCCAGATTTGCACTGCAGGTAACCTCTAAAAACCTACTATACGAACCGCTTGCAGTGTCGTGTGCTCGCTCGCACCTCGCTTATCTGCTGTATATGTCTCGTTGCTCACTCCGCGACTCCTTACACTCGGCCCGCTCGTGACGGTCTCCAGGGACCTGTCGGGCTTAGGTAGGAGCTACTGCGACGGTGGAAAATCGGTTCATCCTTTCGGTCTTTATCGTTAAATAGAACCACTATTCGCCTCAAAAGATCCAAAAACGGTTCTCGATTTTTCATCCGCCTCGCTACGACCCTCCAAGCCCGACAGGCTGCAGAGATTTCCTGTACTCAATCACTGTAGCCGAGACGGCGTAGATCGTTCTCATTATCCGACCATCCCGCCCGGACCTTGACCCAAAGCTGCAAATGGACCCCCCGATTAAAGAGTCGCTGCATAGCCTGCCGTGCCGAGCTACCAACTATTTTGAGCATTGCCCCCCCGGCACCAATGACAATTGCTTTCTGACCTTTTCGTTCAACCCAGATCACCGCGTGAACTTCCACCCTGCCATCGGCACGCTCAGTGAACGCCTCAATCTCGACCGTGGTGGCATAAGGCAGCTCTTCGTCAAGATGCACCATGAGCTGCTCACGAACCATCTCTGCGGCCAGGAATCGTTCACTCCGGTCGGTCAGTTCATCGTCTTCATAAAGCGCCTCATGTGCTGGGAGATACTTGACGATGGTCTGTTGCAATGCTTCCAGGCCGTCCTTGCGGCGGGCCGAAACCAGTAGCAGCGAAGCGTAATCACGTTCCTTGCTGATCTTGGCGAGAAACGGCAGCAGCGCCGACTTGTCGCGAATGCGGTCGATCTTGTTGATCGCCAACAACTTTGTCACACCCTGGGCTTCCATTGCCGCATAGACGGAACTGTCCTCGTCGGTCCATTTGCCGGCTTCTACCACCTGAACAGCAACATCCACACCAGTGAGAGCGGCATGTGCACAGCGATTCAAGGCACGATTAAGTGCCCGGCGCGCCCCCCGGTGCAACCCCGGAGTGTCAACAAACAGGATTTGCACCCCCGGCCGGTCGAGGATGCCGAGGATGCGATGCCGGGTTGTTTGTGGCTTGGGACTGACAATACTCAGATGGGTACCCAGCATGGCATTGAGCAGCGATGATTTACCTACATTTGGCCGGCCCAGTAGGGCAACATAGCCACAATGAAAATCAGAACCCGAGTTCATATTGGACGATTTCCCGGTTTTTTCAGAGTTCGTAGTGCCTGAGCGGCCGCCTGCTGTTCGGCAGCCCGGCTACTGCCCGCATCAGCAAAAAATTCCAAAAGTTCAGGCACCCGGAGACGGCAACGGACCGTGAAGGTCGGCTCATGCTCGGGGCCGCTGTTGTTAACCAATACATAGTCCGGTAAGGGCAGGCCCCGATGCTGCAACCACTCCTGTAATTCTGTCTTGGCATCCTTGCCGGAACGGGTCAGCGCCGCCAGACGTGGCTCAATATGGTGGCCAATGACTGCACGAACCGCATCGAAGCCGGCATCAAGGTACACCGCACCCAGCAAGGCCTCGAACGTATCGGCCAGTATCGAATCACGTCGCTGGCCACCACTTTTTATTTCTCCCGGACCCAACCGCAATTGCTCCCCTAAATGAATACCGCGGGCGATCTCGGCCAAAGCCTGACCGTTAACCAGCGCCGCCCGCATCCGCGTCAGTTCGCCTTCACTGGCCTGCGCATAACGATTAAACAGCAGCTCCGCGACACAACAGTTCAGAAGCGCATCACCGAGATACTCCAGACGCTCGTTATTGGGTCGACCGGCACTGCGATGCGTCAAGGCCAGTTCAGCAAGCTCCATATTACGAAACCGATGGATAAATTGAATGGAATCAACCACCTGAACTCGATCCGTTGAACGGTGCCGAAGTCTGAAAATGTAAAAGGAAATCGACGTTGTACAGAAAAGGGATGGTCTTGTGATAGCGGATAACCAATCGTGGAGTGCCTTGGCCGGTCTCTATATGGATTCTCGCTTCCTGAATGGTGCTGTTATCCACATATTGAAAATCACCCTTGAAAGACATATCACTGCGGATTACTGAAAGTGGTTTCTCACGCTCGCCTGGTTTCGCTGCCACCTCAGTTACCATTTTCTTTACCCCCATGAACTCGAAATAGGCCGGGGCCAGCTTCATGGCCATATAGGCAAAAAAACCTGCGATGACCAACACGAACAGAAACCCGACCAGGGTCATGCCTTGCTGTCTGGATTTCATAAATCTCATCTCCGCCTGTTAATAGATCTCAGTGTATGAGCATACCAATGCGTTTGAAATCCACCCAATACGGGCCACGCCAGCTAAACCAGATCAGGAAAGCCTTGCCGACCAGGTTCTTTTCCGGGACGAAGCCCCAAAAACGGCTGTCTTCACTATTGTCCCGATTGTCCCCCATTACAAAATAACTATGTGCTGGAACCTTGCATTCGCCCTGGTGCGAGGTCGTGAAATGGCAGCCCGGGAGACTCAGCATGGAGGGATTCACAACCCCGGGCATCTCAACAATATCATTACGATGGCGACCCATGGATTCACGATAAAGCACGGCATTATTGGCCTCCAGCCATTGACTCTCGCGTCCGTAACCGCCCTGGTACGGTCCAACCAGCCGGGTCGGGATCAGCTTACCGTTGATATATACATTCTCACCCTGAATCCGCACCATATCCCCCGGCAGCCCAATCACCCGCTTGATATAGTCCTCTCGAGGATTGCGTGGGTACCGGAACACGATGACATCGCCACGCTGCGGCTCACTCGTATTTAGGAACTTGGTATTGAAGGCCGGCCAGCGCAGTCCGTAGGCAAACTTGTTGACCAAAATGAAATCACCCACCTTGAGGGTGGGCATCATCGAACCCGATGGAATACGGAACGGCTCAGCAATAAATGATCGAAACACCAGCACCGCAAGGATCACCGGAAACAACGAGCGTGAATAATCCACCAGAACCGGTAGTCGCTGGGGACGGTTTTCACTGGCTGCCCGCAGCGTACGACGCTTGCGCAACAACAGTGCATCGACAAGCCAGACCAACCCGGTAATCAAGGTGAGGGCAAGCAACAGGGCTGAAAAATCAAACTCCATCGTGAACTCCAAGAAGAATTGTGAAAACTCTACCGCACCTATTTCGAATCAACTTTTAGTACTGCCAGGAAGGCTTCCTGGGGGATTTCCACCCGACCTACCCGTTTCATACGCTTCTTGCCCTTCTTCTGCTTTTCGATCAGCTTGCGCTTACGTGATACGTCACCGCCATAGCACTTGGCCAGCACATTCTTACGTAAGGCCTTGACCGTCGAACGGGCAATAATCTGCGAGCCGATAGCCGCCTGAATCGCCACATCGAACATCTGCCTGGGAATCAGATCCTTCATGCGCTCGACCAGTTCGCGGCCACGTCGATCGGCATAGTTTCGATGTACTACCAGACTCAAAGCATCCACACGATCACCATTGATCAGCACATCCACCCGCACAAACGGCCCAGCTTCGAAACGCTCAAAATGATAATCCATAGAGGCGTAGCCACGACTGGCCGACTTCAAACGATCGAAGAAATCCAGAACGGCTTCAGCTAGGGGTAACTCGTAACTAATCTGTACTTGGGTGGCCAGGTAGTGGATAGAACGCTGCACTCCGCGCTTCTCCTCACACAGGGTAATTACATTACCCACGTAATCCGGAGGAGTGAGGATATTCGCCACAATGATCGGCTCACGAATCTCGACCACTTGCTGGGCGGGTGGTAATTTGGCTGGATTGTCCAGCGTCAGCAGGCTGCCATCGGTTCGGATTACCTCATACACCACGGTCGGTGCGGTAGTCACCAAATCGATGTTGTACTCACGTTCCAACCTTTCCTGCACAATTTCCATATGTAGCATGCCGAGAAAGCCACAGCGAAAGCCAAAACCCATGGCCTCAGAACTCTCCGGCTCGAAAAATAGTGCCGCATCATTGAGCTGCAGCTTGTCCAAGGCCTCACGTAAGGCTGGAAAATCATCGGCCAGTACCGGAAATAATCCGGCAAATACGCGGGGCTGAACCTGCTGAAATCCGGGCAAGGGCTCCTGTGCCGGATCTCCAGCAAGCGTCAGTGTGTCACCCACCTTGGCCCCATACACGTCCTTGATCGACGCATTGATCCAGCCTACTTCTCCCGGCCCGAGTCGTGACAGTTTCTTGCGCTTGGGGGTAAATACACCGACCCCATCCACCCCATGAGTGCGGCCTGTCGACATGACCTTGATCTTGTCACCTGGCTTGATTTGACCCTGCATGACTCGAACCAGCATGACCACACCCAGATAGTTATCGAACCAAGAATCGATAATCAGGGCCTGCAAGGCGTGGCTATGGCGCGGTTGCGGAGCCGGAATACGGGCGACGATGGCTTCGAGTACCGCCTCGACATTGGCCCCCGTCTTAGCACTGATGGCAATTGCCTCCGAGGCATCAATGCCAATGACCGACTCGATTTCAGTTTTAACCCGATCCACATCCGCCGTTGGCAAATCGATCTTATTGATGACCGGAATCACTTCCAGACCCTGCTCAACCGCTGTGTAGCAGTTTGCCACCGATTGGGCCTCCACCCCTTGGGCGGCATCGACGACCAGCAACGCACCCTCGCAAGCCGCCAGAGAACGGCTTACTTCGTAACTGAAATCGACATGCCCGGGAGTATCGATGAAATTGAGCTGATAGGTTCTACCGTCGTGAGCGCGATACGGCAGGGAAACGGATTGGGCCTTGATGGTAATGCCCCGCTCCCGCTCGATAGGATTCGAGTCCAGCACCTGTGCGGCCATCTCGCGCAGTTCCAAGCCGCCGCACAACTGAATGATACGGTCGGCCAACGTGGACTTACCGTGATCGATATGGGCGATAATGGAGAAATTGCGTATCTGATCCATGGTTTCTGTAATGAACGGGCTTGTACGCGTGCAAAGACGAGCGCCGCCTACAGGCGGCGCTTCCAGAACAAAGTATGACAGATGCCGGGGTGTAGTTTCTGCCCCGTCAGACTATCCTCACTGGCTACCGCCACCGAGAGGCAACGCTACAAAGAGATTGAAATTGTCGCGTTGCAGCAACAGACGCACGATAGCACCGCGTTTGAGTCGGCCAAGCTCCCGGTGGAACTGAGCCACACTGCCGACGGGCCGATTGTCAACGCTCAAAATCACGTCTCCAGGCCTGACCCCCGCCTGCTGTGCTGTATTTCCGATTACCCGGGTAATCACCACACCCTGTCCAGCAGACAAATTCATCTGTTGCCGCTGCTGAGGCGTCAGGGTCTGTACCACCACTCCCAGGGAATTGCCGGTATTGCCCAACTCGCCCTGCATGATGCCAGCCTTGCCACGGGGAGCCTTGCCGATCTTCACACGCAGTGTACGCATTTTACCCTGCCGGAAGATTTCAACCTTGGCCATAGTGCCAGGCTGGGTCAAGCCAACCATGGGCGCAAGATCCTGTACTGAATCAACCTGTGATCCATTGAAGCTCTGAATAATGTCGCCACGCTTGATCCCCGCCTTGGCTGCGGGACTGTTGGGTTCGACTTTACTAACCAATGCACCCTTGACCTCACTGAGGCCATAGCTCTTGGCAAGATTCGGCGTTACCTGTTGCATCACCACACCCAGCAGACCCCGTTCAACATGACCGTATTTTTTGATTTGTCGAACCGCATGCATCGCCACATCGATAGGAATAGCAAACGACACCCCCATGAATCCGCCGGTATTGGAGTAGATCTGCGAATTGATACCCACCACCTGACCTTGCAGGTTGAACAGCGGACCACCCGAGTTGCCGCGATTGATGGGAACATCGGTCTGAACAAAAGCGGTATAGCGTTGATCGGCTGGCCCAAAGGCCCGACCCACGGCGCTGACAATACCTGCCGTGACGGTATGATCGAAGCCAAAGGGTGAACCGATCGCCAGCACCCACTGTCCGGCCTTGAGGTTAGCTGAATTGCCAATCTTGACCGTAGGCAGACCGGTCGCCTTGATCTTCAGCAGGGCAATATCGTAGGTTTTGGAATAGCCCACCACCTTGGCCGTGAAAACCCGTTTACTGGCCAGGGTGACCGTAACCTTCTTAGCCCCATTGATGACATGGTCATTGGTAAGAATGTAGCCATCTGAGGAGAGGATAAAGCCCGATCCCATCGAGATTTCCTGCCGATTGCGGGGCATCTGTGGAGGAAACGGAAAGCCGAAGAAACGAAACAAGTTAGGAGCCTGCTGGCCATTGGCTGAAAGCGAATTGCGCTGCACAATAGTCGCCTGAACATTAACCACCGCCGGAGCGTTCTCCTTCACGATGGAGGTGAAATCAGGCAAAGTGCCTGCTATTGATACGCTGCTCACACTCAACAACAAAATGCCAACAAGAACAAATCTTTGTGACAAAAATCTCATCTCTGAGTTCTCCACATAAGTCAGAAAGTCCAGGAACAGCAGGCTTCGAGCCCACACCGAAACGTTCGACGCTGATTTCGGTGCCAAAGTTCAACGACCGGCCATGTACCGTTCAGCTTGAAACGTCGAGGATGCCGGCGCCTGTGCCAAGGGTCATGGTCACGGAGTCGCCCGGACCGGTTACCAACCCACAGATTAACCATACATTCAGAATCAGGACATCCAGCTATACAACAGGGCACTTCAATAAATCATAGCGAACGGGTCGAACGCCAGGTACCGCAAAGTGCTCTTCGAGACCTATCAGGGTGATAGGTAAGGATTACGTAGGTCGTAATGCAGCAATCGAACATATTTGTGCAAATACAGATCAGATCAACCCGGTTCTATCACGGTTAATGATGTGCAGAGCCCGGTGAACTATTCGGTGGTTGTGGAAGCGGCATCAGCAAATAGGAGCTCATGTCGGCCCGGTCCATCTCACCACCCACCACAACGTACTGATTGGTCCCGATCACCCGATTGAGTCTTCCTTCTGAGCGACCGCTTACCGGGAGAATCTGCTGATCTGAAGCCGTTTCAACCTGGATCGTCGGAGCATGCAGCCACGACGGGGCAGGAACCGCACTCTCGCTAACGAGTTCCTGGCGAGGTGCGTTTGAGAGTTCGGAAACTCCACCGGGAACCAGCATGACGGCGAACATGGTCACCGCCGCTGCAATGACGCCTCCACCGGACCAGCGCAGCCAATACCCCGAGCGGCTTGTATTACGAGATTCCTGGACCGGCTTCGACTCCGCAGCTGCGGCCCTGACAACCCGATCGGCAAAATCAGCAGATGCCAACAGGGTCGGCTCACCCCGCAAGCAGGAACGCAGTACATGGTAATGATCCCAGGCATGTTTGAGCTCGGCATCGTGGCTTATTCCACGCCACAGGAAGCGCGCTTCCTGACGCTCGAGTTCATCGTCCATCAAGGCGGAAACCTGGATCTTCAGTGGGCTTCTCGTCATTGTCTGCACCTCTGCAACCTTCTGCTTGATCCGCTCACTGATCCCCTAGCAAGGGACCAAGACTGCTATCAATCGCTTCTCGAGCACGAAATATTCGTGACCGAACCGTACCAACCGGGCAATGCATGTACGCAGCAATTTCCACATAACTCATACCTTTAACTTCGCGAAGGGTAATTGCCAAGCGCAAGTCCTCAGGTAATGCTTGGACAGCGGAAAACATGGTTTGTTCCATTTCCTGCCTGAGCAATTCATGCTCGGGTGTGGCGTTATCGCGCAGGCTACGCCCGGAATCACCAAATTCAGCATCCTCGAAAGCCACGTCCTCGGTGGGAGGACGACGACCCTGTGAAACCAGGTGGTTCTTGGCCGTATTTACTGCAATCTTGTACAGCCAGGTATAAAAGCGGCTTTCACTACGGAACCCCCCCATGGCCCGATACGCCCGTAAGAAGGTTTCCTGGGCAACATCTTCGCATTCGCTCCAATCGTTGATGTAGCGGGAAATGAGTGCCACGATTTTATGTTGGTACTTGCGTACCAACAAATCGAAAGCATGCATATCGCCTTGCTGGACTCGTTCTACCAGCAGCTGATCGGTATCGTTTTCGCCCATTCGGGCCACTCTCCCTTAATCACCACAGGCTACTCTGGCTGTGCCAAGGCTCGCCCAGACATACACCTACGCGCGAAATAGCTAGCAATCTGTTGGACTATGGATGCATCGGTTATATGAGGGAAGTACCGGTCTGCATGACCTAAAATAATCATTGCATAGATCCAGTTCTTGCTTCACATTCATAAAAGTTCTGACTTACTACTTCACCCCTACGCTAGTATCTCCCATAATCCGACAGGCTGTTAGCCTAACCGAAACAACCGGGAAACGCGCCCCTATCGGCGTACCGGAATGGTTCATCTTGTACCGGACAATTTCCCGTGAACACTTCCTTAAGTACCGAAATCTGCGAAGATGAAATCCTCGCTGCCGTAGATCTCGGCTCCAACAGCTTTCATCTGGTCGTTGCACGCTTCCAGCACGGCGCGCCACGCGTTATCGATCGCATGAAGGAGACGGTCCGGCTGGCTGCAGGGCTAAAGAATGACGGCATGCTCGATGCCGATCACCG
>QILI01000150.1 GCA_003233305.1 Mizugakiibacter sp.
TTATGAAAAAGAATGTAGGGGTGAAGGGACTTGCCTGGACCTACACGTATCCTACGCCGCCACTTCTTATCCATAATGATGTCAATTATGGGCCCACTCTTTCCAAGTTCATGAGTGAGTACCAGCGGCAAAACCATACTAAGGCTAATTTCCTTACCATCGCGGGTTACAATGCAGGACTGGTTATCCAGAAGACGCTTGCTACCTCAGCGAGCCTTAATCCGCTTGCTATGCGTAAGGCTATAACCGGGTTTTCCGGTAAACTGAGTACTATTGATGGTCTGTTCAAGGTAAATGAATTTGGCGCTCAAATTGGAGAAACTCTGCCTGTTGGCCAACTTCATTTAAAACATGGCAAACTTGCAATGGAGGTTGTCTTCCCCGCTACGATGCGTACGGCTAAGCCTCGTTACCCCTCTCCTAGGGTGCCTTAGTCTGGTGCTACCCTGGTGACTATAGTAGAGTTACTAAGCAAGGGATTGTCAAAGTTGTAGATCTTGAGAGTGGCCCCGGCTACTGATTCTGGGGCACGCTTTGGGTTTCCTGTTGTTACTGGATTTTATTCTTAATGGGTAGCCAAGACAGGAAATTTTCCATATGGTTGTGTATGTAAGCAGGAGAATTAGTCATGATACGTAAAACGCTGCTTCTTATGATCCTAGGGGTATCCTCCCTGATCTTTTCACTTGGTGCCTGGGCTGCTCCTAGTGTAATCAAGATCGGCACCCTATACGCAGGGTCCGGAAATTTTTCACAGGCCTCGACCCGTCAATATGCCGGTTTGCAATTTTGGGCTGATCAGGTCAATGCCAAGGGAGGGGTGTACGTCAAGGCCTATGGCAAGCGCATTCCCGTCAAGCTCATTGCTTATAACGATCAGAGTTCCACCACCTTGGCGGCGAGCCTGTACAACCGGCTGATTACCCAGGATCGGGTCCATATTTTGATCGCTGATTACGGTTCTGTACTTACTTCAGTAGCCATCCCCCTGGCTAGGGAACACCGCATTCTGCTGTTCGATGAGACCGGCACCTCGGGTAAGTTCTTCCGCCCGGCGGATAAAAATCGCTACATTGTGCTGACCGGTTTGCCGACTTCTTCAGAATGGCCCAAAGTACTGGCCAATTTCATGCGCAAGCTCGGCATCCAGCGGGTCGCAATTTTGTATGCGGCCAATGATTGGTCGGGTTCCCAGGCCAACACCTTGAAAAGTACCTTGAAGAAGCTAGGTGCTGACGTGGTCTTTTTCGAGTCGGTTCCCGACAGCACTTCCAGCTATTCTACGATTTTGCATCGTATTGCCGAAGCCAAGCCGGAAGCCGTGGCGGAGTTTGGCTACAGTAATAACGATGTCGCATTCTTACAGGACTATGCTAGTTCAGGACTGTATTTCCCGATGCTGTTTGTTCCCAATCCGGCTCTGCATTTTGAAGTAGTACGCAAGGCTGTCGGCAACGCCGCGATGCGTTATGTTTATTCTTACGTTGCGCCACCGCTGATTCGCTACAACCGTGAGGTCACCCATGGGCCCACCCTGGATGCTTTCGAGGCAGCCTATACCAAGTCAGGCGGACGCAATATTGACCTTTCCACCGTTGCCGGGTACAACACTGGACTCATCGTCCAGCACGCTTTGGCCAAGGCTGCAAAATACACCCAGGAATCAATGCGTACTGCCATCGATGCGTTCTCCGGCAAGATTTTTACATTGGATGGTTTGTTCAAGGTGAACCACGAGGGGGCCCAAATTGGTGAGTCTTTACCGGTTGGACAAATACTGCCAACGCCATCGGGTCTCAAGTTGCAGGCTGTTTTCCCGGTTGAGAGTGCGGCAGCCAAGTACGTTTACCCTCAGCCACGTAAACCATGAGTCTATTTGAATACGCGGTTTTGGCCGGCCTCTTCTACGGGCTCTATTTTGCCTTGGTCGGGGTCGGCCTCAACCTTATTTTTGGGGTGATGCGTATCATCAATCTTGCCCATGGTGATTTCCTCATGCTGGGCGCTTATGGTGCTTTTTATATCTATCATCTGCTCGGCTGGAATCCCCTCTGGGCGATCCCCATAGAGCTGGTGGTGTTTTTGGGCCTGGGCCTACCGTTGTATTACCTGTTGGTTCCTAGGTTACAAAAATCAGGCGATCCGGAGATGCTTTCCTTCATCCTGTTTTTTGGCTTGTCGCAGGTGATCGAGGCCTTGGCGGTGTTCGCCTTTGGCAATGACCAGCGTTCCATCCCCACTTCCGTTTTTGGTGGAGCACCTATTCACATCGCTGGTCAGATCTATCCATCGTCTTGGGTAGTGAGCGCTGCAGTGGCGCTCATCGGGATAGTGCTTATCTATCTGTACCTGTATCACACCCGGGCGGGGCGAGCGACCCGGGCAATTATGACGGAACGCTCGGAGGCTGTGGTCACCGGCATTTCTGTGCACCGGGTTTCGGCCGTAGCCTTTGGCATCGGTATCGCCTCGGCTGCTCTGGCTGGAATATTCAGTCCCTTCATGTTCGGTGCGATCGAGCCTTCGATGGGCCTGGGGATCACTGTGACCTCGTTCGTCATCATCGTTATCGGCTCACTGGGTAATCCGCTGGGTACTGTCCTGGGTGGCATTCTTTATGGGGAGGCCCTGATGTTGATGCAGACATTTCTGACTTCCTGGTCAGAGATGTTTCCCTATGTATTGCTGATTCTGATTCTGTTGGTCAAACCCAGTGGACTGTTGGGGAAGGCGGTGCGCAGTGCCTAAGACATGGCGTAGTACCGCGGTTATCGTGGCAATTACCCTACTGACTTTCGTCTTCGTCCCGTACATTTACAACAATCAGTTTCTACTCTTCAACATGATGATGTACATGGCTCTCGCCTTGGGGCTGAATATCATCTATGGATATACGGGTTACCTGCCTTTCGGTTATGTAGGCTTTTTCGGTGCCGGGGCCTACGGTGGTGCTCTGGCGATCACCTTCTTGCATTGGTCGCCCTATCTGGCGGTGATTGTCGGGGGCGGTGCGGCAGTTCTGGTAGGGATGATCCTTATTCCATTGTTCAGACTCTCAGGGGCCTATTTCTCCATTGCCAATCTTGCTGCCGCAGAGGCCTTGTACTACATCGTTGCCAACCCTCATCTGGAAAGTATTACCCAAGGTCCCTATGGCATCAGTTTGCCGCAAGTGTATGACCCCAACGGGGCCTACTGGACGATGCTCTTCATTCTGTTGTTCGCGCTGGTCTTGTCGGGTTTCATCCGCGGTTCCCGTTTCGGACTCGCTCTCGCGGCTATTCGCGAAAACCCATTGAGTGCGTCCATGTCGGGGGTCAATGTGGTCAAGCTCAGGTCGATTTCGTGGCTGCTTTCGGCGCTGGTTGCGGGGCTTGCCGGGGCAACCTTTGGTTGGTACATCTCCGTTTTCTATCCTGAAACCGTGTTTGGTCTGGGTATCGGCGTGTTCACCATTGTTTTTGTCCTTTTTGGTGGCATCGGAACGGTGCTCGGACCCATCGTTGGTACCCTTATCTTGTATGGTGCGTACAATTACATCGGTATTTCCACCCCCCAGTATTTCCAGCTTGTTTACGGTTTGATCATCGTGCTGCTGGTACTCTTTTTGCCAAATGGACTGGTATCACTTGCCAAACGACGAGGTATCGATGTCCCCTGAAGCACCGATCCTGGAAGTTGAGGGTTTGAAGAAACATTTTGGTGGTCTGAAGGCCCTCGATGGGGTTTCTTTCAGTATCCATCCCGGTGAAATTCTGGGTCTCGCCGGCCCTAACGGTTCAGGTAAAACCACCTGTATCAATGCTATCAGCGGGGTATTTCGGGTAGATGGGGGCCAGATTCGCTATTTAGGTCAACCCATTCAGCACCTGCCTGCCTACCGCCGTGTTCGGCATGGTATCAATCGCACCTTTCAGGTTCCACGGCCCTTTTTGGGGCTCACGGTGCTGGAGAATGTGATGGTGGCAGCTACCTATCGAGGGGGGAGAAATGTCAATCCAAGACATATACTCGAAGATATCGGTCTTGCGGAGCATGCTGACCGGCCGGCCCGCTCACTTAACAGCAGTCAGCAGAAAATGCTGGGACTGGCCCGCGCCCTGGCCACCCATCCCCGGCTCTTGCTGGTGGATGAGATCGGCGCCGGTCTCAACCCGGTGGAATTGTCCAGTATGGCTGAGCGCCTGCGAAGCTATGCCGAGCAGGGCATGGCCTTGCTGGTGGTCGAGCACTTGATGGATTTTCTCGACCGGGTTACCGACCGTTTGCTGGTCATGGATGCCGGCAACACTCTGTTTAGCGGCAAGCTGCAGCAAGCAACCGAAGATTCTCGTGTCATTGAAGCGTTCCTGGGAGGCTGAATGGAGGTGATTCTTCGCGCTGAAGGTATCAAGTCCGGATACGAAGGGGTACAGATCCTCTGGGGAGTTGATCTGGAAATCCCGGACGGACAGGCTGTGGTATTGCTGGGGCCCAATGGCGCCGGCAAGACCACCTTGCTGCGGACTCTGCTTGGCCTTTTACCGCTGTGGTCCGGGCGTATTGAGTTTGCCGGTAACGATATCACCCGACTTGCTACCGAGAAGCGGGTGCGCTCGGGGATTGCCTTCATGTCTGAATTGGGGGTGTTCCCGGATCTGAACCTAGCCGACAATTTACGTATGGGTGGCTACTTTTTGCGCCGTAGCGAGATGGATCAGCGGATCAGCAAGATGTATGAACTGTTCCCGGATCTGGCCCGTTTGCGACGCAATCTGGCCGGGTCGCTTTCCGGTGGGCAGCGCAAGATGCTGGGGGTGGCCAAAGCACTGATGAGCGAGCCCCGCCTGTTAATCATGGATGAACCCTCGGCAGGGTTATCACCCAAGTATGTCAAGGAGGTTATTGAGATACTCAAGGTTGCCCACGCCGAGGGACTGAGCCTGCTGATTGCCGAGCAGAATGTACTGTTCCTGGAACAGGCCGATTACGGCTATGTTTTGGAGGGTGGCAGGATTGCCGCCAAAGGGAGCGCCAGCGAACTTAAATCGTCCGATGTGGTACGTAGAGCCTATTTCGGCATGGTGGACGAAAATAAAAAGTAATCTACCAGCCATGTACTAGAATGCCTCGGATCAGCATCCCGGATGCTTGGCTGTTGGCCCATTCTATGCACTGTGGACCGGCTCGTTGACGGCATCGCAAGCGAATGGAGTAATTATCCGCTTTCGTAAGCAGTGTGAAGTGATTGATGAGATCTTTTTCCTGGAGGAAGATCATGTCTGAAAGTCAGGCGTTACCTTTTGCCGTTGCAGAAATCTGTATGCAGCGTCATGGTCAGGTCAGCCCTCTGCTACCCATTCTTCATAATCTGAGCCGACCTGGCTGCCTTGCTGATGAAGCGGCGCAGGCCATTTGTGCGCGTTTGAATCTCCCACATATTGAGGTTGGCGGTGCTGTCAGCCTGTAGGTAGATTTATAAATTCAGCCACTCTCCGGTCAAGAGATCAACATGAGGGAATCGTGATGAAACAAGCTCGTCCCAACCCGGTTTCGCGTCCAGTCAGTCGTCTGCCCGCGTCCCAATTGAGTGTGGTGCAGAAGGCCATCGAAGAACACCGTTCCCGGCTCGGCCCGTTACTGCCAATCCTGCATGCAGTCCAGGACGCGCTCGGATATATTCCCGCAGACGCGGTACCCACAATTGCCTACGAATTGAACCGTACACGCGCCGAAGTACATGGGGTGATTAGTTTCTATCATGATTTTCGTACTGCACCGGCGGGCCAGCACATCGTTCGTATCTGTCGCGCCGAAGCGTGCCAGGCGCGGGGTGCGCGGGAGTTGGAAGCGCATGCCAAGCAAACCCTGGGGGTCAATTTTGGGGAGACGACGGCAGATGGCACGATCACGCTAGAGGCGGTTTATTGTCTGGGCAATTGCGGCTGCGGTCCGTCGGTGCTGGTCGACACGGATGAACTACATGCCAAGGTGACAGCAGAGCGTTTCGATGTGCTGGTGAACAAGGTCAGGGAGATCACATCATGACCGACCCATTGAAAATCCATATTTCTGGCGACGCAAGCGCATGTGCACTCGGTGCGGATGCGACCGCACACGCTGTTATGGTCGAAGCAGAACAACGCGGTGTTGAAATCGAGGTAGTTCGTAGTGGTTCACGTGGCATGTTCTGGCTGGAGCCGCTGCTCGAGGTGGTCACAGCGACCGGCCGGGTTGGTTACGGCCCGATCGGTGCCGCCGATGTAGCGGGCTTGTTCGATGCTGACTTCGGGAACGGTGGCGCGCATGCGCTGAGAGTCGGGCGGGTCGAGGAGATTCCGTTCTTCAAAAACCAGGATCGTCTTAGCTTCGCGAGAGTCGGCATCACCGATCCACTCAGTGTCGCCGACTACCTCGCACATGATGGGTTTCGGGGTCTCGACCGAGCCCTGTCAATATCCCCCGCGGCGATCGTTGTTGCCGTGACCGAGTCAGGACTGCGCGGTCGGGGTGGTGCGGCGTTTCCAACCGGGCGCAAGTGGAAGACGGTACAAGATACTGTCGCAGAACAAAAATATATTGTCTGCAATGCCGATGAGGGCGACTCGGGGACCTTCTCTGATCGCCTGCTGATGGAGGGTGACCCGCTGTGTCTCATCGAAGGCATCACGATCGCCGGGATTGCGGTCGGGGCAACACAGGGCTACATCTATCTGCGTAGCGAATATCCCCATGCGCAGCGGGCGTTGAATGCAGCGATTGCCAATGCCTATGCAGAGGGCTATCTCGGGGCGGATGTGTGTGGCAGTGGTCAACACTTTGACCTGGAAGTGCGCCTCGGTGCGGGGGCGTATATCTGTGGCGAGGAAACCTCAATGCTCGACAGCCTTGAGGGTAAACGCGGACAGGTACGTGCCAAGCCGCCGTTACCGGCGATCCGGGGGCTGTTTGGCCAGCCAACGGTGATCAATAACGTGATCTCGTTCGCCTCGGTGCCAATCATTATGGCCAAGGGCGCTACGTTCTACCACGACTATGGAGTGGGTCGTTCGCGTGGGACCTTGCCGATTCAGCTCGCCGGAAACCTGCAGCACACCGGGCTGGTCGAGAAATCGTTCGGGGTGACCTTGCGTGAACTTCTGTACGACTACGGCGGTGGGTCGTTGTCGGGCCGGCCGCTCCGTGCCGTGCAGGTAGGTGGACCGCTGGGTGCGTACCTACCCGAAGCACAGTTCGATACCCCACTTGATTACGAGGCGTTCGCCGCGATTGGAGCCATGCTCGGCCATGGCGGTATCATCGCCTTTGATGACACGGTTGATATGCTGGAGCAGGCCAGATATGCGATGGAGTTCTGCGCGATCGAGTCTTGTGGCAAGTGCACACCGTGCCGAATTGGCTCAGTACGCGGCATCGAAGTTATCGATCGAATTCACCACGGTATCGAGAGCGACAAGAATTTTGCGCTGTTGAACGATCTGTGCCAGACAATGCGTGGCGGTTCGCTGTGCGCACTCGGTGGTTTGACTCCGGATCCGGTACGTAGCGCTCTTCAGTACTTTCCGGAAGATTTTGCGATGCCTACAAGTCCTGTCACTGCGTAGATGGTTTTTACCTTACCCTCGGCCCAAGGGCGAGGAGTATTGCAAGTGTTACTTTGGAGGCTGATATGCGTTCGATAGCCGAAACTGATCTTGGTACGCCGAAGTCGAAAGCGACCCAACAGATTGAACTGACCATCGATGGCCAGAAGACCCGGGTTCCAGCCGGCACCTCGGTGCTGCGGGCGGCCGCCGGGATGGGCATTGATATCCCCAAGCTGTGCGCCACGGAACTCCTTGATGCGTTCGGTTCCTGCCGACTTTGCTTGGTTCAGATTGAGGGCATGAACGGTTATCCGGCTTCGTGCACAACACCGGTTGCGGCCGGCATGCAGGTCACTACTCAGAATCCGCAGCTGGGTGAGTTGCGGCGTGGGGTCATGGAGCTCTATCTGTCCGATCAGCCGCTTGACAGCCTGACCGCTCCGGCGGGTGGCCATACTGACATCCAGGCCATGGCCGAGCTCATCGGCCTGAGCGAAGCCCGCTACGGGTTTGATAGGGCCAACCATGTCGAGGCAAACAAGAGCGACGGTGCAGCCAATCCGCAGTTCACGGCCATAGACGAGTCCAATCCCTATTTCCGCTTTGACCCGGCACAGTGCATCGTCTGCTCGCGCTGCATACGGGCCTGTGACGATCAACAGGGTACCTTCGCCCTGACCATCCAGGACCGAGGTTTCCAGTCGAGGATGGTAGCGAGCCAGAACGAGCCATTTCTGGATTCCGAATGCGTGTCTTGCGGGGCCTGCGTACAGGCCTGTCCAACCGGGGCATTGATGGAAAAATCGATGCTTGACAGCGAGCCGCCAGAGCATAGCGTGATTACCACCTGTGCCTATTGCGGTGTGGGCTGCTCGTTCCGTGCCGAGATGCGGGGTGAAACCCTGGTGCGCATGGTGCCGAACCAGGATGGCCACGCTAATCACGGTCATTCCTGCGTCAAGGGTCGCTTCGCGATTGACTACGCCAGTCATCCGGATCGCATCACCACACCGCTGATTCGCGAGCACATCAGCGATCCCTGGAAGGCGGTTGGCTGGGATCAAGCCATTGCCTATGCCGCCAGCGAATTCAAACGCTTGCAGAGCCAATACGGCAAGTTTTCAATCGGTGGCATTGCCTCTTCACGGTGTTCCAATGAAGAGACCTACCTGGTGCAGAAGCTGGTCCGCGCAGGCTTTGGCAACAATAATATCGACAACTGTGCCCGGGTGTGCCATGCGCCGACGGGTTACGGACTCAAGACCACCTTGGGGGAGTCGGCGGGAACCCAGGATTTTGATTCCATCGAGCGGGCTGACGTGGTGTTGGTAATGGGTGCCAATCCAACCGATGCCCATCCGGTTTTCGGCTCGCGGATAAAACAGCGTCTGCGTGCAGGGGTCAAACTGATCGTTATCGATCCGCGCCGCATCGACTTGGTACGCAGCCCGCACATTCAGGCCGATTACCATCTGATGCTCAAGCCCGGTACCAATGTTGCGGTCCTTAATGCTTTGGCCCATGTGATCGTCAGCGAAGCTCTGGTTGACGAAGATTTTGTGGCGCGGCGTTGTGAGCCTGAAGCCTTCGAGAAGTGGCGGACTCTGGTCACTCAGGATCGATATCGCCCGGAGGCGATAGAGGCCGAGACCGGTGTTCCTGCCGAAATAGTGCGTGGTGCCGCCCGACTCTATGCCACTGCCGGCAATGCGGCCATTTACTATGGTCTCGGTGTTACCGAACACTCCCAGGGTTCGACTGCGGTGATGGCCATCGCCAATCTGGCCATGGCCACCGGTAACCTGGGCCGACCCGGTGTCGGCGTCAACCCAATGCGTGGCCAGAACAACGTCCAGGGTTCCTGCGACATGGGCTGTTTCCCGCATGAGTTTCCCGGTTATCGTTCTGTCGGTGATCCGCTGGTGCGGGCATCGTTCGAGTCCGCGTGGGGCGTAGCGCTGCACGACAAGCCGGGCCTGCGCATTTCTAACATGTTCGAGGCCGCCCTCGATGGCAGCTTCAAGGGTCTGTATCTGCAAGGTGAGGATATTGCCCAGTCCGACCCCAACACCCAGCATGTGACCGCCGCACTGCAGGCGCTGGAATGCATCGTGGTCCAGGACCTGTTTCTCAATGAGACGGCCAAGTTTGCCCACGTGTTTTTGCCGGGCAGTACTTTTCTTGAGAAGGACGGCACGTTCACCAATGCCGAACGGCGGGTGTCACCGGTGCGCAAGGTTATGGCCCCCAAGGCCGGCTATGCCGATTGGCAGATCACCCAGTTGTTATCCAATGCCATGGGCTATCCGATGCACTATAACCACCCCGCTGAGATCATGGATGAGATTGCACATCTGCTGCCGTCGTTCCACAGCCTGAGCTTCGAGAAGATCGAGCGTATGGGGTCCGTGCAGTGGCCTTGCGATACGAAACATCCAGAAGGTACCCCGGTCATGCATGTCGGTGAGTTTGTGCGCGGCAAGGGCCACTTCATGCTTACCGAATACGTGCCGACCACAGAAAAGGTCAACGCCAAACACCCGTTAATCCTCACCACGGGGCGGATCCTTAGCCAGTACAACGTCGGCGTACAGACCCGACGTACCGCTAATTTGTTGTGGCACGATGAAGACCGCCTGGAGATCCACCCGCATGATGCCGAAGATCGGGGCATCACCGATGGCGATTGGGTCGGTATCGAAAGTCGCATCGGTAAAATCGCACTTCACGCCTTGGTTACCGAGCGCATGCAGCCGGGCGTGGTCTATACAACATTTCACTTTCCCGAAGCCGGCTCGAATGTACTCACCACCGAGAACTCCGATTGGGCGACCAGTTGTCCTGAGTACAAGGTCACTGCGGTGCAGGTCACCCTAGTCAGTCAGCCCTCGGAATGGCAGCAGCGTCACCAAGCATTCTCCGAGCAGCAGCAGGTGCTGCTGAAGCAGTCACTGCATGCCATCGACACACGTTAAACCACAGCGCCCCGACACAGGTTATGCCCGGCGCGTCGTGGAGCGCTATACCCATGAATGTGTCGAACGGGGTGACGATGCTATCGCCGAGGAAGTACCCGTGGCCATGGTGTACAACGGCGTGTCATTTGCCGTGATGATGATGACTCCGCTGGACCTGGAGGATTTTGCGCTGGGCTTCTCGCTGAGTGAGGGCTTGGTGCATAGCGCTGATGAACTTGGGCCGGTAGAGGTCCATCTGCGTATGGAGGGGATTGAGCTGGTTATGGATGTATCCGCATCGGCACTTGCGCAGCACACCGGCAGTCATCAGCGGTTGCTGCCTGGGCGTAGCGGTTGCGGGCTATGCGGGGCCCGCACCCTGGAAGATGCCGTGCGCCATCCCGGGCCGGTAGGTCATGGCCCACAAATCAGTTCCGCTGCGCTGAACAAGGCGCTGTCAGCCCTGCGTGCGGCGCAGCCGATTAACCTGGCGACCGGTTCGGTGCATGCTGCGGCCTGGGTTGATACCCGCGGCCGGATCATGCTGGTACGCGAGGATGTGGGTCGCCATAACGCCCTGGACAAACTGATCGGTGCCATGCTCCGCAGGGGCGTCAATGCCGAAGCGGGCTTTCTATTGGTCACCAGTCGGGCCAGCTATGAAATGGTGATCAAGGCCACCACCATAGGGATCACCATCATGGCAGCGATTTCCGCACCGACAGCATTAGGCATCCATTTAGCCCGCGATACCGGACTGACTCTAATCGGCTTCGCCCGGGCCGATAGTTACGTCGTTTATACCCACCCGCAGCGGTTGCGGCACCCTGAACTGCCCCGACATTCTCGGGGGCTCCAACCTTTGAGAGGATAGAGGCTCCCAGAGGTCTCCTACCATTTGTCCGGGGTGATGGGGCATGAGATTCTGGGCAATATCCCGGATCAACCTTGCGCACAACGCTGTTGTTGGGCAGCGCTGGCCCGGCGGGTATGCAGATAGCCGGTATTGGACATGACCAGAACATCGGTTCCGGTGCTTTGCCCGGCCTTGCAAAACAGCAGAGTCAGGTTGCTACCGATAGCACTGCCATTGCTATGAAAGACGATTTTCCTGCGCCCGCGACTGGACAGGATATGCAAGTTGGGCTCAGCCTTACCGAGCCGTACCGGTGGCCCGTCCGGTTGCCCATCGTGATTGAAATCCGTGGCAACCAGCCAGCCATGATCCCAGCGCATGTCAGGGGTGCAGTGTTGGCCGTCACGGGTTGGGCACACCAGGCTTCGGGTGCCGGTACGGATCGCATATTCCCGGGCAAAATGCAGCGTGGCGGCCAGTTCACGGCTCAGAACCCGAATCCGTTCCCGGGCCAGGAGTCTGGTGAAGGAGGGAGTGGCGACGGTGCTGAGTGCGGCGATAATCAGCATCACCATCAGCAGCTCGATGAGGCTGCGCCCTTGCTGTTTTCGAGAAGCCAGATGAGGATCTTGAGAACTTTTGGTGAGTGGCTGGAGTGCAGGATACCCCGGAGTGAATCTCCGTGACCTATCAGCTGGATGGGTGAGGATTGTGCGAGGACACCACACAGCAGTCGAACCGCGCAGCAGGCTTTTCGAGGTCCCCATAGGTGGCATCCATTCGAGCAGATTGCAGCATAGGTGGGGCGACTGTGGCGACCCATCAGTGCCGGCTGATGGATGTGTACGGCAAAGCTGACCTAAGCCGTCAGCGCAGACCGCTACAATACGACTTCTATGTCTGACCACTTCGAACTTATAGCGCCCTACACCCCGGCCGGTGATCAGCCCGAGGCGATCCGCCGTCTGGTGCAGGGCTTCACCGACGGGGTTGCCCACCAGACGGTGTTGGGAGTGACCGGCTCGGGTAAGACCTACATGATTGCCAGCGTTGTTGCCCAGATCCAGAAGCCGACCCTGGTGATGGCGCCTAACAAGACCCTCGCCGCGCAGCTGTATGGCGAGTTCAAGAATTTCTTCCCTCACAATGCGGTCGAGTATTTCGTCAGCTACTACGATTATTACCAGCCCGAGGCCTACGTACCGGCCTCCGATACGTACATCGAGAAAGACGCCAGTATCAACGAGCACATCGAGCAGATGCGGCTATCGGCCACCAAGGCTTTGTTGGAACGCAAGGATGCTCTCATCGTTGCCACCGTATCGGCCATTTACGGCTTGGGTGATCCCAACGAATACTTCCGGATGGTGTTGCATCTGGTGCGTGGCGACCGGCTGGACCAGCGCGAGTTGATCCGCCGTCTGACCGAGATGCAATACGTCCGCAACGATATCGAACTACGCCGGGCTAGCTATCGGGTGCGCGGTGAGGTGATCGATGTGTTTCCGGCCGAAAACGAGGCCGATGCCCTGCGGGTGGAACTGTTCGATGGAGAGATCGAAAACCTTTCCTTGTTCGATCCGTTGACGGGCGAAGTACAACGACGCCTTGCCCGCTACACCATTTATCCGAAATCGCATTACGTATCCACACGCCGCAAGGTGCTCGATGCCATGGAGACCATCAAGGATGAATTGCGTGAACGCCTGCAGCAACTGCGTGATGACAATCGGCTGGTTGAAGCCCAGCGTTTGGAGCAGCGCACTCGCTTTGATCTGGAAATGATGGCCGAGGTCGGGTACTGCCAGGGGGTGGAGAATTATTCGCGTCACCTCACCGGGCGCATGCCCGGAGAAGCACCACCGTGCCTGTTCGACTATCTGCCCGCCGATGCTCTGCTGGTGGTGGACGAATCCCATGTCACCGTGCCGCAACTGGGGGGCATGTACAAGGGCGACCATTCCCGTAAGCAAACCTTGGTCGAATTTGGTTTTCGCCTACCCTCAGCGCTGGATAATCGACCCCTTAAATTCGCAGAATGGGAGCGACGTTCACCGCGCACTATCTTCACCTCAGCAACCCCTGGAGCGTATGAGTTTGAGCACAGCAGCGAGCATGTGGTAGAACTGGTGGTGCGCCCGACCGGCCTGGTTGACCCACAGATCGAGATTCGCCCGGTGGCCAGCCAAGTGGACGATCTACTGTCACAAGTGGGAGAGCGGGTTGCGCTGGGCGACCGGGTGCTGGTGACGACCCTCACCAAGCGTATGGCCGAAAACCTGACCGAATATCTGGGCGAGCACGGGGTCAAGGTGCGCTATCTGCATTCGGATATTGAAACGGTCGAGCGGGTCGAGATTATTCGCGACCTGCGTCTGGGGGTGTTCGATGTACTGGTCGGCATCAATCTGTTGCGCGAAGGCTTGGATATGCCCGAAGTCTCACTGGTGGCCATACTCGATGCCGACAAGGAGGGTTTTCTGCGTTCCGCCCAGTCCCTGATCCAGACCATCGGTCGCGCCGCCCGTAATGTTCGTGGCAAGGCCATTCTCTATGCCGATAAGATGACCGGGGCCATAACCAAGGCCATTGATGAAACCGATCGCCGCCGCACCCGGCAGCTTGCTCACAACGAGGCTCATGGCATTACCCCACAGACCATATTGAAGCAGGTGCAGGACATTCTTGAAGGAGCCCATGCAGCCGGCCCGAGCCGTGGTCGGCGTGGTAAGGCGGCGCGTGCCGCTGCTGAAGAAGCCGCAACCTATGGAGCCATGTCGCCCCGGCAGGTGGCTGCCGAGATCAACCGCCTGGAGTCAGCCATGTATGAGCACGCCCGCAATCTGGAATTCGAAGAAGCCACTAAAATGCGCGATACCATCCGCCGCTTGCGCGACAATGCCTTGGTTAGTTGAAGCGGGTGATACAAAATGGCATTGTGCCGGTTGCACCGGCTTTGCTAGAATGATCGGTCTTTCGTGGGCGGTTAGCTCAGCGGTAGAGCACTTCCTTGACATGGAAGGGGTCACAGGTTCGATCCCTGTACCGCCCACCATAAAATCAATAGGTTACGGAAAAGACCCAACTAAAAATTGGGCCTTTTCCGTATCTGTTTGGACACATAAAGGTAAATCGATATTATCTAAAAAGTAACTGTCCACATGAGGTTGGCACATTCCATCGTCCAAGCAATCCTCACACGATCTCCGGGCCGGGTGGATTCCCGCTTGCGCGGGAGTAAAAAGAGACTTCCCCTTGCAACGGCCTCGAGGGCCATGATGGGGTCTTTGCAATCATCACCAGAAGGAGAAGTCTCCATGAGCA
>QILI01000042.1 GCA_003233305.1 Mizugakiibacter sp.
AACGAACCGACCGACTTCCATGTCGGTCGCCCTACGGGATTTGCCCTGGCCCCGCACCGCGAACCACGGCCATGAACAAGCGGCCGCTACCCTCCCATTTGTCATTCCCGCGCAGGCGGGAATCCACCCGGCTCGGATCACGGTGAGGCGTGCTCGGACGCTGCCGCGAGACCGTGGATCCCGGGTCTGCGCCCGGGATGACAGAGAAAGTGCTGCGTTTCGCTCGGGATGACCCGACAAGGGCACCGCGAGCCACGGCGGTGGACAAGCGGCCGCTACCCTCCCATTCGTCATTCCCGCGCAGGCAGAATCCACCCGGCCCGGAACGCGTTGGAGGCTTGCTCGGGCGTTACCCGCAGCCGTAACCTCATGTTACGGAATTTCTATCAATGCCGAAAATGGCGCACGCCGGTGAATACCATGGCCATGCAGTGTTCATCTGCGGCGGCAATCACCTCGGCATCACGCATGGAGCCTCCGGGCTGGATTACTGCGCAAATACCCGCTTCAGCTGCCGTGTCGATGCCATCACGGAATGGGAAGAAAGCATCCGATGCGAGTACTGCGCCGCTGACTTCGAGTCCCGCCTCGCTGGCCTTCATTGCTGCAATTCGGGCACTGATTACCCGGCTCATCTGACCGGCACCGATACCGATCGTGCGGCCACCGTGGGCGTATACGATGGCATTGGATTTGACGAACATGGCTACGTGCCAGGCGAATAGAAGATCACGCAACTCTTCGGCGTTGGGAACCCGTTTGCTGACCACTTTCAGATCGGTGAGCAGCAGGGTGTCGCGATCGGCGTCCTGAACCAGTAGACCGCCCGCTACCCGTTTAAAATCCAGACTCGGCAGGTTCTGTTCCGGAGCAGACCCGGTCGCCAGCACCCGTACCTTGGGTTTGTGGGCAAGCACTTCCAGTGCTTGTGGGGTGATTTCCGGCGCCAGCACCACCTCGACAAATTGGCGCGACAGAATTGCATCTGCGGTACCGGCATCCAGGGGCCGATTGAAGGCGATGATGCCACCGAATGCAGACGTTGGATCGCAGGCATGGGCACCTTCATAGGCTTCGAGAATATTTTTGCCCAGCGCTACACCGCAAGGGTTGGCATGCTTGACGATGACGCATGCCGGTACCCGATGGAAGGCCTTTACACACTCGAGAGCGGCATCGGCATCGGCGTAATTGTTGTAGGATAATTCTTTGCCGGCGAGTACCTGGGCGGTGGCGGCAACGTGTTCTGGCGGGTGTGCTTCGAGATACAGCGCACCGGCCTGGTGGGGGTTTTCGCCGTAGCGCAGCGTGCGTTCGCGGTGCAGGGCAAGGTGTAGGGTCGGGGCGAATGAATCGCCGTGTTCGGAAGGTTCCCGGGTACCGATCCAATCGGCAATCAGACCATCGTAGCGCGCGGTATGGGCGAAAGCCTTGGTTGCCAGATGTCGACGAAAATCTTGTGAGGTCCCACCGGTACCGCGCAGTGCTTCGATCACCGGTGCGTAATCGGCAGGATCTGACACCACGGTGACATAGGCGTGGTTCTTGGCTGCCGCGCGTAACATCGCCGGGCCACCGATATCAATCTGTTCGATGGCTTCTTCGAAGCTGCAGTCGGGGCGGGTCAGCGTCGCCTCGAAGGGATAGAGATTCACCACCAATAGATCAATGGCCGGAATGCCGTGTTTGGCCATCACCGTTTCGTCCTGGCCACGCCGAGCCAGGAGTCCGCCATGGATACGGGGGTGCAGAGTTTTCACCCGACCATCCATAATCTCTGGAAATTCAGTGAGTTCACAGACTTCACCCACGGGCAAACCGGCTTCACGCAGAACGCGGGCGCTGCCCCCGGTCGATATCAGCTCGACCCCCAAGGCATCCAGGGCCCGGGCGAGATCGACCAGACCGGTTTTATTCGACACGCTGAGCAAAGCACGTCGAACGGGCATGAGGGTCGTTTCGAACATGGCAAGCTCCGCGAGGAAATCAAGTAATTATAGGAGAGTGACAGTAACCAGCGACTCAGAGCAGGCCATGCAGTACAAGTTTTTTGCGTAGGGTAGCTCGATTGATCCCCAGGGTGGCGGCGGCGCGACTTTGGTTGCCGCCATGCCAGGCGAGTACTTCACGGAGTAGGGGAAGTTCAGCTGTGTTCATGATTAAATCAAACATCTGGGGGTCTTCAGCAAGGTTGTCTAGGTCTTGCAGATAGCGGCGAACCAAGCATGCTACGCATTCGCTAAGGGCACATTGGTTCGAGTTGGATGGCATCGTTGTAGGTAGTGCATTCACCGGTAGCCGGCCCCCTGAACAAATCAATTTGAACGGTGCGTGGTGTGCAGCACACCGTGATGTCCGTATTGCTAATCCAGATATGCTACTCGCCTTAGCCTGATTTTTTAAGGGATCTACTGTAAATGGATCTCGAAGGCGACCGCTTTTCGTCCTGGATCGGCTACCTCGAAGCTGATGGCAGCCGTACCGCTTGCAGGCAAACCGAGAAGTCGTTGGCTACGATTGGGTACATAGACCGCTGGACGAAAGCGACGCATCGCGATACGTTGTCCCTTGAGGTTGGAAAGCACTACTTCCACAACGGGATATGGTTGTGGGAAAGGGGCTCGATTAAGGAGGTTGGCACTGATTAACAAGGCCCCGGCGACATTGGGATGCGGGCGGATATCCCGGTCGACCAATCTCAGCATGGCCGGGTCACGAACCCGTGGCAGCGGCTTACCGAGGATTTGGTAAACCCGTTCAACCCAGCCTCGCGAGATATTATTGCGTACCAGCATGGCGCGTTCGGCGTAGGCGATCTGACCCAACAGAATGACTGTCAGAAGTAGGCCACCTAGCCACCACAGACCATTGTGCTGAGGGGGTCGAATAAAATCCGGGATATCAACTGCGGCTGGTAGCGGAAGCTCCGTATCGGTACTTTCTCCGATAGTGGGAGCTTGCGGTTCGATACTGGCCGTGTCGACGACTGGGTCAGATTGATCAGTAGCTTCCAGATCAGCTAAAACTGGTGATGTAGCCGCTTCGGGTTGCTGGGCCGGCTGTACAGAGTCCTTAGCCTCCGTATTTGGATTACCAGGATCATGTTGCAGGGGTGGCTGCCAGACACTTTCGAGCAATCGTGGTAGTGACGTCTGCCCTGGGTGTCGTGGCAGCCTGGTCGAGCCGGGATCCGGCGGTTCGCTGTTGAGGCTTTGCAGGGCATCGAACTCAGCGCTGCAATAGCCGCAGCAGACCCGGCCATGGGCAGACACGAGGGTCGCCATATCCAATTCGAATACGGTCAGGCAATCGGGGCATTGGGTGTACATACAAGTAGAGTAGCGGGCCGTTACGGTAGAGCGTAGCAGTGCGGGATTTATGCCGATTGGCGGTAGCCGCTGATACGTAGCCAACCATCGCGTTCGTAGCACTGCAAATGCTCAAAGCCGACTTCTATAAACCCGGCTTTGATGATGTCGGCTTGTTCGAGTAACAGGCCCGAGATCGCGAAGGCTGCTCCCGGTTCGGTCAGTTCAGCAAAGTGGGGCGCCAGTTGCAGCAGCGGGCCTGCCAGAATGTTGGCTACCAGCAACGGATAGCGAGTATCGGGAAGTTGTTTCGGAGCATACAGCGTAAGCTGATCACTGAGTCCGTTGCGAGTGGCATTGTTGGCCGCAGCGGTCAGTGCTTGCGGATCGTTATCCACCCCGATCGCCCAGGGAGCACCCAACTGCAGCGCTGCTAAAGCCAGTATGCCTGAGCCGCAGCCGTAGTCGAGTACTGGAGTTTCATGCAGATCCAGACCATCCAGCCATTCCAGGCACAGGGCCGTGGTGGGGTGGGTACCGGTACCGAAGGCCAGCCCCGGATCAAGGCGGATCACAGCCAGGTCAGGGTCCTCGGGAGGATTTACGTTCCAGGGATAGATCCACAGCCGCTGGCCGAATTGCATGGGTTGGAAGCGATCCATCCAGACCCGAGTCCAATCCTGGTCAGCGATCTTGGCAAACTCGACAGACTCTGGGGAAACTCCAGATTTCCGATCAGCCAGCGCTGCCCGCAGCTTGCTCTGGTCCACATTGGGCATAAACAAGGCTTGCATGCGCAGGGTTCCCCACAGCGGCATCTCCCCAACACCCGGTTCGAAGATCGCTTCCTCATCCGGCTCCTCGGCTTGTGCATCCAGCAGCGTCACGGATAGTGCCCCGAGGTCTTGCAGGGTGGCTTCGATCGCGGCTTGTTGTTTGTTGGTGCAGTGCAGGGTGAGTTGTAGAAAGGGCATTGTTGGAAATTTCCAGATCTGTGGCAAGCATGTCATGGTGTAATGCAGATCGGCAAGGCGGAGATCTCTTGAAAAACCGGCTATGCGATCTGATTACCGTGTTGTGCCCTCACTTATCTACCTGATATCTCTTGGAGATTCACTACGGGGGGCTTGCACTCGAACTGCTCGTTACGATTTTTTTAATGGGCGATTGCCGCAGTGGATTCTCCCCGAATTCAGCAGGCCGCTGGATTGCCGGGTTGGATTACGCAATCGTTGATGGGCCGAAGTCGTGCTGGAATGCCTAGCACGCGATAGGTGGCAATCACCACCACGGTGTAGCCTGTTGGTATTACACAACAGGCCGGTCTTGGATACTTATTATCACCTTACAAGTTAGCAAATGACTTCGGGGACGACTGTCCTTCACGGCAGGCGGCTGCGATCATTTGACTCGGCGGATGTGGAAATGAAACTCACCGTTGGCTGAACTAGAATCGACCAGCTCATTTCCCGTTGCTCGGCAAAATGCTTCAAAATCTTTTACCGATCCAGGGTCTGTGGCGTGGATTTCGAGGGTTTCACCGACAGCGATTTCTTTCAGTGCCTTCTTGGCGCGCAGGATGGGTAATGGGCAGTTCAGTCTGCGGGCGTCGAGAACATGGTCAGGCATGGTCATGGGTCTCCGTAGGTCGATGGTTGGTCAGATAAACAGATTGATATCCGATTGGGTTGCGGTTTCGATATAGGTTGCGGCCCCCCCCAGAATCGGGCCGTCAATCAGATCTTCGCGTTTGAACTCAAACAAATCCATGGTCATCTGACAGGCGATCATTTGCACGTCGGATTCGATGGCCGCCTCACGTAGTTCCTCAATCGAAGCGATACCCTTTTTCTTCATCAGGTTCTGCATCATGGCAGTAGACATCCTATCGATGCCGGGGAGTGCAGCAATCAGGTTAGGCATCTTCATGTGCGCCCCCATCATCGGCATGGACATAGCTGGGTTGCCGAGTGTCGAGATAGACAAATCGAGATTTTTCTTCAGCAGCGAAAGACCATAGAAGGTGAAGAACATGGTTACCTCCAGGCCCATCGCTGCTGCAGTGGTAGCGAGAATGAAGGGTGGATAGGCCCAGTCGAGCGAGCCCTTGGTCACGATCATCGAGAGTCGTTTGGTTTCGCTTTCATCAGTTGCCATGGGTAATCTCCAGAGCTAAAGGGTGCAAACTCGCGTGGGAACAAAAACGGTGCATTTCAGGTTCTACATCTATCAAAAC
This sequence comes from Mizugakiibacter sp., assembly GCA_003233305.1. GTDB lineage: Bacteria > Pseudomonadota > Gammaproteobacteria > Xanthomonadales > Rhodanobacteraceae > Metallibacterium. Next base: position 5,545 of record QILI01000042.1, read on the forward strand.
CCCGTATGGATGCTGGAAGGTTGCCAGCTGCTACGAGTGGCCTTGAGTAGGCAAAGCGAATCGCTCGACTTTCAAAATGGTCTTCCAGCAGGCCAAGAAATTCTCCCCCAGTGTGCTGCAGTATGCATAATTTAACCATGGGCAATTCATACCCGGCGGATCGGTGAATATCTGACCCGGGGTCTGTTACATGGTTCGTCGGCATGGCGAATTTCCGGTGCCATACGAAAATACTGTGGCGCGGTTTCAGTGGATGCCGATGGCTTTTTCCTTAAGCCTGGCGATACGTTGTTCGAGGTAGTGGATATTCTGGCCTCCAACACGGAAACCGGGATCACCAATGATGCGCTGTTGCAGCGAGGTATTGGTTTTCACACCCTCAATAACCAACTCGCCTAGGGCGATATGCATACGGGCGATGGCGGTGTTGCGGTCGGGGCCGTGGACGATGACCTTGGCAATCATCGAGTCGTAGTTGGGGGGGACACGATAACCGTTGTACAGGTGCGTATCCATGCGTACACCGGGACCACCGGGGGCATGAAACAAGCTCACCGTTCCGGGGCAAGGTATGAAGCGGTCGGGGTCTTCAGCATTGATTCGGCACTCAATGGCATGTCCGCGCAGGACGATGTCTGACTGGTGTATGGAGAGTTTCTCGCCTGCAGCGACAAGTAGCTGTTCGCGTACTAAATCAACTCCGGCGATCAATTCGGTAATCGGATGTTCGACCTGGATACGAGTGTTCATCTCGATGAAATAGAACTGGTCATTTTCATACAAGAACTCGAATGTCCCGACTCCTCGGTAACCGATACGCAAGCAGGCATCCACACAAACCTGACCGACTTTCTCGCGTTGTTCGGGGGTGATTCCCGGAGCGGGTGCTTCTTCGAGTACCTTCTGATGGCGGCGCTGCATCGAACAGTCACGCTCGCCCAGGTGGATCGCCTGGCCCTGGCCATCGGCCAGTACCTGAAACTCGATGTGCCGTGGGTTTTCGAGGAACTTTTCCATGTACACCTCGGGGTTGCCGAAGGCTGCCTGGGCTTCGCTACGGGTCATGCAGATGGCTTGTTCAAGTTCGGATGCCTCGTGCACCACGCGCATGCCGCGACCGCCGCCGCCTCCGGCCGCCTTGATAATGACCGGATAGCCGATCTCCCCTCCCAGTCGCCGGGATGTAGCCGGGTCATCTTCGGCCAGCGGACCGTTGGAACCGGGTACGCAAGGTACGCCGGCTTCCTGCATGGCCCGGATGGCTTGCACCTTGTCACCCATCAGGCGAATGGTTTCAGGACGTGGCCCGATGAATACAAAACCGGACTGCTCGACCTGTTCGGCAAAGTCGGCGTTTTCAGCGAGAAAACCATAACCAGGGTGCAGTGCGTCGGCATCGGTGACTTCCGCTGCGGCGATGATGGCCGGTATGTTCAGATAGCTCCTTCCCGGGTCGGCTGGACCGATGCATACGGCTTCATCGGCCATGGCAACATGGGTAAGATTGCGGTCGGCACTGGAGTGCACCGCGACCGTCTTGATGCCGAGACTATGGCAAGCCCGCAGAATACGTAGGGCGATTTCGCCGCGATTGGCGATAAGGACTTTATCCAGCATGAGAAAAGTTCCGCAGGTAACATATGGCGGCTCGATGCAGGGCCGAATAGGTGTATGTACGATGCAATCCCTTGATCCACCGGGTATAGCGCCAGCGCTGCGGGGGGTCAGCTTGTGGAGTAAAGCAGCAGCAAAACATGATTCAGGCAATCACAAACATGGGCTCGTCGAATTCGACGGGTTGACCATTCTCAACCAGGATCGCGGCAATAGTGCCGCTGCAATCAGCTTCGATCTGGTTGAACATCTTCATTGCCTCAATAATGCCGATGGTTTCACCTTGCTGCACCGTTTGGCCGACCTTGGCAAAGGGTGGGGATTCGGGACTGGGGGCGGAATAATAGGTACCGACCATGGGTGAAAGCACGACATGCCCCGCAGGCAAGGAAGGTGCTGTGTTCGACTGGGCCGCAGGTGTTTGTGGCGTGGGGACACTACTCGGCTGACCCGGCATGTGTACGTGGGTGACCGGTGAGGTAGTCGGTAGGGTTGCGGGATTGGTTTTGGTCGGCACTCGGGAGAGACGCACGACCTCCTCGCCTTCCTTGATTTCCAGTTCAGCTAGGTTGGATTCTTCCAGCAAGTCGATAAGTTTTCTGATCTTTCTAAGGTCCATAATGGCCTCTTGCGTAGTTTAGGCGTTTGATGCACCCGCGACCGGTGCCGCAATAGATAGTTTTGGCACCGGTTTACTGGGGTGGGTCTTGTGGACTGGGTCGGGCCAAATGAGTGTGTAGGGCCTGCAAGGCGAGGTGGTAGCTGTAGGCACCGAAGCCGGTCACCACACCGAGCGCGATATCACTGAAGTAGGAATGATTGCGAAACGATTCGCGGGCGTGGATATTGCTCATGTGCACCTCCACAAAAGGGATCGCAACGGCCAGTAGGGCATCGCGTAGCGCTACGCTGCTGTGGGTGTAGCCGGCGGGGTTGAACAGGATGCCGGCAACTTGTTCTTCGTGGGCCAGGTGAATGCGGTCAATCAGGGCGTGTTCGGCATTGGACTGGAAACAACTCAGTTCATCACCCGCCGCTTGGGCTGCGGCTTGCAAGCTGGAGTCGATTTCCTGCAGGCTCAAAGGACCATAGCGTTCGGGTTCGCGCACCCCGAGCAGGTTGAGATTGGGCCCATGCAGAACAAGAAGTGTAGTCACGAGCAGATTGGATCGTTGCGCCGCGAGCGGGACGGCTAGTTTGCCAGTGACGCTGCAGACTTGTCCAGTTCGATGTAGTTCGCCGAAGTTAGCCGCTATTCGAGTGAAGACTGCAGCCAGGCGTCAAGGCTTTGGGGGGTAAAGGCGCGGTGGTCCATGGCTTCAGATCAAACCATATTGACGTAGACGGGCAAGAAAGCCCGAGGCGTCCTCGTAACCGATCAGTCGGGCCGCTCTGATTTCATGTCCGTCGGCGCTGAAGAATAGGGTCGCCGGAGGTCCGAACAGGTGGTAGCGGGCCAGCAGTGCCCGGCTTGCGGCATTGTTGGCAGTGACATCGGCCTGCAAGGTCACGGCATTGCCCAGAGCTGCTACGACTCGGGGATCGGAGAAGGTCGTGGCCTCCATTTCCTTGCAGCTCACGCACCAGGCGGCGTAGTAGTCGAGCATGACCGGTTTACCCGCCGCTTGAGCAGCGGCCAGCGCAGTTTGCAGCTCGGCGACGGTGCGTACCGGTTGAAACTGGACTCTTTGGATGGTTGCACTATTTGAGGTACCGGCAAAAATTCCCAGCGGCCGCAGCAGAGAGGTCGAACCGGCTGCAGCCCCGATCAGTTCGGCAAGGGCGGCCAACAGCAGCAGCAGAGCCAATGCCTGCCGCAAGCTGGGCCCGGCTCCGGTATCTTCCCGCAGACGCTCCAGAGCACCCAGATACACGGCTGAACCCAACAGTACGATACCGGTCAATAGCAAGATCCAACTTGGCGCCAGAATACGATCCAGCATCCAGATGGCCAGGCCAAGGAAACCAACTCCAAAAACCGCCTTGACCGTGTTCATCCAAGGGCCAGCGCGTGGCAGCAGGGTTCCGGCCGCGGTACCAAAAGCCAGCAGTGGCAGGCCCATGCCGAACCCGAACAGGAACAGTGCCAGAGCCCCGAACCAGGGGCTACCGCTCTGGCCGATGTACAGCACCCCGGCAAACAAGACTGGGGTTACACACGAGGTCACGATCAGGGCCGAGAGCAATCCCATCACGGCGGCACCGAACAGTGATCCGCTGTAATGTTTGCGGCTGATTCCGGTCAGGCGGGTTTGCAATGCCGCCGGCAGTTGCAGCTCGTAGAGTCCGAACATGCTTAGTGCCAGAGCAACGAAGACCAGTGCGGTAGCGATCAATATCGGCGGGGTCTGCAGGGCCGCCTGCAAGTTAGCCCCGGCGAACCCGGCTACGATTCCGACCAGGGCATAGACCGCAGCAGCGGCCAACACGTAGACCAATGAAAGAACGAAGGCGTGGCGGGCGCTGGTACGGGTGCCATGTCCGGCAACCAATCCGGAGAGAATCGGCAACATCGGCAGTACGCATGGCGTAAAGGCTACCGCCAGCCCGCCCAGAAAAAACAGCAGCAGGGCCAGCAGTTGATTGCTGCCAAGTAGTCTAGCCAGGTGCTGGGACTCCGAGCCCGGTTTCACTGGCGAGGAAAGCGTGGGTCCGGCCATCGTTGGCCCGGGTTGGGTCGTCACGCTGGTCGTGGGTGGGGTGGTGATTGTGGCCGCCGGCAAGGTCAGGGACACCTTACGGGTAATTGGTGGATAGCAGATGCTGTCTTCCAGACAGCCTTGATAGCTTGTGATCAGGGTAAGAGAACGGTTTGCTGAGGCACTCAAATGAAGTGGAAGAGACACCTTCACCGCGTGGTAATACACCGTGGTCATGCCGTAATTGGCATCTTCGTGCTGGATACCGGCCGGCCATACGGGCGAGCCCAGTTGGATGCCGGGAGCGGCTTCGAGGGCAAAGTGGGTTTGATCGCGGTACAAGTAATAGTGCGGCGGCATCTGCCAGCGCAGCAGCAGAGTGTCGGCATTGCTGGCCTGGACGCTAAAGCGGAAGGCTTGCTCGGGTGGTAGCGGAGTATTACTGGAAGGGGTGAAGACCCCAGGTTGGAGTCCGGCTGGTCTTCTGGTGGCAGCTTTGACCAGGCCGCTGTTGACCGTATTCATACGGACCGTAGGTAGCGCCAGGGTCAGCGTCTGGGTATGCGGTGGATAGCAGATTTTGGGCTTGACCTCATGGCAGCCCTGGAAGCTGACCTGCAGTTGCAGCGAGTTGAGGCCATTCCTGGCTTGGTACGGCAGAGTGGCCTTGAGACGCTGATGGTAGATCACCTCCCGACCCAGATAGGGGTCGTCTACCGTTTCACCCGGCGGTAGCTGCAAGGTTCCCAAGGTGACTCCGGGAGTCAGCGATTTGACCTTCACCCGGCTTCGGTACAGGTAATAGCCGGGGGCGATGTGCCAGTTCAGATGAATGACCCCGGCGCTAACCGTGGCGCTGAGTGGATAGGCTTGGGTAACCCGTAGCAGACCGTCCTGGGCGGCGAGTGGAGTGGCCAGAAATGCCAGTAGTAAGACCAGGTTTCGCCAGACAGTGCGAGAAAGAATCATGGCTGGTAGAAGGTCATGGAAGAAATACAGGAACCTGCAGTGATGTAGTCAGCTTACATGCTGGCCCAGCCAGAATGTTTCCGCAGCGGGGTCATTACTGAATTTGAGCGGTTCCCTATAGAACGGTCTGTATGACGGAGGGGCCACGGATCTTTGTTGCGCCCGGCCCTTGAAAGCGGCATGGGCGTACCCATCTATCGTGCATCGACGTGTCCGGGTTCCCAAGGGTTTCGGCGCGCGGTAAACTTGGCACTCACTTCCGCCGAGTGCTAACAAGGCGGAATTACATCAACCCAGTCAACCAACTAAGAGGTGGAGTCAATATGAATCTGCGTCCGCTACACGATCGAGTAATTATCAAACGCATGGAAGAAGAGCGCATGTCAGCCGGTGGCATCGTTATCCCCGATAGCGCTGCCGAAAAGCCGATTCGTGGCGAAGTCGTTGCGGCCGGTGCCGGCAAGATTCTTGAGGACGGCAAAGTGCGTCCGATGGACATCAAGGTGGGCAACAAGGTGCTGTTTGGCAAGTATTCCGGTACCGAGGTCAAGGTCGAAGGCGAAGAACTCCTCGTTATGCGCGAGGAAGACATCGTCGCCGTGATCGAGGACTGATCGCTCACCAGCAAATTTTCATCGGCGTGAGTCGTCACGCGATGCAAGCACTTACCGAAATTTCGAGGAATCCAATATGGCAGCGAAAGAAGTACGTTTCAGTGAAGATGCCCGCAACCGTATGGTTAAGGGTGTGAATATTCTGGCCAACGCGGTCAAGACCACGCTGGGCCCCAAAGGCCGCAACGTGGTGCTCGAAAAGAGCTACGGGGCCCCGACCATTACCAAGGACGGCGTGTCCGTGGCTAAGGAAATCGAGCTGGCCGACAAGTTCGAGAACATGGGTGCACAGATGGTCAAGGAAGTCGCTTCCAAGACTTCTGATATCGCCGGTGACGGTACCACCACTGCCACGGTTCTGGCCCAGGCCATGATCTATGAGGGCATGAAAGCCGTTGCCGCCGGTATGAATCCGATGGATCTAAAGCGGGGTCTGGACAAGGCTGTTATCGCCGCAGTAACTGAGTTAAAAACACTTTCCAAGCCTTGTTCCGATGATAATGCGATTGCCCAGGTTGGTACGATCTCGGCCAACTCCGATAGCAACATCGGCGAGATCATTGCCAGGGCTATGAAGAAGGTCGGCAAGGAAGGTGTGATCACGGTTGAGGAAGGCTCCGGTCTGGATAACGAGCTGGATGTGGTCGAGGGCATGCAGTTCGACCGCGGTTATTTGTCTCCGTATTTCATCAACAACCAGCAGTCGATGCAGACCGAGTTGGAAGACCCCTACATTCTGTTGCACGACAAGAAGATCTCCAACGTGCGCGACTTGCTGCCGGTACTCGAATCCGTAGCCAAAGCCGGCAAGCCATTGCTGATCGTCGCTGAGGAAGTCGAGGGCGAAGCTCTGGCTACGCTGGTGGTCAACACCATCCGTGGCATCGTCAAGGTCTGCGCAGTCAAGGCCCCAGGTTTCGGTGATCGGCGTAAGGCCATGCTCGAAGATATGGCCATTCTGACCGGTGGCCAGGTTATTTCTGAGGAAGTCGGTTTGCAGCTGGACAAAGCCACCATCAAGGATTTGGGCCGGGCTAAGAAGGTGCAGGTTTCCAAAGAGAACACCACTCTGATCGACGGTGCCGGTGAAAGTGAGAATATCCAGGCCCGCATCAAGCAGATCAAGGCCCAGATCGAGGAGACCTCTTCCGACTACGACCGCGAGAAGCTGCAGGAGCGGGTCGCCAAGCTGGCTGGCGGCGTGGCAGTGATCAAGGTTGGTGCAGCCACCGAGGTCGAGATGAAGGAAAAGAAGGCTCGTGTCGAAGATGCCCTGCACGCCACCCGTGCGGCGGTCGAAGAAGGTGTGGTACCAGGCGGCGGCGTGGCGCTGATTCGGGCACTGGCAGCGATCAAGGATCTGAAGAGCGACAACGAAGATCAGGAGCATGGTATTGCCATGGCCAAGCGGGCCATGGAAGCGCCGTTGCGCGAAATTGTCGGTAACGCCGGTGATGAGCCCAGCGTGGTCTTAAACAAGGTTCGCGAGGGTAAAGGCAACTTTGGTTATAACGCCGCGACGGGTGAATATGGCGATATGATCGAACTCGGTATCCTGGATCCCACCAAGGTGACCCGTTCCGCACTGCAGAACGCGGTCTCGATTGCCGGCCTGATGATTACCACCGAAGTTATGGTGGCCGAACTGCCGAAGAAGGATGAAGCACCTGCTGGTGGCGGTGCGGGCGGTATGGGTGGTATGGGCGGCATGGGTGGTATGGATTTCTGATCTACCTGTCCCGGTTCTACCGAAGTACTCGAAGCCCCGCGTCAGCGGGGCTTCGTTTTTCTGTTTAAACAGGGGGATGATCGAACAACCTGTAGTGTCCCGAGAGAGACGTGATCGTGAACTACGGGCCGGACTCTATGCACTTTGGGCGCTTCGATCAACCTGCTTTGTGAACTGATTGCAGTGTTGAGTGCTCGTTCATTTAGTACATGTGGTGCCGAAACAGCCAGCCGGCTCCGCTGAGGGTGACGACCCCAATGACTGCCATGGGCCAGAACTGACTCAACAGCATGGAGAACGGTGTCCCCTCCAGAAATACACTGCGTAGTACGACCATGAAATAACGCAGCGGGTCGAGCAGGGTGAGGTATTGCACTGCCGCCGGCATGTTGGCGATCGGCGTGGCGAAGCCCGACAGAATCACCGCCGGCACTAGGAACAGAAAAGCCCCGAGCAGGGCTTGCTGCAGGGTCGCCGTCAATGACGAAATCATCAAGCCCACGCCGATAGTAGCGAACAGAAACAATACGATGCCTGCATACAGCGTCAGCAGCTGGCCGCGCAAGGGCACGCCAAACCAGGTCGTGGCGATGAGGATGATGGCACTGGCCTCCAGCAGGCCAATGATAAATCCGGGTAAGGCCTTGCCGATCAGAATTTCCAGCGGCCGCAGCGGTGTAACCAACAACTGGTCAAAGGTACCCTGCTCACGTTCCCGGGCCACCGACAGGGCGGTGACTACGATTACCACCACCAACATCAGCAGGCCGACAATACCCGGGATAATAAACCAGCGACTGCTCAGATTCGGATTGAACCAGGCCCGGGTTATCAGGATTGCCGGAGGTCTTGGTTGGGACGATGGGTGCCGCCAGCGGCTATTAAAATCGGCGACGATGTCACGCGCGTAACTCAGCGCAATGAGCGCGGTGTTTGAATTGCGCCCGTCGAGGAGTATTTGGATCCTGGCACCGCGCCCACTGTGTAGATCGCGGGAGAAATTTGCCGGAATGTTCAGCACCATCAGAGCCTGGCGACGTTCGAGTAGTGGCGCCAGGGCATTCTGATTGTGCGGTTGTGCGACCAGATTGAAATGCCGTGAGCCGGTAAAACGGGCACTCAGGGCGCTGGCGGCAGCACCATGGTCCTGATTGTAAATCGCCATCGGTACATGGTTCAGGTCAAAGCTGGCGGCATAACCAAATACCAGCAATTGGATCAGCGGTGGGGCAATGACCACGAGCCGGGTCCGCGGATCGCGCAGCAGGGCCAGAAATTC
>QILI01000121.1 GCA_003233305.1 Mizugakiibacter sp.
GGCGCTCATTCTTGCCATTCTCATTCTCGCACTTGTGTTGTATTGACAGGAGATTCCGTAGTGCTTCCCATTGTGTCGATCACGCTGTTCCTGCCACTACTCGGCGCGGTCCTGATTATGGTCTTACGCAAAGCGTCGGTACGGTTCGTGCATTGTATCGGTATCTTCAGCAGCGCCTTGACCCTAGCCGGAGCCGTATGGATGTGGATCCTTGGTGTGCATCCGGGGGCCTTCTCGCAGGTCGAGCAGATCAGCTGGATGCCCTCTATCGGAGCCGCCTACCGGGTAGGTATCGATGGCATCAGTCTGCCGCTGGTGCTACTGACCGCGGTATTGTTCTTACTGACCTTCATCTACTCAGCCAAAGTGAAGGAACGTCCCCACGCCTATGTGGTTTTGATGCTGCTGCTGGAGACCGCATCGATCGGAACCTTCACGTCACTGGATGCCCTGCTGTTTTATGTGTTCTTCGAAATCTCCCTGGTCTCGATGTATTTCATGATCGCCGGCTGGGGTCATGAAGACCGGCAACGTGCGGCACTGATGTTTTTCCTCTATACCTTGCTGGGCAGTCTGCCGCTGTTGCTCGCTATCCTGGGCATGTATCTGGGAAGTGATCCGCATACCTTCGACATGCGCGTGTGGATCGCCCACCCGGCCTTGCAAGGTACGGCAGCCATGCTGGCGCTGCTGGCGATGCTATTCACCTTCGCTCCCTTGCATACCTGGCTGCCGGCCGCCCACGTTGAGGCCCCAGCTGCCGGCAGCGTGATCCTCGCTGGGGTCATGCTCAAATTCGGAGCCTACGGCTTGATTCGATTTGCCTTGGAAATGCTCCCCTCCGCCTTCCGGACGGCGGGGCTGGTGATTTTGGTCTTTGGAGTACTCAGTGCCCTGTATGGAGCCCTCGCCGCGCTAGCGCAAACCGATCTCAAACGTCTGATTGCTTACACCTCTGTCAACCATATGGGCTATGTGGTCATCGGTGTCGCCATTGCCGCACTGGCTAGCAATCCTTCCATACGGGCCTTGGCTCTGGATGGTTCGATTCTGCAAATGGTCAGTCACGGCCTGGTCACCGGAGCCCTGTTCTTTATGGTCGGCATGCTCCAGGACCGGTCCCAGACTCGGCAGATAGATGCCTTTGGCGGGCTGATGAAATATGTGCCTCTACTAGGTTGGTCCTTCGTGCTGGCAGCCTTCGCCTCACTTGGTCTGCCGGGGCTGGCCCATTTTCCGGCCGAGTTCCAGATTTTTCTCGCCACGCTGCGTACAGAACCCATAGCGCTCATCGCCATTCTCGGCATCGTGATTACCGCCGGCTTGTATCTGCGCGCCATTAGCCAGATCTTTCTCGGCGCACCCCGGGAGAAATGGGCGGGCATGGCCGATCTGAATACCCGTGAGGTACTGGTACTGGTGCCACTTGTGGTGCTGATCATCGTCGTTGGTATCGCCCCCTCCCTGCTGCTGAATACGATTCACCAGACCACCGCAGCCCTGCATTTCTGATGGAAACTTGACCGGAATGAGTCAGATGGCCCACGACTTATCGTTTATCACCGCAGAGATGATGGTCCTCATCGCCGGGGCCGGAGCACTGGTCTTCGAAATGTTGCGACGGCCCCGAGCAGCACTGATCTTTGCGATTGCCGCCCTGCTGGTTGCTACGGGCCTGAGCTGGCCTTTACTGGGTCTTGATCTGGGCATCTTCGGCGACACCTTCCGCATCGACACCCTGAGTGTCTGGGCCAAACTGATCCTGTTGCCAACAACCATCCTGGCCCTGCTGCTGGCACGGGCCGAACTCGCCGGCACTGATCGGGAAGGAACCGTATACAGCCTGCTTTGTTTCACCACCTTTGGCGCACTGGTGCTGGCGGGAAGCGGCGACACCATGTTTTTGGTGCTGGGTGTGCTGCTGTCCTCGCTGGGGGCCTTCGCCCTGGTGGCCTATCCTCGCGATGACGCGGCCACCGAAGCGGCTATGAAATTCTTTGTATTCGCTTCGGTAACCGGTGGGGTCATGATTTTCGGCCTGACCTACTGGTTTGGGGGAACCGGATCCACTTTGCTGACTGCTCTGGGACACCTCGACAAGACCCCTCTTGCCGCAGCTCTCGGCCTGGTTGCAGTCATCACCGGTCTGGGCTACAAAGCGTCTCTGGCCCCCTTCCACCTCTGGGCTCCCGACGCTTACCAAGGTGCCCCGATATCGGTCGCCGCCTATCTTTCCGTGGTGCAGAAGATTGGTGCGCTCTTTGCTCTGGCCCAGGTGGTTCGTGACCTGCCGACCATTACAGACTGGCCGCTTGTGGTCGCCGCAGTAGCCGTGCTAACCATGACCTGGGGCTATCTGGCGGCGCTGGCACAGGACAATATTGTCAGGCTGCTCGCCTATTCTTCCATCGCCCAGGCCGGTTATTTCTTGCTGGGCATTGTAGCCATCGGGATAAGCCCCCTGGCCATTACCTCTCTGGTCGTCTTCGCCGCCGCCTATGCCGCCATGAATCTCGGGGCCTTCGCCATCGTCCAAGGGACAGGTCGCACCATCCATGACTTTTCTGGCGTGGGGCGTACCCGACCCCTCACCGGCATCGCCATGACGGTATTTCTTCTGTCTCTGGTCGGCATCCCTCCGTTGGCAGGCTTTGCTGGAAAATTTCTGCTATTCGGCGCCGCCATCGATGCCCATTTTACCTGGCTCGCTGTGGTGGCCATTCTCAACAGCGTTGTGTCGCTAGCGGTGTACTTGCGCATTATCGTGCCCATGTACCGTAGCGGTGAAAGCGCAGACCCCACCCCAGCACCTGCCGGCAGAAACCCGTTTATGGTTCGGATCGTGTGGCTGGTTGCGCTGTTTGTCACCATTGGGCTGGGACTGTCAGCCCAACTGATACTCAATACCATCGGCTAAACCCGGCATACAGGGTCGATGTTCGAGCGTATCGAAGCGGCTATGGCCACCAACAAATATCACAAAATAATAACAAAACATGATCTAAGTCAAATCATGCTACCCTGCGACTATTGGCCGCACATACTGTAGAAATCGAGATCCCCATTGGGTCTTAAGTACGGTGTGTGACACCAACCCGGATCTGCCCTCGATAGGGCCACCCGCCTAGGTTTTAGCCATATTGACCATGTTCATAACATGACGGGTGGCGTTGCACACAGCACATTGTCTAACCTGGATTCAGCATGCGGTTTAACGAAAATTGGCCTTTGTAAGCCACCGGAGAGTGCTTGCCTTACCTTGACCTTGATCCTTGCACCAACCTTACACTCGAACCGCTTACAACTGGATGGATTCAACCCGAGGAGATATATTGTGAACACCTTTAGAACTCGATCAATCTCATGGGCCACATGGCCTCTTGTCGGTCTGCTGGGTCTACTGCTGATGACCCTTGCTCCCACGGCTAACGCAGTACCCGCCTACTCACAGCAGACCCATATGGCCTGTTCGGCGTGCCACGTCGGTGCCTTTGGCCCCCAACTTACGCCGTTCGGCCGGCAGTTCAAATTACTTGGCTATGCTCTGAATGTCGGTTCTGGCCTTTCCCCGAAAGTTTCATTACGCATAACAGAAGCATTCACCCATACGCAAGCCGCACAGGCGGGCGGTGCAGCACCCGGCTTTGGCCCCAACGATAACTGGGAGCTGGAGACAGCGGCGCTGTATTTTGCGGGTGCAATCAGTGAGCATTCAGGCATGTTCGTCCAGGTCTCCTACTCGGAAAATGGCAAGACCGTGGGTTGGGATATGGCTGATATCCGTTACGCACGCACAGCCCACTTCGGATCACATACAGCGATCTGGGGAATTACTCTGAACAATGGTCCGGGTATGTCGGATATCTACAACTCGACACCGGTCTGGATGTACCCCTATGTGGGACCCGATCTCGCTCCTGGAGCACCCGCGGCTCCTGTTCTCATGGGTACGTTCATGAACGGTATCCTGGGGGTCACGGCTTATACCCAGATCGACGGCAAATGGTACATTGAGGCAGGCGGGTATCGTATCCCATCGCAGTCATTCCTCAACCATGTTAATGGCATGGATGTGGGACGCCTTCCCAGTACCGCCCCCTACGTGCGGGTAGCCTATCAGACCAACCTAAGTGCACAGAGCAACCTGGAAATTGGTGGCTTGTATTTTGCCCCCAATCTGCAGCCAATGCGTATGGGCGCGGGTACAGACAATTACCGGGATTACGGTATTGATGCCAGCTATGAGTGGTTTGGCAACAACTACAAGCACAGTTTCACCATGCAAGGCTTGTACGTGCATGAAAAACAGACTCTAAACAACTCGTATGCAGCAGGTAACGCATCAAATCTGGACAACACGCTCAATGCGCTCAACGTGAATGCAACCTACTGGTACGAGAACACCTATGGTGCAACCCTGGCAGCGTTTAACAATACGGGCAGTTCTGATGTGTTGCTCTACGGTGGCTCACCGAATACCGAAGGCGGTATGGTCGAACTCAATTGGGTACCGTTCGGTAAAAACACCAGCTGGAAACAGCCCTACATGAACCTACGGGTGGGTCTGCAGTACACCTTCTATAACAAGTTCTCCGGATTCACCAGCAACGCTTCCGACAACAACACTACTTTCCTGTACTTCGATACCTTCTTCTGAGAATAGAATTGGAGAAAAGCGGTGAGGAGTTGCATAAAGCAACTCCTCACCATGGATAGAACCAGGTATATACAAACAGACAAGAAGACCAGGCGGCCCTGGCGACACTTGAACGTGTTGCCAGGGCTGTTTTCTTGAGGAGTCTAGCTAAGACGCGACGGGTTCGATTGGGTGCCACCGCAACAAGGTGTCAGCTGGGGAAATTTTGATCGGTACGTAATTCACCACGATCACCGACTGCTTCCCAAGTTACCAGGGCAATTATCGCGACGCGCTACCCGGCGGTGCTTGCGGTGGTAACGCCAGAATCCACTTCGATAGTGCTGCAGCATCTGTAGCCGTCACGTTCAGATCAGGCATGACTCCACCCCACGGGCCCTTACCACCGTGTTGGATAAACGCAGCAATATTCGCCTGGGCATGCGACTTTCCTGCATAGCGCCATGCAACCCACTGGAAAGCAGGACCAACGCTGGCATGATTCACTGCATGGCAAGTCATGCACCCATACCGGGAAAGGGCCGCCGGAGCATTGGCTGGAGCCGGGGCCTGCGGTCCCATCATCCGTCCCATGCCTCCAGGCATACCCATCATGCCGTGAAGGCTCCAGCTACCCATACCAAATAAGCTAATAGCACCGCTCAGTAGCAGGGCAGCCAAAACAGCCAGTACGATCAGGGGGTGCTTCATTACTAACTCCAGTCAATACCCAAACCCAATACTTTCCCGGTTTCAGGGGATTGTCAACGCTGTAGCAAGTATTTCTGTAAGCCTGCTCGCTGCTGGAGAAAGGTTCCGAAAAGTACTTCCTTGCCGATCACGGTAATCGGCGCTACCCGCACGCCATATCGGGATTTCGCCTCATCCGCCACCCCTGGGGCAGTGACATCACGCTCGTCGTAAACGATACCGTGATTCTGCAGGAATTGCTTCACGGCCATGCAATCCGGGCAACCCGGACTGGTGTACAAAAGAACCTTTTCCTGCATAACTCAAGAGCCCCCCAGAAAACCTACTGCGCGGACCGGTTACTGCGTTGCGCCCTCACCCGCCCTTTGTCTATCTACTTAATATGCCTCGAAGATTCACTCCGAGGCACCTTGTACTCCAACCGCTCATTACGGTTTTCAAAGATCCTCTCAGACCTCGGCTTTATAGCCTTCTGCCTCGATCGCAGCGACCAGGTCCTCGAGCTTTGCCGTGCCTCGTACCTTGGCCGCACCAGGTTTCAAGGTGACTTCAGCCTGCTCCACCCCGGAGATGGCCTGCAAGGCCTTGGTCACCGAGCTCACACAATGTCCACAGGTCATACCGGTCACTTTCAGGTTGATTTCATTCATTTTCAAACTCCTCGTTGATTAAGATTAAAAAAGTCGATCAGTCACGCAGGGCATCCGCCACCCGTAGCAAACGCTCTCGCACCTGACTACCCAAGGCCGTCACCTCGGGCTTGTCCACCAAACCCAATACGGCCTCCGGGTCCATAAACAAGACACTTACGCTGCCATCACCTTCCTCTCGTACGACCACGTTGCAGGGAAGCAAGGCACCAATGTCCGGGTCGGCCTCCAGGGCCTGATGAGCAAGTGTGGGATTGCAAGCACCCAGTATCCGGTAAGGACGATGTTCGATCTGCAGCTTGGCTTGCAACGTGGCCGCAACATCGATTTCGGTCAGTACTCCGAACCCCTCTTCTTTCAGGGCGGCGGTTGTATCCTCAACAACCCCCTCGAAAGAACCCTTGTGGGTGATGTGAAAAGCATAGTTAGACATCGTGATCTCCTGGTTACATGAGTATGGAATAACTACGAAGCTCGTGAGGAATCCGGACTCAAGCCCGATGCGGGCATGGCCTCCGGAATCTCCGGTGGCGCCACCGATGGGCTGGAAGAAACCACTCTGAAGTCAGGTAGTTTTCTGAGTCGCAGACTGTTGCCAAGCACGAACATGGAGGATAGACCCATTGCGAACGCGGCAAGCATCGGATTGAGGTGAACCCCAAGCGGTGCAGCCAGGCCGGCCGCAATAGGAATCAGCAGGATGTTGTAGAAAAACGCCCAAAACAGGTTGCCACGAATATTGCTGAGTGTCTTGCGAGCGGCCGTGAGTGACGTCACCACCCCAGTAAGATGACCATGGGTCAACGTCACATCAGCAGCTTCCATGGCGATATCGGTCCCCGAGGCCAGGGCAATACCCACATCGGCTTGGGCCAGGGCCGGCGCATCATTGATGCCATCACCGATGAACACCACCTTTTTTCCATTCTTCTGCATCGCCTCAACCACTGCAGACTTGCCCTGGGGCAGGACTTCAGCATGGATCTCGTCGATCCCCAGCCGTCGGGCCACAGCCTCGGCGGTACGCTGAGCATCACCGGTTACCATCGCCACATGCAGTTTCCGCTCTTGCAATGCCTTGACGACTCTTGCTGCCTCATCTTTCACCGAATCGGCAATAGCGATCAGGCCCAGTACCCGCTCTTCGGCCGCCACATAGACCACCGTCCGACCCTCCGATTCCAGACGGCGGGCACGATCCACCCAGTCCGCAACAGGAATCCTGAAGGTATCCATGAAACGCTGTGCTCCAACCCGGAAGATACGCCCATCCATACGGCCCTCGATACCGTATCCAACCACCGCCCGGAAATCCTCGACTACCGGCAGATCCAGCTTCCTTGCCTCGGCGGCATCAACCAGGGCCTTGGCAAGTGGATGTTCCGATCCGGCCTCCAGAGCCGCCGCCCTAAGCAGTACATCACCCTCATCGGGAGCGACAATCTCAGTCACACTGGGTCGTCCTTCAGTCAGGGTGCCGGTCTTGTCGAACAGCACCGTGTCGACATGTGAAAGGAGCTCCAACGCCTCACCCTTGCGAAACAGAACGCCCAGTTCTGCCGCCCGCCCGGTTCCCACCATGATGGCGGAAGGGGTAGCCAGACCCATGGCACAGGGGCAAGCGACGACCAGTACTGCTACGGCAGCTACCAATGCAGTGCTGACATCACCGGTCAGCATCATCCAGGCTACAAAAGCCAGAACCGCAATTAACAGCACCGCCGGGCTGAAGATCCGTACCACCCGGTCAGCAAGGCCCTGGATGGGCAGTTTACCGGTCTGCGCGCGTTCCACCAGAGTGATGATCTGCGCCAGAACCGTGTCTTTCCCCACCGAGGTCGCCTCGAATACCAGGCGTCCGTCCAGATTCACCGTGCCACTGACTACATCGTCTCCTGATGACTTGGCAACAGCTAGCGGCTCACCGGTCAGCATGGACTCGTCGACATTGGCGTTGCCCTCCCGAACCCGTCCATCAACCGGAATCCGCTCACCCGGCTTGACCACCAGTTGATCGCCCACCTGTAGCTGCGCTACCAAAACTTCCTCTTCCTGCCCAGCGGCGTTCAGCCGCAAGGTGGTCTTGACCTGCAAACCCGCGAGTTTCTTGATGGCCGCCGACGTGCGTCCCTTGGCCAGTGCCTCCATGAACTTGCCAAGCAGTATGACTGCAATAATGACCGCAGCCGAGTCGAAATAGACCTGTCTATCTTGCACCGCAAACAGTGACGGCATAAGCAGCACGGCAGTACTGTAGGCCCAGGCCGCGCCGGTACCGGTTGCGACCAAAGAATTCATATCTGGAGCGAGATGCCGATAGGCGAGCAAGCCGGGTCGAAAGAACCGCCGCCCGGGCCCGAACAGAACCACCGTGGCCAGCACAAACTCCACCCATATCCAGAACTGTGGAAATGGGCTGTAGACGGTCAAGGCATCACGCAACGACGGGATGAAGGTTGAACCCATCGAAAGTATCAGAATCGGCACGGTCAAACCTGCGGCAAGCAGTACATCACGGCGCATACTGCGCAATACCCGCTGGTGCTGGGCCAATTCATCGGCATCATCATTATCACCGACAGCTTTGGCCACATACCCGGCATCGCCGACAACCGCGAGCAAACCATCGCTATCGATCATGGCCGGTACAAAACGAACCGTAGCGTGTTCCGTAGCAAGATTAACCGTCGCCTCCAAGATGCCCGGGGAGCCACGCAGGGCACGTTCTACCCGCCCCACACACGAGGCACAGGTCATGCCCTCAATAGTCAGCTCCACCTCCCGGGTGACCGGCTGGTAACCGGCTTCGGTAATCGTCTTGACGATTGTCTCGGGGGCAAGGCGTTCTGGATCATAACCAAGCTCAGCACGCTCAGTCGCAAGATTGACCGCGACGGACTCGACCCCCTCAAGCTTGTTCAGGGCCCGTTCGATTCGCGCGCTGCACGAAGCACAGGTCATCCCCTCGATGGCAATTTCAAACTGGTTCATGCTGTTGACTCCGTATTTGTTATTGATTCCAGGGCTCCTAGCAAGCCGCTAGACATCATCCTTGAGTAGCGCTTCAAGAATCGGACACTCGGCTGTCGGCCCGTGACCTGGACATAACTCCGACAGCGACTCCAAGCCCTGCTTCATACGCTGCAAGTCATCAATCTTGCTGCAAATAATGGCCATCTTGGTTTGCGCCATATCCTTGACAGTAACCATGTCCTTTTCAGGATGCTGATGTAGCGCGAGAAGTTCGGCGATCTCACTCAAACTGAAGCCCAAAGCCTGTGCGCGTCGAATAAAACGCAGTCGGCGAGCAGCATCCTCGTTGTACAAACGATAATTGGACGCCGTACGCCGATTGGGTGCAATCAACCCCAAGCGCTCGTAATAACGCAGTGTCTCTGCTGCAAGTCCCTCACGCCGTGCGATAACTCCGATCGTCATTCCGTCCATAATCTGATCCTCATCTGCTAGAACTCGACTAGTATAGACCCTACACCCGACTATAAAGTCAAGGACTTTTGTGCTACTCCTATCTGCCGTGACTGGACCGTTCAGTTTGCCTGTATTCACCCAGTCCATCCCTTGAACCCGGGTTATAAACTGACATGCTGGCTCAATCTGTAGGAGCCACGTACACTGCCGTTCTGATTTTCGTTGATCCCTTCAGCACCCCCTTTCCAGCTGGTTATTTCTCCTTATAACAGCTCTGAAACGGCGCCATCACCAAGATAGTTGGACAACCGCGACCATGACTACATCCCAGCAGTCCACGCCTACTCACCAGCGTGCCAGTCCCAAGGCGCTGCTTTCGTTGTGGCCCTATGTACGCCCCCACCGCGGCCTGGCCATCAGCTGGGTGGTTTTCCTGGCATTGTCCTCAAGCGCCACGCTGGCGTTGCCTTATGGAGTCCGTTTGATCATCGATCACGGCTTCAGCCAAGGTGCCGGGGCCGCGCTGAATCGCAGTTTCATGGTGCTATTCCTGATCGCTCTGGTACTCGCCCTGGCCACCTCAGGCCGATACTTCTGCATCACCCTGCTGGGCGAGCGCGCCGTAACCTCTTTGCGGCAACGCTTGTACTCACACCTGATCGGCCAGGATGTGGCCTTCTTCGAGAGGCTGCGGGTCGGCGAAGTGATCTCGCGACTGGGTACCGACACGACCGTGGTTCAGGACATGCTCGGCTCCGGGGTTTCGGTAGCCTTACGAAGTGCGGTAACTCTGCTCGGATCGGCCGTATTGATGACCTGGACGAGTCCACGCCTAGCGGGTCTCACAGCACTTGTTATCCCTGGTGTAATCCTGCCGATTGCCATGTTTGGCCGAAAATTGCAAAGACTATCGAGAAGCAATCAGGACCGCATCGCAGATTCAGCGGCTATCGCCAACGAGACCCTCAATGCCGTGAGTACGGTCAAGGCCTACACCCGTGAACAGGTTGAAAGCGAACGTTACAACGCTGCCGCCCAGCAAGCCCTGCACACGGCACAACAGCGCATCCGAATACGAGCCGGGCTTACCGCTACCATCATCGTGCTGGTGTTCGGAGCCATTACCCTGGTGCTCTGGTCGGGTGCCCGGGATGTGGTGGCCGGCAATCTGGCAGTCGGCATTCTCGGCCAGTTTGTGCTGTATGCGGTCTTCGCCGCCGGTGCGGTAGCAGCCCTGGGCGAAACCTGGGGTGAAGTCCTGCGCGCAGCAGGAGCCATGGGTCGCATTGATGAGCTGTTTACCGAACAGCCGGTCATCGTCACCCCCACTGCACCAAAATCTACCCCGCAGCGAGTTCGTGGCGAGATCGTTTTCGAGAACATCGAGTTTTGTTATCCCTCGCGACCCGACACCCCGTCCCTAATGAACTTCAGCCTGCATATCCGACCCGGCGAGAGGGTCGCCCTGGTTGGGCCATCCGGCGCCGGCAAGAGTACGGTTTTGCACTTGCTGCTACGTTTTTATGACCCTCAGCATGGCCGCATCCTGCTGGATGGTACAGACCTGCGCGAATGGGATCCACTGGAACTACGGCGCCATCTGGCGCTGGTGCCACAAGAGCCGGTTCTGTTCCACACCAGTGCGGCGGACAACATCCGCTTCGGCCGAATCACGGCCAATCAGGCTGAGATTGAGGCCGCCGCAACAGCGGCAGAAGCCGCAGAGTTTATCCGCTCCCTGCCCCAGGGCTATGCGATGCCACTGGGCGAACGTGGGGTACGCCTTTCAGGTGGGCAAAAACAGCGCATTGCAATCGCCCGGGCACTGCTGAAAGATGCGCCGGTGCTACTGCTTGATGAGGCCACATCCAGCCTGGATGCACAATCGGAGGCGGCCATCCAGGCGGCTCTCGCCCGGCTGGAACAGGACCGCACCACCTTGGTAATTGCCCACCGCCTGGCAACTGTGCAGCGAGCGGATCGCATCGTGGTCATGGATGTCGGCCACATTATCGCCGAGGGTCGCCACGAAGAGCTACTTCAAAGCGATGGGTTGTATGCAGAACTCGCCCGCTTACAGTTTTTGTCCTGATCTGTAGGAAACCTAACAGAAAACCCCACCTCGTACAGAGGTGGGGCGAACAAAGCATTTTTTCTCAAAGCGTTATGGCACTATCGCGACGCCCGAAGCCTGGGCACCCTTGGGGCCCTGCACAACTTCGAAGCTCACACGTTGACCTTCCTGAAGCGAGCGAAATCCGTTGGAATTGATCGCCGAGTAGTGAACAAACACATCTTCACTACCATCTTCAGGTGCGATAAAACCAAAACCCTTGGCATCATTGAACCACTTGACCGTACCGAAAAGCATGGTGAAACCCCTAACATTGGACTGGTGTGCGTGCCCGGTCGAAGCTGCAAAGAATCCCCCCGCCGCTAACGGCCCCTGCACAATCTATATTTTTCTCACGAACCAGCAAAAAGCGCAAGTGGCAATATTGCATCGTGGGTCACGAAACTTCCCGCTAGTAACGGTCGAAGCTCAATCGCGCAACAGAGCCGCGAGCAATCCGGGAATGTCTGCGGAGACCTCGACAACGATACTCTGGACCTCCGCAAAAGTGATTTCGCGATGTTCGGGATCACAACCTGCCGCCCAATTGGCCACAATGGCCAGGCAGGCGTAATCCAAACCAAGCTCTCGCGCCAAAGCCGCCTCGGGCATTCCGGTCATACCCACCAGATCACAACCGTCGCGGCGCAAACGGGTGATTTCTGCCCGGGTTTCAAGGCGCGGCCCCTGGGTGGCCCCATAACATCCACCCTCGGCCAGATCGACACCCGCCTGACCCGCCGCCGCGCACAGCCGACTGCGCAAGGCCGAGCTGTATGGGTTAGTAAAATCCACATGCAACACGCCCTCAGCGCCCTTACCGAAGCTGGAGCTGCGCCCCCAGGTGTAATCAATAATCTGCTCTGGCAGAGCCAGTGTTCCGGGGCGGAGATCAGCACGGATGCCACCCACTGAATTGATGCCCAGCACCTGCTGCGCGCCCACCTGATGCAGGGCCCACAGATTAGCCCGGTAGTTGACCTGATGCGGAGCCAGCTGATGATGCTCGCCATGGCGGGCCAGAAATACAATTTGAACATCACCAAGGCGGCCGAACACTAGCGGCGACGATGGTTGACCGTAAGGAGTCTCTACAGACTGACGTTGAACCGTGTCGATCCAGTCCAGCTTATACAGCCCGGTGCCACCGATCACCGCCAGGGCAATAGGGTCCGTACTCGTGGAGTCCCATGTGGTCATATTTCTACCCGGATCTACGTTTGGCCAGGAACCATCTTAGAACGAGAAAGTACAACGGTGCCGATCAGGATGGGGGCTACCAGTCGATGATAATGGTAGGAAATCAAGAAATAGGCGTGGCACAGCCCATTGAATCTATCAACGACCCCCATCAGTGCGCTGAAATAGTAAGCAATCTTCGTCTCCCTCAAAAACCGCCTCGCATTGATCACTTTATGAAGTCACGAGATGAAAGACACCAGAAAATTCAATGCGAATAGGACTTGCCATGGGTATTAGGCCACATCGGCTACCTGGATATTACAATACGAAAACTGACCTCTTTTTGATTCCCTTTTTTCGCTTTTTGTTCCGTATACCCTACACTTTTTCGCAAGAATGCTTGGCATCCAACTCAAGCAGATAAGGAGCCGCAAAGCCTTCATACTCTTTCTTCCTTTCGTCTGGTAAATCTTTCCATCCTGTAATCCTACCACGGCATCTCTTAGAGCCACACATGCACTTCCACGGAAAATGGTCGATAATGTAGTTTCTCATTGCATAATCGAAAGTTATTTCTTCATCAACACTAATTTCCTTTATTGCAACAAAATCATGTGCGCCAGTTTCATTTACTCTAATACCACAATTGGGGTCACAGGAATGATTAACCTTAGTTATTAATCCAGCGTGAAGTACATAATCATTTTCGCCTATCTGCGAAGCGTGAGAGTGATTCCCATTCAGCGCTTCTCTAATGACGCCAACCATTACTATGTCACTAACCTTAAATAATTTGGAGGCGAAAACACCTTCTCCCTTTCCAGAAGACTTCCTTAACTCAAACCCATCTTTCATAATGTAGCCTCATTAAAAAACTTACTGTCAGGTCCCCTATGATTCCATAGCTCCTGGGTGCTATGGAATCATAGGGGACCTGACAATTAGTCCAGCCGATATAAACCGGTGCCACCGATCACCGCCAGAACTATGGAGTCCGTACTCATTGCCCATCAGGGGGTAGTGCGTAGATGGCGGGCAAATTGCGGCCCTGTTCCCGAAAATCCATGCCGTAACCGAATACATAACGATCCGGCACCTCCAAACCGATACTGTCGGCCTGCAGACCCGGTACACAGCGTCCGTGTCGTTTGATACAGAGCACGGCAATCAGTACCCGGCGGGCACCATGTGCCAGACACCATTCACGGATGGCCACCAGAGTATGGCCCTCATCAAGAATATCATCGGCAAGAATGATCGTCCGGCCCTCTAGGGAAATCTGCGGCGACTGCCGCCATTGCAGCTCACCGCCCGTAGTGTTGCCCTGGTATCGGGTGGCATGCACATAGTCAAACTCCAATGGGCTGCGTATTGCCAAGGCCAAGGCCCCGGCAAACACCACGGCCCCTTGCATGACGCTGATAAATACCGCCTGCTCACCATCCAGCAGCCGCTCAAGTTCGGTCCCCATGCGGCTGATGGCCGTTTCAATCTGGGTGCGCCCGTAGAGTTTTTCGGCATACCGCAATGCCTGATCCAGATTTTCCGGTAGCTTCATTCCAATTCCTTGTACTGATCCAACTCAGCCAGTCTTTCGACAAACCTCGTATATTGGGGATTATCTGTGAGCTCGTCCCAGGTCGAGGCCACCCCACCCTGCAGCTCATTCACCCAGTCGCGGGTACTGTCGATCCGGCCCCGGAGCGACTGCAACGCCTCATCAACCAGCGCCGGGCTGCACACCAGCACCAAATTACAGCCAGCCTGTAAATGCTGCTGTACGCGTGCTGCCACATCGCCCGCTTGGGCTGCCGCGTTCATGCCGACATCATCGCTGATGACCGCACCAGTGAATCCCAACTCGCCGCGTAAAACCTCACCGATCCAGCGCTGAGAATAACCTGCCGGCAGTGGATCAAAAGCCGGATAGGTCACATGAGCCATCATCACCGCTTCGGCCCCCGCGGCAAGTGCGGCACGGAAGGGTTCAAGATCCTCATTGAATAGCGCCTCGACAGGCCGTGGATCGCAAGCTGTTTCGACATGGGTGTCTTCCAGCACGGAGCCATGCCCGGGGAAATGCTTCACAGTCACGGCCATGCCAGCCATGCGCATACCACGTACATAGGCTTGACCCAGATCCGCCACGATGTCCGGATCCGAGTGCAAGGCACGGGTGCCGATCGCCCGGTTACCGCGAGCCAGATCCAGGACCGGCGCAAAGGAAATATCGACATCCGCAGCTCGCAAC
>QILI01000075.1 GCA_003233305.1 Mizugakiibacter sp.
TGCCCTCCTTACCAAAAATCGGCTTGAAATGCAGGCCGCCGTCGGTAGTCTTCCAGACCCCCCAACTGGCTGCCCAGACATAGAAAATACGCGGATTGCAGGGGATGCAGGCCACCGCGCTTACTCGGCCGCCGGCCACGGCCGGGCCGAGATTGCGAAAGGCCAGATGTGTGAAGGGGGATGGGGAGGTAGGTGCTGCACTGGCCAATATCGGTAGACCGGCTAACAGAGCCCAGACCAGGATCGATCGGCGGGAAATGCGAAACGTGAACGGGGACATGGCAAGCTTCCGATAAGTAGAAAAATACTCTTTTTAGGGTGACAAGAATCGAGAGAGAATGGCTGACCTACCTGGAAATCCCAGGCTGATCGGATTGGATACGATCCCCCCGAAATGCCTCACTGCGGTTTCATAGGGCTTGGTAAATGGACGATCCAGGAAGCCCGTTGCCATAGACCGTTGCGGATTAAAAAGGTTCCTGGTTACGCCTGCAGGATTGACCCAAGCGGTCGCACACAGGGGGACGCCCCTACAATAATCACCCATTTTGTAGGCGCTAGCGAGTTTAAATGGTCTGTGCCTACGGCCCGGCATGTCATTCGCAGCATGGCTGCATCCAATTCAAGCCGGTAAAAGAATGGGCCGTACAGCCTGTTGGCTGACGGCCCACTCCGGGCATACTTCAAGACCTATCAGTTGTCGAATTCAACTTTGCTGGCCGTCAGGCCGGTACCGTTCATGGTGCCGTGAACATTAACTTGCTTACCCTTGGCAGTACTGAAAAAGTTCGTAGCGCTGGTCCCTACGAACTGAGTGTTGCTGTCAGTACTCACGGTGAGGCCCAGCATGGTGAAGTTGGGGTTGGAGACACTGTCGACGGTCGCATCGAGTTGCACGGTCGTATGGGCGTTTTCACGCTCGAGTTTGACGGCCGTCAGGGTTCCCGCACTGTCTTGGGTGGAGCTGATGTCTACATAGTCGCCCGTCTGGAGGTCAGCCAGAGTGAAGCTCTGCAAATCTGTGCTGCTGTCATCGACCATGCGGGTAGAGGCATTGGTATGCACGGTCAGGCCGAGGACAACCAGGGTGTTATGGGTCGTGTTCACCGAATCCACAGAGGCGGAGATCTCCACTTTGGGCTGGGAGTGGAACTCAATCTGCTGGGCGACAAGTACGCCGTTGGCATCGAGTTGGCCTTCCACCTGGATCTGCACATTGGCCGCCAGATCGGTACTGCTCCCGTTCTCGTAGCTGGTGCTTGAGTTGGTAGTGATGGCCTGGCCAGCGACTGTGAAATGGGTGATTGAGACAAATTTTGAAATGACTCCCTCCACATTGACATCGTCGCCTTGCTTGTTGTTCTGGCTGGCAGCATTGGTTGCATTGCTGAGCTGAGTGGCTTCGAGGGTGCCACTGTTGAGGGTGGTGCCCTGTACATCGACAAGGTCACCATTGGCGGGGGCCCCAGAAGAGAAGCCCTGAATGGTAGTGGCCCGGGAATAATCCACTACGAGCGGGTTGATATTGAATGTGAAGGACGCCGAATTTTCGTTGCTGACCGTTCCTGTGACCTCATACTGCCCTGGGGTGGCAGATTCAATGCGGGTGGCCACAATGCTCCCATTGGCTTGGAACTGGCCGCTGATCTCGATGCTATCGCCAACCTTGAGCCCACTCAGAGCCTGGCCCGTGATGCTCTTGTCGAACAAGGTCGTGTTGGTGATGTGTACGGTTTGCCCTAGCACCACCAGGACGTTGGTGGCGGTATCGATGGAGGCGATGGGGCCTTGAACCTCGGCGTTGGAATCGATGGCGTCGGCGTCACGGGACGATGAGGAACTCGAAGCGCTGGAGCGCACAGTGACGATGTCGCCCGGCTTGAGTGCGCTGAAAGTGGCCGTTTTGTGGTTGACCGTAATCTGGGTCGAACTACTCACCAGGTAGGGGGTGCCATTGACAACCAGACTAAAGCCTGTACCACTACCGCCACTGATCTGGCTGACCGGTCCGATGGTGGTTACTGCCCGGGATACGGCAGGGATTCCGGGATTGCTGGTCGGAGCTTGAGTCAAGTTGTTGCCGGCAGGACACCCAGCGAGAAAAACCGGCAAGGTCAACACCGAGGCCAGCAAGAATCCTTTGGATGTTCGGGGGAATAGTTTGATAAACATACGTATGGCTTCCAAGTATTGAGCACTGACAACAAGCATTGAGCGGTCGCCCTCCATGTGCTGAAAGTTGTCCAAGCTTGCAAGGGCCGCTGGCACTTGCCAGCAGACCCTTGAGTAAACCATAGACTAGGTATCAGCCCGCAACAACTTACCAAATGATTACAGTTACATTACAAATGTGATGCAAACGACATAATCACAATCAGTACCGGCCTATTTGTTTGGCATTCGGTTGCAGTGACCGGAGACCTCCTCGGAGCTTTATTCCGGTGGAGAATTTTATTTCAGTGGGACTCAAAACTTGTGGCCTTAGGCCCTCCAGTCGGAGCCGTCGTGTATCCCGATTATGAGAAGCCCAGTCGAATATGCAATGAGTCTGTAGTGAGCTGCAGTTGGCAGGTACTCAGGTAGAGGCCTTTGCAGTTATCAGCGTTAAGAGTGGCCACTGTTCCGGTACCAACCACCACTACCCCTGCATTTTGGACGCGAGTCAATATCGTGTTGGCCCACCGGGAGTAGGGGGGACCGAAAGAGTAGGCAGGTCTCGGCATGGCAATCAGGTGTTTTTGGCATATAGACATGCCGACAAATCCTTTCCATCGGTTTTGGTGAAGCAATAGCTTTGTGGAGGTAAGAGATCCCGATGTCCACAGGAACTGCAGTGAGCGCTATTATTCCCCAGATTCCAGCACCCGGACTGGCTGCCGAGAAGTTCGATTTACTGCATCGACTGGTGGCCGGTCTTCCACCTGCTGAACTGCACTGGCTGGCCGCATGGATTGCTGCTCAGGCAGGGTCGGCGAAAGTTAACCTTGCCTCGGGGGGGCTGCACCAAGAGCAGGCTGCCACCGCGCAGTTGACCATTATCTATGGAAGTCAGACCGGTAATGCCAAGCGTATTGCGGAAGACATGGCTGAGCGCGGCAGTCATGCCGGTATTCCCTTGCGCCTTTTGCGTGCCGATACCTACCCATTGCGCGAGCTTGCAAATGAGCGTTATCTGATCCTGGTGATCAGCACCCAGGGGGAGGCTGAACCACCGGATGATGCGCGCGGTCTGGTCGAGTTTCTCACTGGCAGACGTGTACCCAAGTTGCCCAATCTACATTTTGCAGTGCTGGGCCTGGGAGATTCCAGTTATCCGCAGTTTTGCGCTATTGGACGGCAGATCGACATCCGTCTGACCGAACTGGGGGCGATCCGTATGGATAAACTTGGAGAGGCGGATGTGGAACCTGAAGAGGTTGCGAAACCCTGGGTTGAGCAAGTATTGAGCAAGGCGGCGGAAGCGCTGCGGTGTGCAGCACCGACACCGACGTTGCGATTGATGCCGTCACCCACCCCCAATCAGGCCCCCATATGGACTCGCAGACAACCGTTTACCGCATCGGTTCTGGCCAACCAGCGCATTGTGGCACGAGATAGCGAACGCGAGGTTCGACATATCGAGCTATCGCTGCAGGGTTCCGGTCTGCATTACCGTCCGGGTGATGCGTTGGGAGTGTGCCCGGTCAATCCCCCCGCTCTGGTTGAACAATGGCTGGAAACGCTGGGGCTGGATGGGGCTCAGATGGTCACTGTGGGCGGGCGAACGCTGCAGCTGGAGCAATGGCTCAGTCGTGAGCGGGATATTACCAAGACATACCGCTCCTGGGTCGAAGCGCATGCCGGGAGAGGTCGTCACCAGACACTGAATTGCTTGCTACAATCCGATCAGCGGGATGCATTTGCCCAGATCCTTGAGCACGATCAACCCATCGACCTGCTGCGTCGATATCCGGTCGAGTGGCCTGCTGAACAGCTGGTGGCAGCATTGCATCCATTGCAGCCACGTATGTATTCGATTGCCTCAAGCCAGCACGAAGTAGGTGAGGAAGTTCACCTGACTGTGGCGGTTGTGGATTACATCAGGTATGGCAAACGGCACTGGGGTGCGGCCTCATCCTTTCTTGCTGCCGCCAGCGACAATATACCGGTTGCAATTTTTATTGAACCCAATGAACGTTTTCGACTGCCCTCCGATCCGTCGCGTGACCTAATCATGATAGGGCCGGGTACCGGCGTGGCCCCATTCCGGGGATTCCTGCAAGAACGGCAACAGACAGGTGCCAGTGGACGCAACTGGCTGATCTTCGGTAATCGTCATTTCCGGGAGGATTTCCTGTATCAGGCCGAATGGCAGGCGGCGCTGCAACGTGGCGTCCTGCAGCGCCTTGACCTGGCATTCTCGCGTGATACATGTGAGCGCATCCATGTTCAGCAGCGTCTGCGTGAGCAGGGCAGAGAGCTGTATGCCTGGCTTCGTGACGGGGCTTGTCTGTATGTCTGCGGTAATGCGAAGCGCATGGCTGCAGATGTTCATAATGCTCTTATCGAGATCGTGGCCACCCATGGTGCCCAACCACTTGATGAGGCCCGGGCCTGGTTGTCCGACCTCATGCGTCAGGGACGTTACGCACGGGATATTTACTAAGATGAGTTCCAATCTTTCCGAATTTGAGCAGATCAAGCTCGCCAGTCGATTTCTGCGTGGCAACATTGTCGATAGCCTGGCTGATCCGGTGACAGGTGCCGTCAGCGACGCCGATGCGGGTCTGTTGAAATTCCATGGTGGCTACCTGCAGGATGATCGTGATCTGCGTGAAGAACGGCGTCAGCAGAAGCTTGAGCCGGCCCACGCATTTATGCTCCGGGCGCGACTTCCGGGGGGGGTGGTAACCCCTGCACAATGGCTTGAATTTGACCGACTGGCCCGGGAGTTTGCTGACGGTAGCTTGCGTATCACCTCACGACAGACGTTGCAGTGGCACGGCATACTCAAGAATCGACTGAAACCGACCATTGCCGCCATCCATCACGCTTTGGTTACGACGATGGCGGCCTGCGGTGATGTAGTGCGTACCGTGGTGTGTACGGCCAACCCCGTTGAATCGGCGACACATGGCTTGGTATATGCGTGGGCAGAGCGTCTTTCCAGACATCTGACCCCCCACACTCGGGCCTATCACGAGATCTGGCTAGACGGTGAAAAGCGGGTCGGTGAAGTGGAGTCGGAGCCGCTGTATGGAGCCCATTATCTGCCCAGGAAGTTCAAGATCGGCCTGGCTATTCCACCGCTCAACGATATTGATGTGTTATCCCAGGATCTGGGTTTGATCGCGATCATCGAACGCGGTGTGTTAATCGGATTCAATGTGGCCGTCGGTGGGGGCATGGGGGTGACCCACAATGATCCGAGTACCTACCCGCGCCTTGCCAGGGTGATCGGATTTGTTGGTGTCGATGATGTTCTAACCCTGGCCGAAGTCATGGTCGGGGTACAACGCGATTGGGGTGATCGTGCCGATCGTCGGCATGCCCGGCTCAGATACACGATTGAGCGTCGCGGACTCCAGGTATTTCAGGATGAACTCGAACAGCGGCTCGGCTACACGCTTGCTGTGGAGCGTCCGTACCGGTTCGAACACAATGGTGACCGTTACGGCTGGATTGAAGGTCATGACGGATTGTGGCATTTAACCCTGCACATCGCAGCCGGTCGCCTGACAGATGTTGATGGTCAACGAACATTGAGCGGTTTGCGGGAACTGGCCCGGGTACATCAGGGCGATTTTCGGCTTACCTGCAACCATAACGTTATTGTTGCTAACGTTGCTGCAGAGAATCGTACGGTCATCGATGCGATCGTGCGCAATCATGGTTTGGACGGGTATCTCAGACAGAGTGGTGTGCGCCGCCATGCATTGGCTTGTGTGGCCCTGCCAACCTGTGGGCTGGCTATGGCTGAAGCTGAGCGTTATCTGCCGACCATCCTGACCCGGTTGGAGGATCGGCTTGCGCACCATGGGCTGCTTGATACACCGATTCTATTGCGAATTTCTGGATGCCCGAACGGCTGTTCACGGCCCTACCTTGCCGAGATCGCGTTGGTGGGACGTGGACCCGGACGTTACGATTTGCGCCTTGGTGCTGATTTTCGGGGTCAGCGCTTGAACCGGCTATATCGGCAGAACATTGACGAGCAGACTGTGCTGGATGTGCTCGATCCACTGTTGGGTCGCTACGCAATCGAACGTAATGAGGATGAGGGTTTCGGAGATTTTCTGATACGCAACGATCTCATTGAATCCGGAGTTGCCACTGCATCAGTACAGGTCCGGGACGCATGAGTTGCAGCGATCCCGCCGAGGCAGCGGTTGACCCAGGAGCGGCCAAACAATTGAATGCCATGCTGGCGCGGTTTTCCGCATCTGAGCTGGTAGCCTGGGTGCTGGAAAATGGGCCGGCGGTGCATGTGCTGTCATCCAGTTTCGGTGCCCAGGCCGCTGTGTCGTTGCATTTGGTCAGTCGGTTGCAGGCGGACATTCGCGTGATCCTGATCGATACCGGATACCTGTTTCCCGAGACCTACCGATTCATCGATCAGTTGGTTGAGCTGCTGTCACTCAATCTGAAGGTTTATTCCGCATTTCCGGGACCGGCTTGGCATGAGGCCCGTCACGGGAGCCAATGGGAGCAGGGAGTAGCGGGGATTGAGGCCTATAATCACGCACGGAAGGTAGCGCCAATGCACCGAGCCCTCGCCGAGCTGGGTGTTGGTAGCTGGTTCGCCGGATTACGTCGAAGCCAGTCCCGTAGCCGCGCATCAATTCCCTTTGCGCAATTCAGCAACGGTTTGTGGAAATGGTATCCATTGGCAGACTGGACCGATGTCGATGTAGAGCATTATTTAGAGGACCATGGCTTGCCTCGTCATCCGTTGTGCGCAAAGGGGTATGTATCGATTGGCGACACCCACACGACCCAACCGGCGCAGTACGGAGTGGACATTGAAAACACCCGGTTCTTTGGCCTTAAACGTGAGTGCGGGCTGCACGGACGACCTTAAATCAGTGATTTTAAGCAATGATATGGCAGCGTCATCAGCATCCGTGGTGCTCAAGTGGAGTGCTGAATTTCCATTCGTTAGCGTCAACGTTGCATCTGTTCTGGAATGCGTTGGATCGCACGGTCACGCCAGTGTGGCGTATCAGGCCAACTTCTGGGAGTAGGATCAGCCAGCGCTTGGATGACAGTATGACGGTCGAGATGCGGTGCCAATGCATGGATAAAATCCAGTACGTATTCGCGAACTACGGTTTCCCGGCGCAGTACGATCCAGGTCGTGCATTGTGGGAGCAGGTGATCAGCGGAGAGTGCGTGCAGGTCGGCATCACTGGGGAGAATGGCCATTTCGGCGAGTATGCCGATACCCAGACCGGCACGTACATAAATTTTTATCAGGTCGGCGTCACCAGTAGTCATAGCCATTTGTAGAGACAGCCCGGCGGCTTCGAAGGCGTGGCGTAGCGAAGATTCAGGTTTCATCGAAGATTCGTAACTGACCAGTGGAAGCTTGGCAAGATTTTGTAGGGTGAGGTCATGGTTGCGCTCCGTCAGTGGGTGTTTGTGCGGTACCAGAACCACCCGGTTCCAACGGTAGGCGGGTAAGGCTATACCTAAAGGCGGTGGAGCACCGGCAGTACTGACTACGGCGAGATCCGCCCAGCCCGATTCGAGTTGTGCCAAGACATCGCTGTCCCCACTAGGCTGTAGGTGCACGCTGACCAGTGGGTACTGCATGTTCAACGCGGAGATGGCTTCGGGGAGCGCAAAACGGGCCTGGGTATGGGTTGTCGCGATGCGTAGTTCACCTTGATCTTCGTTACGAAGATTGGCCGCGATGGAACGAATGTTAGCGGCTTCATCGAGAATCCTTCGAGCCCGGGCCATGACCTGCTGGCCGGCATGGGTGATCGAAACGAGGCTCTTGCCCTTGCGTACAAACAACTGGAAACCCAGTTCTTCTTCAAGCTTTTTGAGTTGTTTGCTCAGGCCGGGCTGGGTAGCGTGAACATGCTGCGAGGCCAGGGTGATGTTGAGACTGGCGTCAGCGATGGCGACCAGATAACGGAGTTGAATGAGTGTCATGACGGGCAATCTGCAGGCGATCATAGGGAAGTGATGGGTATTGCAAATGACCGTTCATACATCGCGTGTGATGCGATTCATTCGTGTCCTGACACGCTTTGTGTGAGTGTTCTTCCCACCCCTCCGTTATCCAGTGGACAGAGCCCGCCGGGGTGAGATGAGTTCTTGTTTTGGAGGGGTTTGTATCAGACAT
This sequence comes from Mizugakiibacter sp., assembly GCA_003233305.1. Classification (GTDB taxonomy): domain Bacteria; phylum Pseudomonadota; class Gammaproteobacteria; order Xanthomonadales; family Rhodanobacteraceae; genus Metallibacterium. The sequence continues at coordinate 8,336 of QILI01000075.1, forward strand.
GTCTATACGTCTATACGTGTAAACGCCCATATTGTCAATAAAGAAATAATATGACCATGTCTGCTAATGATAATGGGTGATATAGCCAGTTCCGAAAATCATTTGGAGTACTCGTGTACGGGTTCTAGCCTTGGGATACCTTCATCGTTCACCGGCGTCATGAGTCTGTTGCCACTATTTGCCGATCTGTCCGGTCGCACCGTTCTGGTACTAGGTGGCGGCACGGTGGCCGAACGCAAAATTGCCTTGCTGCTCGGGTATGGGGTGAAGGTGGTGATTCATGCCCCGTTGCTTTCTCCCCAACTGGAGCGGTGGCGTTCGGAGAAGCGTATCGATTATCGTGACGGGGCGTTCCAGGAGGCTTGGCTGAATTCGATGTGGCTGATTGTGGCCGCGAGCTCGGATCCTGCTTTCAATCGGTATTTGGCGAAGTTGGCTGGTGAGCGACGGGTCTTCATCAATGTGGTGGATGACGCGGTACTGTCCACCTTCCATTTTCCGGCAATCGTCGACCGATCTCCACTCATCGTGGCCATTTCCAGTGGTGGAACCGCCCCGATGCTGGCGCGTATGGTACGTGAACGGTTGGAATCCATGCTTGATGAGTCCTGGGGGATGATGGCAGAACTGTGTTCAGGTCTGCGCCGGTCAATTCGTGATCGCTTCCCAGACCTTCATGCGCGCCGGAGCTTTTATGAGCTGTTATTGCATGGGCCGGTTGCGATGTTGGTACGCAAGAAACGAATTGGAGATGCTCGGCGAGCTGCCGTAAAGCTGCTGCATGCAGATGGTTTCACCCAAAATGGGTCTGTGGTCCTGGTTGGAGCAGGGCCCGGTGATCCCGGACTGCTGACTTTGCGGGCGCTAAGGGCCATGAATGAAGCCGATGTGATTTTGCATGACCGATTGGTGAGTTCCGAAGTACTCGATCTGGCCCGCCGTGATGCCGAGCGCATCGATGTGGGTAAGCGGGTCGGTGGGCACCAGATCACACAGGAGCGTATCCATGCACTGATTCTGGACCTGGTAACTTCGGGAAAGAAGGTGATACGGCTCAAAGGCGGCGATCCGTTCGTATTTGGTCGGGGCGGTGAAGAGCTGGAGTTTCTGCGTGCTCACAATATTTGTTACGAGGTTGTCCCCGGTATTACCGCAGCGATCGCTTGTGCCGCTTATGCCGGTGTGCCGCTGACCCACCGTGATCATTCCCGATCGGTACATTTCATCACTGCCCATTGCCGCGATTCGCTGGACACGCTTGATTGGCCGGCGTTGGCGCGGGAGCGGCAGACTCTGGCGGTCTACATGGGGGTGGCTGAGATCAAGACCCTGCAGACCCGGTTGCTCGAACACGGGCGTGCGGCAGACACACCTTTTGCAGTAGTTGAAAACGGCTCGCGCTCGCAACAACGTGTCGTGACAGGAAGGCTGGATGAACTGGCTACCTGTACTCAGGCTTATGCACTCCGTTCACCGGCGTTGCTGATTCTTGGCGAGGTGGCATCCCTCGCACCGCGACTGTCGTGGTTTGGACAGGCGCCGCTGACCGGGGCGGAGCTGCAATCGAGTCGTAGCAGTAATGATTGTGCGCGCGCGGCATGAAGTACAAGGTTAGTAAAATTGACTGCGATGCATGATGCTTAAGTATAAGGTTGGCCAAGACCCGTGGGAGCAATTATTCGTTTCCATTAATCAATGATAACGTCGTGACAAAGGGCTTGGGGATTTTGTCGTAGGCGTCGAGGTAACCGTTAAGCGCCTTCTTCGCGTCGGCCACGTGTGCAACACATTCTTGAGTGCGAGTGTCCCGCTCGCTACGATCTTTCTAGGTGCTTTCCAGTACTCCCGTATGCGGCGTAACTGCGCGTTAATCGAAGACAGTTTTTTCATCTGGATAGCAGTCTTTCTGGAAGATTTTCGTTGTTAAAAGTAGGGAGTGAGAAAAAGTAGTTGACAGTTGGGGAACAGATGGTTTAGGTTCGAACTATGTCGCAACGCAGCAACTCCCGTCACCAAGTCAGTGTGAACCGTCTCCTGACGGCTCCTGACGTGTTGCCGGTTCGCGGCACGCTTGTCCTTGTACTCGTACGTCTCATTACCAGCGGAGGTGCGGGTTGAGGGCAGGTATCCAGGTCAATAGAAAATAACCTGAAGACTCTCAAAAAACCCCGCACCGGCAACGGCGCGGGGTTTTTTGTTGCCTTCGGCTCATCGCAACGGAACCCCACAATGAATTCCGAATCAGATCCAATAAGTCCAGTATCCAGCCGTAGTAGCGCGGCCTCCGGGCACGTACGCATCTTTGATACCACCTTGCGTGATGGTGAGCAGGCCCCCGGTTTTTCCATGAACCGCCGCGCCAAGCTGCGGATGGCACAGGCGCTGGAGGCGCTTGGTGTGGACATCCTCGAAGCCGGTTTTCCACAGGCTTCCCCGGATGACTTTGCGGCGGTGGCCGAGATTGCCAAAACGCTCACGTCCACCACAGTCTGCGCTCTGGCCCGTTGCCAGGCCGATGACATCGACAGCGCCGGGCGGGCTCTGCAAATGGCCCGGCATGCCCGGATTCATGTATTTATTTCGACCAGTCCTCTGCACCGTGAGCATAAACTCGGCATGAGCAAGGCCCAGGTTGTGGACGCCACGGCGAGTGCCGTGGAACGTGCCTGCGGGCTATGTCACGAAGTGGAATTTTCCGCTGAGGATGCCTTGCGTACCGAACCGGAGTTTCTGATCGAGGTATTCAATGCTGCGGTCGCTGCCGGAGCCACCACTCTGAATGCCCAGGATACGGTCGGCTACACCACCCCGGCCGAAATGCTCAGCCTGTTCACCTATCTTCGCCAGCATGTGCGGGAGGCGGATCAGGTGATCTTTTCCGCCCATTGCCATGACGATCTGGGCATGGCTGTGGCCAACAGCCTGGCTGCGGTGAGTGCCGGCGCCAGGCAGATCGAATGCACCATCAACGGCATCGGCGAACGTGCCGGCAATGCTGCGCTGGAGGAGATCGTGATGGCCCTGAAGGTACGCGCTCCGCATTTCGGCGTGGCCACGCATATCAACACCCGCAAGCTGTTTCCCAGCTCGCGTCTGCTGACCCAGCTGACCGGTCAGGCCGTGCCACGCAACAAGGCGATTGTTGGTGAAAATGCTTTTGCCCACGAGGCGGGTATCCACCAGCATGGCATGCTCAAGCACCGCGGCACCTACGAAATCATGTTGCCGCAGGATGTGGGCATCGCCAAGACCCGGCTGGTGCTGGGCAAGCATTCCGGTCGCGCGGCCCTGCGTCAGCGTCTGCAGGCGCTGGGATATACGCCGGATGGCCCGGCACTGGATGCGGTTTTTGCCCAGTTCAAGGTGCTGGCCGACAAGAAGCGTGAAATCCACGACGCGGATCTGGAGGCGATCGCACTCGGCCAGGATCCCGATGCGACCGGCCCATGGCGGATCGTGCAACTGAATTCTGCCACTCATCTGGGTGGTAGTGCGTCGGCTTCGATCCGCCTTCTTCACGAGGATGGACAGGAAACGAACGGGGTAGCAAATGGCGACGGCCCGGTGGATGCGGTACTGCGGGCGATCGAACGGGCCAGCCACCGAGATTTGCAGTGGACCGACTTCAACGTGCGTTCGGTCAGCGAGGGCGGTGATGCGCAAGGCCAGGCCCAGCTCACTGCCCATTACGGCCAACACGATTGGTGCGGCCAGGGGATCAGTACCGACATCGTCGAAGCGACCGCCCTGGCGGCGCTGGTCATCATCAACCGCATTGAGCGCCAGGCCTCGGCCCATGCGCCAGTCGCGGCCATCAATCTGTAATTCCAAGGAGTCCTTCATGAGCACCGTTTTTCTGTGGCACAACGGTCAGATCAAACCCTGGGCTGAAGCCACCGTTCACGTCAGTACCCATGCCTTGCATTACGGCTCATCGGTATTCGAGGGTGAGCGCGTCTATACCACGCCTCGTGGCCCGGCCTACTTTCGTCTTGCCGAGCATACCCAGCGCCTGTTTGAATCGGCCAGGGTTTACGAAATCGAGATCGGCTATAGCGAAGAGACCATTCATGCCGCCTGTCTGGAGTTGATCCGCGTCAACCAGATGCGTTCGGCCTATGTGCGCCCGATCGTGTTCCGCGGGGCGGGCGGCTTGGGTATCATTCCCGGTGCCAACGCCCCGGTGGATGTGGCGATTATGGCGCTGGATTGGGGGGCCTACCTGGGTGAAGCGATTGAACATGGTGCGGATGTCTGCGTGGCCTCGTGGAACCGCCCGGCACCCAATACCGTACCAAGCTGGGCCAAGGCAGGTGGCAATTACCTGTCGAGTCAGCTGATTGCGCTTGAGGCGCAGCGTAACGGTTATGACGAAGGTATCGCCTTGGGTAGCAACGGTTTGCTTAGTGAAGGTGCCGGCGAGAACCTGTTTCTGGTCAAGTCCGGCAAGCTGCTCACCCCGCCGACCAGCGCCGGCATCCTGGCCGGTATCACCCGCGATACGGTGATTACCCTGGCGGCAGATCTGGGCCTGACAGTAGAGGAGCGCGATCTGCCGCGCGAGGCACTGTATAGCGCCGACGAACTCTTTATGGCCGGTACCGCCGCCGAAATCACTCCGGTACGTAGCGTCGATCGCAAGGACATCGGGGCCGGAAAACCGGGTCCGATTACCCGCGCCCTGCAGCAGGCCTTTTTTGGTCTGTTCGATGGCCGTACCGAGGATCGTTGGGGCTGGCTGACGCCGGTCTATGCGGCCAGCTCTGCCGACGCTCCGCAGCAGGTGACCGTATGAAAGCCAGAGCGCTGTTAGAGGAATTACAGATCACCCCGACTCACGCTATTTCCAACCCTGTTTTGACCCACTGCGATGGCGTTGTCCCGATCACCGCACTTTTATCCACCCATGTTGAGCTAGGAGTTACTGCATGAACACCAATACCCATCCTAATCCCCTTGTCAATGCCCGTATTGCCGTGCTCGGCTATGGCAGCCAGGGTCGCGCTCACGCTCTCAACCTGCATGACTCCGGTCTTGATGTGGTGGTGGGCCTGCGTCCCAATGGACCGACCTGGCCGCAGGCTGTCGCCGATGGCCTGCGGGTAGTGGAGCCGGCTGAGGCTGTTCGTGGTGCCGATCTGGTCGCCGTGCTGACCCCTGACATGGTTCAGCCCACGCTCTACAGCGAGTCGATTGAACCAAATCTCAAGCCGGGCGCTGCGCTGCTGTTTGCCCATGGTTTCAACATACACTTCAAACAGATCAAGCCGCGTGCGGATATCGACGTCATCATGGTCGCGCCCAAGGGGCCCGGTGCACTGGTCCGCAGTGAATATCAGCGGGGCCGTGGCGTACCCTGCATCTGGGCGGTGCACCAGGATGTAAGCGGTGAGGCGGAGGCCAAAACCAAGGCCTATGCCGACGGTATTGGCGGGGGCCGGGCGATGCTTATCGCCACCGACTTCAAGGAAGAAACCGAGACTGATCTGTTTGGTGAACAGGCGGTATTGTGCGGCGGGGCCAGCGAGCTGGTGCTGAAAGGTTTCGAGACCCTGGTTGAGGCGGGCTATCAGCCGGAAATCGCCTATTACGAGGTTATGCACGAGCTAAAGCTGATCGTCGACCTGTTTTATGAGGGCGGTCTGTCGAAGATGCTGCAGTTTGTCTCTGAGACCGCCCAGTATGGCGATTTTGTCAGTGGCCCACGGATCATCGATGCCGCTACCAAAGTCCGCATGAAGGAGGTGCTTGGGGAGATTCAGGACGGCACCTTCGCCAGGAACTGGATCGCCGAATATAAGGCGGGTCTGCCGAACTACCAGCGGCTCAAACAGGCTGATCTTGAACATCCCATTGAGCAGGTTGGTGCCAAGTTGCGGGCGCGCATGCCATGGCTGCAGCCACAGATTACCGAAGCGGCCGCCAGTCCTTTGAAAAAAGCGGGTTGATGCGTGGCCTTCTCACCTGCCTGCAGGTGGGGATCCCGCTATTGTCTATCGTTGAGGAAACTCA
>QILI01000135.1 GCA_003233305.1 Mizugakiibacter sp.
CGTTCGGCTGTTGGAGTATCGGCCTTACCGAAAGGGCGTGCATACTATTCCTATCTAGTGCGTCATTTTACCACCACCGATATGACTCCTGCTCAGGTACATGCCTTGGGGTTGCGTCAGGTTGCCGGCATACGTAGGCAAATGCGCAAGCTGTTTCACAAGCTAGGCTATCGCGGCAGCTACCGTAGTTTTCTCCAGTATCTGCGTACTGATCCAAAATTTTATTACAGTAAACCTAAGGCCCTGCTTGAGGCCTATCGGGCGGCGGCCAAGCGCGTCGATCCGTATTTGGTGCAGATAGCCGGGACCTGGTTATTGCCACGGGTTCCGTATGGCGTGCGTGCAATTCCCAAAGCCCTGGCTCCCAATACCTACCCGGCCTATTCGGTGCCACCTTCAGGAGATGGCATGGTAGCTGGTTACGTCGGCGTAAATTTGTATAAGCCGGCTTCGCGACCGAAGTACGACATCCAGGTGTTGATGTGTCACGAAGGTCGTCCCGGCCACCAGTTGCAGATTCCTGTTGCTATGCAGCGAGTTCATCTGCCGGCCTTTCGACGCTTTGCTTACTACAACGCCTATGGTGAGGGCTGGGCACTCTATGCCGAACGGCTGTGTAATGAATTGGGACTCTATGGCAACCCGTATTCCAAGTTCGGTTATCTGAATTATCAGATGTGGCGAGCAGTGCGTCTGGTCGTCGATACCGGATTACATGCCGACGGTTGGAGTCGGGCTCGGGCCATTCGCTATATGCAGGACAACACGGCGCTGTCAGATGAAAACATCCGTAACGAGGTCGACCGCTACATAGCTTGGCCCGGCCAGGCCCTGTCCTACATGGTAGGAGAGCTGGAGATCCTGAAACTTCGACAACAGGCTAAAACACAACTGGGTGCCAAATACTCGCTGCGTGATTTCAATGATGTGGTCTTGGGCCAGGGCAGCTTGCCCATGGCGGTGCTGGCCAAGCTTGTGCAGCGTTGGATCGACCGTACCCGCTCCGGCTTGCCACCTGACCAATTGCCCTATGCACAGCGACCTCGCAGTCTGGGTGAATAGTTACACTCCTTTCTTCCTAAGGGTACCGCTATAAACCGACCGCACGGGGTTCTATGTCGCATCCGTTGTCGCGGTCCGGATCAAGCCTGAGCTTGCAGCATGACGGGCGGGGTATGTCCTGGCAGGTGGCATAAGCCGGTGTGGGTCTGCTATGGTTTCTACCAAGTCTAATACCGCATGACCCTTGGCGAACCTCCATTTTATGACCTTCATACCGGAATCCGATACGTCAATCGGGTCGAATGAAACACTGAGCGATCGTTTTTATCGAATCCGTCGGCAAACCTTGGCGTTGTGCCGCACGTTAAGGCCTGAGGACACCGTCGTACAATCCATGCCCGATGCCAGTCCAACCAAGTGGCATCTGGCGCATACCACCTGGTTTTTCGAGCAGTTTCTGCTTGGACAGGACCCTGACTATCAGCCGATCCATCCCGCTTGGGCCTTTCTTTTTAATTCCTATTATGAATCGGTTGGCCCGATACATTCGCGCCCTATGCGCGGCATGTTTACCCGTCCGGGCTGGGATGAGTTAGTCGATTATCGCGCCCAGGTCGACGCACGCATGCAGACCTTACTGATCGGCATGGATGACCCGGAGCGGGTCAAGCTGACCATTCTTGGTTTGCATCACGAACAACAGCATCAGGAGTTGTTGCTGACCGATATCAAGCACCTGTTCTCATTGAATCCGCTTGAACCCGCTTTCGATGAATCCCTGCCCGAGTTTGCCGAGGGGATGGCCAACGAATTGAAATTTATTCCCGGTCGTCAGGGTGCTGTCGAGATTGGCCATGCCGGAGATGGTTTTGCTTTCGACAATGAGGGTTTGAGGCACACGCAGTGGCTGCAAGCCCACGCGTTGGGACAGCGCTTGATAAGCAATGCTGAATATCGCGAATTCATTGACGATGGTGGATACCATAATTCCCTGTTGTGGCTGTCCGCAGGCTGGCATCGGCTTCAAGAGCAGGGATGGCAGCATCCGCTGTATTGGGCGGATGATCTGCAATCGGAGTTCACCCTGGCCGGGCGGCGTGATCTAGGCGCACATTTACCGGTATGCCATATCAGTTACTTCGAGGCCGACGCGTTTGCCCGTTGGGCCGGGGCCCGTCTGGCTACCGAAGCCGAATGGGAAAGTATGGCGGTCGGGCTCGATAACTGCTCTGGTAATTTCCAGGAATCCGGTCGCTTGCATCCGTGCTCGACTGCACCGGAGGCGGGTGTACAGCAAATGTTTGGTGATGTCTGGGAATGGACCTCCAGTGCCTACGTCAACTATCCGGGTTTCCGGCCGCCGCCGGGGGCTATCGGCGAATACAACGGCAAGTTCATGTGTGGCCAATGGGTGCTGCGTGGGGGTTCCTGCGTCACCCCTGGCGACCATATCCGGGCTACCTACCGCAACTTCTTCTATCCCCCGGACCGTTGGCAGTTTTCAGGATTACGCTTGGCGAAAGACCTATGAGCGCCCAAGCCCAGCCGACGCTCTTGCTGGACAGCCGACCTGAAACCAGCGAGTTTCTTGACGATGTCTGTCAGGGACTATCGCGTCAGCCCAAACGGCTGTCATCCAAATATTTTTACGATAGCGAAGGCTCGAAACTGTTCGAGCGTATCTGTGAACAGCCTGAGTATTACCTTACCCGGAGCGAATTGACGATCATGCGTGAGCATGTCGGGGCCATGGCTGACTGCCTGGGTTCCGAGGTGTTGCTCATGGAGTTTGGAAGCGGTAGCGGACAGAAGACCCGGTTATTGCTGGAAGCGCTGCAGGCCCCCGTTGCCTATGTTCCCGTAGAGATTTCCCATACCGCCCTACTCGACAGCGTGGCGGGTCTGGCCAAGGACTTCCCGAGGTTGGATATGCTGCCAGTTTGTGCTGATTTCACCCAGACTTTTCAAACTCCGCTATCCAGAATTCCGGCGCGCCGTACGGTCGTCTATTTTCCGGGTTCGACCCTGGGTAATTTCGAATCAAACCACGCACTGCGGCTGCTGCGCCAGATGCGGGATATTATGGGTTGCCATGGCGGCGCCTTGATCGGTATCGATTTAAAAAAGGATTCCAGCCTGCTTGAAGCGGCCTACAATGATGCGGCAGGAGTCACGGCAGCGTTTACCCTGAATATGCTGGCACATTTTAACCGTGAGCTTGGCGCTGATTTTCATCCCGGCCAGTTTCGGCACTACGCCCATTACAATGCTCTGGCGGGGCGCATCGAGACCTACATCGTCAGCACGGTCGAGCAAAAGGTGCACCTCGACGGTGAAACGTTTTCTTTCGCAGCCGATGAAGCCCTGTTGGTTGAATACAGCTACAAGTATTCAAGCCAGGGTTTTGCCAGCTTGGCTGCCGAGGCGGGTTTGAAAGTAGAGCATGTGTGGCTGGACCCGGCGCAGTATTTCAGCGTGCAGTATCTGGTCCCGACGTCGACTTGAGGGAACCTCTAAAAGCCTACTGTACGAACCGCTTGCGGTGTCGGGTGCTTGTTCGCTCCTCGCCTATCCACTTGATAGGTCTCGTTGCTCACTCCGCGACGCCTTGCACTCGGCCCGCTTGTGACGGTTTTGAGAGGTTCCCTTGAGTGTCGATCCGGGGGCTGCAGCAATGCTGGGGGTAAGGTGTTTGACTTGCTGTTCGGCCCAAGCCCAGCTCACGTGTTCACGTACCAGCGCCGAAGGGTGATCCAGGCGCCCGCGTAAGGCCTGAATAATACGTGGGTCATAGGGTGCATTGCCCAGGCCGACGGCCAGGTTGCGCAGCCAGCCTAGGTAACCGGTTCGACGCAGGGCCATGCCAGCGGTGCGCTGTAGAAACTGTTCTTCGCTCCAGGCGAACAAATCCAGCAGGCTGGCGTGGTCGAGATTATGACGGGGTGCAAAATCAGCAATCCGAGTGACCTTGGCATAGCGATTCCAAGGGCAGACCAGTTGGCAATCATCACAGCCGAAGACACGGTTACCCATCGGCCGACGTAGTTCCACAGGTATCGCCCCCCGCTGTTCGATGGTGAGATAGGCGATGCAGCGGCGCGCATCGAGACGTTGCGGACCGAGAATGGCCTGGGTCGGGCAGACGTCGATACAGCGTGTACAACTGCCACAGTGGGCGCTACGGGGGGTGTCGATCGGTAGTGGCAGATCCGTGTACAGCTCACCAAGAAAGAAATACGATCCGGCATCGCGGTCCAGCAGCAGCGTATGTTTGCCGATCCAGCCGAGCCCGGCCTTGCGGGCCAGAGCCTTTTCCAGCACCGGTGCCGAGTCGGCAAAGGCACGGTAGCCGAAAGGCCCGATCCGGGCGGCAATACGATCGGCAAGCTTCTGCAGGCGTTTGCGGATCAAACCGTGGTAATCGCGGCCGAGCGCGTAGCGGGTGATATAGGCGCGTTGGGCATCCTGCAAAACTACCCAGGGGTCAGTAGCGGTCTGCGGCCAATAGTCCATACGTACGCTGATGACCCGCAGGGTCCCGGGTTCGAGTTCGGCTGGGCGGCTGCGCCGGGTACCGTGACGAGCCATGTATTCCATCTCGCCATGCAGTCCCTGGGTGAGCCAGCCACGCAGGTGTTGTTCGTCCTCGTCCAGTTCGATACCGGCAATACCGGTAGCACTGAATCCCAGCTCAAGCGCCCAGAGGCGGATATCTTGGACCAGGCTGGTGAGATGGGTTGCGCTGTGCATAGGTTTTGTGGGTGGTGCTACGTATAATCATCGCATGGATGATTTGCAGCTGAACACCGCACTGTACCGCGCCGAGGACGTGCGTGTTTTCGATCAGGCCGCCATCGCCGCCGGTATCCCTGGAATCGAGTTGATGGGGCGGGCAGCGTGCGCAGGCTTTGCGGCCCTACGCCGGTGCTGGCCTGAGGCCCGGCGTGTGTTGGTGCTGGCTGGGCCCGGTAATAATGGTGGCGATGGTTGGTTGTTGGCTCGCGAGGCGAAAAGGTTCGGCCTGGACGTGCATGTTGCCGAGTTGGGTGGACAAGCCCGTGGCGATGCCGCCCAGGCCCGCCACCTTGCTTGCGCTGCTGGCGTTACGGTAAGTACAGAGGTCGATGAGGCGGACTGGGCCTCGGCACAGGTTATTGTAGATGCCTTGTTCGGCACCGGATTGCGGCGCGCGCCACAGGGTCAGGCTGCTGCCTGGATCGCCAGCTTGCAGGGCCATGCTGGCAAGGTACTGGCGCTGGATGTCCCTTCAGGTTTGGATGCCGATTCCGGCGCTGCGCCGGGCCCGGCCGTGCATGCGGCGCACACGGTAAGCTTTGTGGCCTGGAAGCGCGGGCTTTTCAGCGGCCAGGGACCGGAACTGCGGGGGGTGGCGGAGCTGCATGACCTGGGTATTCCAGCCCGGCATTTCCGCCATGGTGTGGTGTCGGCGCGGCTGTTGACGGGCTTGGTTTCCCTACCGCCGCGGGCTCGCGATGCCCACAAGGGACATTTTGGTCATGTGCTGGTCGTGGGTGGGGAACTGGGATTTGCCGGGGCCGCACGGTTGTGTGGTGAAGCAGCCTTGCGTGCCGGGGCCGGGCGGGTCAGTGTGGCGACCCGAAAGGCCCATGTCGCTGCCTTGGTTACGGCTCGTCCTGAGCTGATGGTGCACGCGGCCGAAGACCAGGAAGCCCTGCTGAGACTGAGCCAACGGGCCACAATTTTGGCGGTGGGTCCCGGTTTGGGTCAGGGGCAATGGGGAACGATGCAATGGCGCGCCGCTCTGACTGCCGGAGTGCCCATGGTACTGGATGCCGATGGGCTCAATCTTCTTGCCAGCACTCAGTTACCGATACCACCCAGCACGATATTGACACCTCACCCCGGGGAAGCGGCGCGGCTGCTGGGGATAAGTATTGCGGCGGTCCAGGGTGATCGCTTTGCGGCGGTGCAAGCGCTGGCGGAACGCTACCAGGCAGTAGTAGTACTGAAAGGGGCCGGCACTCTGCTGGCCCATACGGATGGGCGTATGGCCGTCTGCGTAGCAGGCAATCCGGGGATGGCCTCCGGGGGTATGGGTGATGTGTTGACGGGGCTGATTGCCGCCTTGCGAGCCCAGCGCCTAACGGCCTGGGATGCTGCCTGCCTGGGGGTCAATCTGCACGCTCGAGCCGCCGATGCGGCCGCACGGCAAGGAGGGGAACGCGGTCTGCTGGGTAGCGATCTTTTCCCGTGGATACGCCAGGGCCTGAATGGAACAGGACATGGCTGAACGGTATACGGCATTTCTGGCCGGGCCTGAGGTTACCGCCAAGCTCGCCGAACAGCTTGCCGGGATCTTGCACGCTGGGGTTATCTACCTGCAGGGTGATCTGGGTACGGGTAAAACTAGTTTCGCCCGGGCCTTACTACAGACTTTAGGGGTAACGGGGCGAATCAAAAGTCCTACCTACAGCTTACTCGAAAGCTATACGTTGCCGTGGGGTACAGCCTGGCACCTGGATTTGTATCGGATTGCTGATCCGGAGGAGCTAGAGTGGCTGGGGTTGGATGCACTGGATGAATCGGCTGCGTTGGTACTTATTGAATGGCCGGAACGGGGCTCAGGGGCGTTGCCCAAAGCTGACCTGCTTATCTGCCTGCAGCATTCTGGGAAGGGTCGCCAGGCAGTGTTAGAGGCCCGTACTCCGCGGGCGGCAGCCTGGCTGGATAAACTCCTGGCGTTGGGATCTTGAGACCAACATTCAAGGCGGGTCGAGTGACAACAAGGCGGCCCGGGCTCGTGGCACGGGATGAGGTTGGGCTAAAGGATTTGCCATATCCTTAAGGCAAATTATTACGAAATACCTACAGGTATCGGATTGCAAAAGGAAAAGTAACTTGCAATCTGCTTCGGCTTGGGTTTCAATCCCAACCATGAAGGGATACATCCGACTGCTTTTGGCGTTTGCCTTGCTGGTGCTAACGGTACCTGCCCAAGCTGCCGATGGCCCTCTTACGCAGATTGAGTCACTGCGCGTGCATGCCAGTACACAGAGGGTACGGGCGGTTTTTGATCTTTCCGGAGCAGTTGCTTACCGTATTTTCCAACTTACCAATCCCGATCGACTGGTTGTGGATTTTCCCCGCAGCCGGTTTGCGGATGGCTTTGGAGCCCCTAACGGAGCCGGTATCCTCAAAGATGTGCGTACCGGCCGGCACAATCGTGCCACCATGCGGGTAGTGTTTGACCTGCACGGTTCGGTGCAGCCCAAGAGTTTCATGTTGCGACCTTCCGGCCGGAGTGGCTACCGACTGGTGGTGGATTTGTACCCGCATGGTCAGGCTAGACCGGTGGTTGCCTCGGCATTGCGCTACTTACCTCAAGGAGGTCGCAAGGTCGTAGTCGCAGTTGATCCCGGCCATGGCGGTATTGACCCTGGGGCCCGCGGCCCGAATGGGCTGCTGGAGAAAAATGTTACCTTGGCGATTGGTAAGCGTCTGGCAAAATTGATTGATGCCCAAGCAGGGATGCGGGCCGTGCTGACACGCACGGGTGATTATTATGTGTCCCTGCCGAAGCGCTATGCCATCGCCCGTAAGGATCATGCGGATCTATTTATTTCGATCCACGCCAATTCCTGTCCCCATGATTGTGGGGCCCGAGGTGCCTCGGTCTGGGTGCTATCCACGCGCGGTAAGGAGAGTGAGGCCGGGCGCTGGTTGGCCCGTAGCGAAAACGCTTCAGATCTGATCGGTGGCGTATCCCTGGACAACAAACCGCACGCACTGGCTGCGGTGCTGCTGGATCTTTCCCAGGGGGCCAGCATGCAGGCCAGTCGTGAGGTAGGCGCAGATGTTTTGCGTGCGCTGGGCCGTATCGGTCCGCTGTATAACCGGCGGGTGGATCATGCCAACTTCGTGGTGCTGCGATCCCCGGATGTCCCTTCGATCCTGGTCGAAACCGCTTTCATTAACAATCCACGTGAAGCCCGTCTATTGGCATCACGTCGCTATCGAGACCGGCTTGCCCGAGCCATACTTGTGGGGGTTAAAAGCTACTTCGAGACCACTCCGCCACCCGGAACCTGGTTTGCCCTGCAGGCCGCGAAGAAGCGGGAGCGCACTGCCGCGCTGGATAGTAGCTCTGAGCGGACGATTGATGTTGGCTCGGGTCGCGTGTCCGGTCTGCTCGGAGCACCGCTTACCGCTAACAACTGAATGGTGACGATCCGGGCGCTTCAGCGTTTACGGTGAGTGCCGGCAATGATGCGATAGATACCCCCGCGCTGATCCACGACATAGACGTTACCTTGAGTGTCCTCACCGAATGAAGTGATACGTAAATCTGTTTTCAATAACAAACGCATGCGCTCGGCTCCCTGGCCTTGGGGCCATAAGCCCCAAATCCGGCCACTGCAATAGTCTGCAAACACATAGACTCCGGCCAGCGTAGGCAGAGCAGGGCTACGTAGCACATAGCCACCGGTGATAGAACAGCCCAGTGTGTGAGGGTACTCGGCGACCGGCAGGGTCAGACCCTGTTGTTGGCAAGTACGACCCGGGGGGTAGCAATGGTTGCCTTCCATCCGGTTCCAGCCATAGTTGCGGCCCCCTATAGCCGGGGGCTGAAAGTCGATCTCCTCCCAGCGGTTCTGGCCGACATCGGCGATCCACAGTGCACCGGTACGGCGGTCGAAGGAAAACCGCCAGGGATTGCGCAGGCCCAGCACCCAGATTTCCGGGCGGGCAGCACTTTGCCCTACCAGGGGATTGTCCGGAGGGATGGCGTAAGGCCGACCGTGATCCACATCGATCCGGAGAAGTTTGCCGAGCAACACACCAGGATTTTGCGCATTGCCCCACGGGTCACCGCCCTTGCCGCCATCACCGGGGCCCAGGTACAGATATCCATCCGGGCCGAAGGCCAGCATGCCACCATTGTGATTGCTGGCCGGCTCGGGAATAACCAGCACGATACGCTGACTAGCCGGGTCAGCCCGACCGTCGGCACCCCGATGAAATTCGGCGACGACAACCGCCCCATCGGCTCGGCGGGTGTAATACACGAACAAGCGACCGTTGTCGCGATAGTGGCGGTGGAAGGCCAGGCCCAGCAGACCTTGCTCGAAGCCGGCGGTGGTGATCCAGGGCGATACATCCAGAAATAGATGGCGTTGCCGACCCCGCTTATCCATGGCGTAAATCCGGCCGCCCTGCTCAACGACATACAGTTGTTGGGTTGCGTCGTGAGCGGCACTCAGAAACAGGGGTTTGCTGAACCCGTCAGCCAACTTCGACAGTGCGATCTGCTGGGCATGGATAGGCCATGCTGAGGTAAGTAGCAAGAATGCAAGCAGCCAAGTGCGCATGGTCAATGTGCTCCTCAAACCCGAGTCCATCCTACTGCGAGACCCAGATCGTTACCGGTGAGGGGTATTTTCCAATCCATCATCGTATGCCCACTGCGTGGCCATGGCTTTTTTCACTGGATTCGCCTGTGCGGGAATGACAAGAAAGGGCACGGGATTGTCCTCTGTCTGGTCTTCAGTGAGGGATTAGGGCTAAGCCCATTGAGTGGCCGGTATGGGCGGTCGGTGCATTGCCCGATCATGAACGGAACCCGATCCCACTTCAGCTCACCCCAGACTCATTTCATGTTGGACAAGGCTGGCGGTTCCGGTCACCGTGGCCGTGGCGTTATGCTTGCCCATCGCCATACGGAAGTCGTCATGTCGATCCACGCCCTACCTGCTCACCTCGTTAACCAGATTGCCGCCGGGGAAGTCATAGAACGACCGTTCTCAGTGGTCAAAGAACTGGTCGAGAACAGTCTCGATGCCGGAGCAGGCAGAATCGAGGTAGCCCTGAACCAGGGCGGTGCGCGGCTGATCCGGGTACGTGATGACGGCTGCGGAATTTCCGAGTCGGAGCTGCGTCTTGCCGTGGCTCCCCACGCCACCAGCAAGATCACCTCGTTCGAGGATCTATTGCGGGTAGGGACCCTGGGTTTTCGTGGCGAGGCGCTGGCATCCATCGCTTCCGTATCGCGCTTTGCCATGGTATCGCGACGCTCGGATACGCCCCAGGCGACGCGGATCGAAGTCGATGGCGGCAAGTTGGGCGATCTACTGCCGGATGCCCATCCAGTGGGAACCACGGTGGAAATACGTGATCTGTTCTATAACGTTCCGGCGCGGCGCAAATTCTTGCGCGCCGAGCGTACCGAGTTTGCTCACGCCGATGAATGGTTGCGGTCGATAGCACTTGCCCACCCCGAGGTCGGTTTCCGGCTGCAGCACAATGGGCGGGAGGTACGCCGGGTGGATGCCGCCAGCGGTGAGGATGGCCGCAGACAGCGCATCGCCACCTTGCTCGGTGATGAGTTTGCCAACAGTGCGCTGGGTATGCGGCTGGACGCAGCGGGCATGTGTTTGCATGGTTGGCTCGGTCTTCCTGGTAGTGCCCGCCGCCAGCCGGATCGGCAGTATTTTTTTGTTAATGGGCGATTGGTAAGAGACCGGGTACTTACCCATGCCGTACGACAGGCCTATACCGACGTGCTGTTTCACGGCCGTCATCCAGCCTATGTGTTGTTTCTGGAAATGGACCCAGCCGGCGTGGATGTCAACGTGCATCCAGCCAAGAGTGAGGTACGTTTTCGCGAGCAACGCCTGGTGCATGACTTTTTGTTCCGCAGTCTTTCTGAGGCTTTGCTGGAAACCCGTGCCGGCAGCTCTGCCGGGGACGGTACCCCTGAGGACATTGCCACGACGGTCGGTCATCCGGGCGTAGTAGCTACCGGGAATCGGCCGGCACACTCGATGCACACCTATTCAGCGCCCCGCCAGGGGGTAATGCCACTGGCGGTGCACGAGCGCGGCAGCGACCCATATCGCATTTTACTAAATGGAGCCTCCCACTCTCAGCCGGATGCGCCAGCCGTTGCCGAGCCCGAGAAGAGCGAACCGCTGCCGCCGCTGGGCTATGCCATAGCGCAGTTGCACCATGTGTATATTCTTGCCGAAAACAGTCAGGGACTGGTGCTCGTGGATATGCATGCGGCACATGAGCGCATTACTTATGAGCGTATGAAAGCGGATCGGGATGCTTCCCGGTTGCGCTCACAATGGCTGCTGGTACCACAGAGCCTGGCAGTCAGCTTGCGCGAGGCGGAGGCCGCTGAAATACATGCCGACATACTCGCTGGATTTGGTTTGGAGATTTCCCGTAGTGGTCCTGAGCAGGTAACGGTTCGCCGTATTCCAGTCCTGCTGGAAGGGGCCGATATCGCCAGACTCACTGTCGATGTGTTATCGGAACTTGCTGAACACGGTGACTCCCGTCGCTTGCAGGAGCAGGAAAATACATTGCTCGCCAGCATCGCCTGTCATGGTTCGGTGCGCGCCGGTCGCCAGCTGGCGCTTGCAGAAATGAATGCGCTGTTGCGGGAGATGGAGAGTACCGAACGGAGTGGACAGTGTAATCATGGTCGCCCGACCTGGACCCAGCTGTCGATGGCCGAACTTGACCGATTGTTTCTGCGCGGTCGCTGAGAGTGTTTGGATCGGTATGGGCTACTCAGCGAGTATAAAATTCACAGTGCTGGCGATGGCATTCAGGTACCCGGAGGTAAGGTTGGGGTGGAGGTGTCGCCCGGTATTGGTATCCGTGATGGAACTAAGCAAAGCCTTGTTACACCCCACGCTTCCCAGTCATATCGTTAGATATGGCGGGATTCTGATCGGCTGCCGAAATCGGATGGCCAGAGAAATAGCCGACAATACGATGTTCTCGGGAACCTTTTGTCACGATTAGACTCTACGCTTAAAGGCCAAGTTGTCTGGCCACTCGTTTTCAGGAGAAGTTAGCGTATGTCCAAGCTCAACCGCTACGTCTTCGTAGCATTTGCCGCGTTTGCACCTGCAGTTTTCGCCCAGGCTCCAACACCCAGGGCAACTCCTCCCGCCAGGACCAATGCAGTCAAGGCTCCGCCGACGGTGCCCGTCAACAAGAGCCAGTTGTCCTATGCGCTGGGCTATCAGGTGGGTAACCGTCTTGCCGTATGGAAAAGTGTATTTGGGGAAAAGGTAGATTTAAAACGCGTGATTCGCGGTCTTGATGAGGCCTATGCCAGAAAAAAGCCGACTGTTTCGATCAGGGATATGCGCAACCAGTTGGTCAGCCTACAACGGCGTATTCGTGAGAAGTCGGAGGTCAAATTTAGACGCTTGGCAGCCAAGAATTTGCAGAAGAGCGATGCTTTTCTAGCCACCAACAAGACCAAACCAGGGATCGTCACATTGCCGAATGGGATTCAGTACCGGGTTCTTGAGCGCGGTACGGGTCGTACACACCCGACGCTCAATTCCAAGGTCACCATGCATTATCGTATTTCCCTGGCCGGTGGGCGCGAGGTCGCCAGCAGCTACGCCAAAGGCAAGCCGATAACGATTGAGGTAAAGAGAGCTCTGGGGGCCTGGAAGGAGGTCCTGCCGCGGATGGTGGTCGGCGCTCGGTGGCAAGTCTATGCACCGCCAAAGTTTGCTTTCGGACTGCGTGGTCTGCCCCCCGATATCGGGCCTGATGTGGCGGTCAAGTTTGATGTCAAATTGCTGCGTATCGACAGCAAGTAAGTCTGGATCGACTCTGGATAGAGAACGGGGCGCTTTGGTGCCCCGTTTTTATTAGGAGGTCCTACAATGTACAAATGTTCAGTGCCAGTGTTTTCATACAGTCTGTCACATCTTGTATTGGGGGTTGCCGTCGCAGTTGCGGGGACTATCAACGTTGCCTACGACACCTCGCGCCCGGCACGCAGTGGCTGGCCATGCTCCGGCAGCACCGGCTGTGCGAGGCCAGGCTATTGCGAAGTGAATCCGTATGAATCCTGAGCTAGCCAAGGTCATTCCTGCGCTGCAGTCCTTGCAGTTTCCACCGCAGCCACCGGGCTGGAACCATTCCGAACTGAATGATCTCCTCGGAACTTCTTCAGGTATTCCCGCGGCGGTACTGGTGCCGTTGCGGGTGGATCCGCAAGGCGTCCAGGTACTGTTCACCCGGCGCAATGCTGAACTTCGGCAACATGCCGGCCAAGTCAGTTTTCCCGGGGGCAGTTGCGATCCTGATGATGCCGGGCCGGTGGCGACGGCATTGCGCGAATGTGCTGAGGAAATTAGCCTGCCTGCGCAAGCGGTTCGGCCACTTGGGTTTCTCGATTGTCTGGATACGATCAGTGGTTTTTGTGTAACCCCGGTAGTCGCCGAAATCGATGCCGAGTTTCATCCCCGGCCCAATCCTCAGGAAGTCGCCGAAGTTTTTGAGGTACCCCTGGCGGTGTTTCTTGACCCGGACCGATGGCGTTCCTGCAAGGTGGAGTACCTCGGGGTAATGCGCACCCTGCATGAATTCGATTACTCCGGCCCGCGTATCTGGGGGGCAACGGCGGCGATATTGGTGAATATGGTGCGGCGCATGGGCTTGGCATGAACGCGTTAGAGATAAATTCACCCGTATTGATTTCCGCGCAAGCGCTTGCCGACAGCTTGACCGGCGAGGGTGGGCCGCTGGTGGTCGATTGCCGATATGCTCTGGCCGATCCCGAGCAGGGTTGGCGGGCGTTTGTCGATGCCCACCTGCCCACTGCCGTGTACTGCCATCTGGATCGTGATCTGGCGGATCTTTCCCGCACCGTTCATGGCCATGGCCGTCATCCGTTACCTGCTGCGTTGGTTTTTACGCAGCGTTTACTGGCCTGGGGTTGGCGGCCTGGCCGCAAGTTGGTCGCCTATGATGCCGCCGGCGGTGCGGTAGCGGCGGCACGGCTGTGGTGGATGATGCGTTTGCTCGGGCAGCCGGCGCAGGTTCTCGATGGCGGCTGGCAGGCTTGGCAAGCTTTGCAAACAATGGTCGAATCGGGGTCTCCGTCTATTCCGACGCAGCTGGATGTAACCGTTGCAAGCGTGGCCGATACCCACTTTGAGGAGCGGGTTTTGCCAGGATCCGAACATTTGCCATCGCTACTTGAGCAAGGCGGGCTACTGCTGGATGCGCGAACGGCAGAACGCTTTCGAGGCGACATCGAACCCATCGACCGGGTCGCGGGTCATGTTCCAGGTGCACAGAACCGACCGTATCAATCCAACCTTGATGGGCAGGGCTTATTCAAGCCAGCCGCAGTGCTGCGCCAGGAATTTGAAGCCCTGCTGGGAACCTGTCCAGCCGGGCAGGTCGTGCATATGTGTGGCTCGGGGGTGA
>QILI01000003.1 GCA_003233305.1 Mizugakiibacter sp.
ACCGGAGTGCCTCCGAGTGCGGTGACCGCATCGACAATGGCCAAACAGTCGTAACGATGTGCGATCTCGACCAGCGTGCGGCTGTCGGACTCCACCCCGGTGGACGTCTCGGCCTGCACGAAAGCCACGGTACGTACCCCTGGGTTAGCCTTGAGAGCGTCCTCAAGCCGGTTCGGGTCGACCGGTTGGCCCCATGCATCTTCCACCATGACGGGTATCGCCCCGCAACGCTCGACATTTTCTTTCATACGCCCGCCAAACACGCCGTTCTGGCAAACGATGACCTGCTCTCCTGCTTCGAGCAGATTGACAAAAGCGGTTTCCATGCCCGCAGAGCCCGGAGCAGATACCGGCAGAGTAAGCGCATTCCGCGTCCGAAAGGCGTACTGCAGCATGCCCTTGAGTTCATCCATCATGGCTACAAAGAGTGGATCGAGATGACCAATGGTGGGGCGAGCCATGGCTTCAAGGACCCGTGGGCTGACATCGGACGGCCCCGGCCCGAGCAAGGTACGCAGCGGTGGATGGAAACTTTTCGGCATGGATGACTCCCGTTCAATCTGCTGAATGTAGGCCCTGCCCATACGGATCGGGCAGATTCAGCATGCCAGCTCTTGGCCATGAACAACAACTTGCTACCTGGGTGGATAGCCGTTATTAAACCGAAGGGGTTCCGCACAAAGCAACGCCCCGTGATAACGGGGCGTTGCAGGTGGCGAGTTGATGACCGGGTCAGACCGCGAACGTTGCGCGCATCTTTTTCATGGCCACCGATTCGATCTGCCGAATCCGCTCGGCAGATACTCCATACTCGTTGGCCAGCTCCTGCAAGGTAAGCTTGCCCTCATCGCTGAGCCAGCGCCGGCGAATAATATCTTGCGAGCGCTTATCCAGGCCCTCCAGAGCCGCAGTCAGAGACTGGCTGTTGCGTGACTCTTCATCTTTATCCGCAACACTATCGTAGGGATCGGATTGATGATCCATAAGGAAGGCTACCGGTGCCGGTGGGGTATCGGAGTCGGAATCCGCCGGCTGGTCAAACGCAACATCGTAATTACTGAGCCGTGCCTCCATTTCCAGAACCGTGGCTTCAGGCACCCCCAGATCCTTGGCGACCTGACTGACTTCCTTGGCGTTGAGCCAGCCCAGGCGTTTCTTGGACTTGCGCAGGTTGAAGAACAACTTGCGCTGGGCCTTGGTGGTGGCCACTTTGACGATACGCCAATTGCGTAAAATGTACTCGTGCATTTCGGCACGAATCCAGTGCACTGCGAAACTGACCAGGCGTACCCCCATATCGGGATTAAAACGCTTGACGGCCTTCATCAGACCGATGTTGCCTTCCTGTACCAGGTCAGCCAGGGCCAGCCCATAGCCTGCATAACCGCGGGCCACATGGACCACAAACCGCAGATGCGATAGCACCAGGCTACGAGCTGCCTGCAGGTCGTCCTGATCACGATAGCGGCGGGCAAGTTCCTGCTCTTCTTCAACGCTGAGCATCGGAATCCGATGCACGGCTCCGATGTAGGCATCGAGACTGCCAGCCAGGCTGGGGATAGGCGAATTACGAATAGTTAGTGCTTGAGACATAGTCACCTCGCTGTATCAAAGCCAATTTAGCACTCTTCCTATTAGAGTGCTAACAGCCGACAAAGTTTCCGTCGAAAACATGAACTGTATAGTACAGCTATTGCTGGAAATTTTCTGGATATAAGCTGAACGGGGGGATATGAGTACTGCTACGCAGGCCCCGGCACGCTTGGCACTGTCCGCACTAGAGCGGACAAACCGATGCGGCGATGTCCCCTTCGCGGGGTCAAGCTAGCCGAGAAGCCGGGCGCCGACTTACCGGTGAGTGCATTGCATGGCTCGTGGTACTCAGGTACGTGGCAGCCGTTGCCGGCGATAACGCCGAATCAGGGTATTGGTGGAGCTGTCGTGGCTGAGCTGTGGATCGGCCACGCTGGCAATCTCAGCAGCGGTGCACTTGGCTAGCGCCTTGCCCAGTTCTACCCCCCACTGATCGAATGAATCGATGTTCCAGATGACTCCCTGCACGAACACGCTGTGCTCGTACAGGGCGGTCAGAGCTCCGAGTGTGTACGGATCAAGCCGCTTGGCAAGGATAGTGGTGCTCGGCCGGTTACCCTCAAAGGTGCGATGCGGTACCAGCGCCGCCGGGGTGCCTTCGGCTTTCACCTGATCGGCGCTCTTTCCGAACGCCAAGGCCTCGCTCTGGGCGAACAAATTCGCCATCAGCAGATCATGCTGATCCCTACCCTGCCGGTCAGGCATGGGATTGAGTGCCTGGCAGAAGCCGATGAAGTCACAGGGGATCAGGCGGGTGCCCTGATGGATCAGCTGATAGAACGAATGCTGACCGTTGGTACCCGGCTCACCCCAATAGACCGGCCCGGTGGCGCAATGCACCCGGGCACCGTTGAGGGTGACATGCTTGCCGTTGCTCTCCATGGTCAATTGCTGCAAATACGCCGGGAAGCGCTTCAGGTATTGCTCATAAGGCAGCACGGCGACGGTTGATGCGCCCAGGAAATTGGCATTCCAGATCGCCAGCAGGCCCATCAGGACCGGTAGATTGCGCTGCAACGGCGTAGTGCGGAAATGCTCGTCCATAGCGTGAAAACCGGCCAGCATCGACCGAAAGTGGTCCGCCCCGATCGCCAGCATGGTCGACAGGCCGATCGCCGAATCCATCGAATAGCGACCGCCGACCCAATCCCAGAAGCCGAACATCTGCGCCGTATCGATACCGAACTCCGCCACCCCGTCGGCATGAGTCGAGACGGCAACAAAGTGCTTGGCAACCACCCGGCGCTCAGCAACGCCTGCATCACCCAGCGCCTGCAGGCACCAATCCCGGGCGGCGTGGGCATTGGTCAGTGTTTCCAGGGTGGTGAAGGTCTTCGAGCACACAATGAACAGGGTTTCGGCCGGATCAAGGTCACGCGTGGCTTCTACGAAATCCGTTCCGTCCACATTGGATACGAAGCGAAATTGCAAATCGCGCTGGCTGTAGGCACGCAGTGCCTCGTAAGCCATCACCGGCCCCAGATCAGAGCCACCAATACCGATGTTGATCACATTGCGTACCCGCTTACCGGTATAACCGGTCCAGGCTCCGCTGCGCACACTCTCGGTAAATGTTGCCATGCGCTTGAGTACCGCCTGTACATCCGGCACGACGTTGCGACCCTCGACACAGAGTTGCGTATCGGCCGGGGCCCGCAGCGCCACGTGCAACACCGCGCGATCCTCAGTAATGTTGATTTTATCGCCGCGAAACATCGCCGCGATGCGCTCCTCCAGGTTGCAGGCGCTGGCCAGTTCCTGCAACAAGCGTAGGGTTTCGGCAGTGACACGCTGTTTGGAATAATCGAGATACAGACCGGCCGCCTCGGCCTGCAGGTGCTCACCGCGGGCAGGGTCGGCGGCAAACAATTCGCTCAAGTGCCGTGGGCCGAGCTGCTTGACATGTGCCTGCAAGGCCTGCCATTGCGAACGCCAGACTTGGGCAACGGAAGATGGAACCGATGGGGATGAATTCATGACGATATTCGCTACCTACTTCAGTGGGGGCACGATACGCTACTTATTAATACTGCGCTGGCACCGCTCTGACCATGACAGGTGCAGCACTATGGCCTGTTCAAAACTCGCCCAGGCTGTCGGTCGATGCATTACCCGATCATAAACGGAACCCGATCCCGCTTCACCCCAGGCTCATTTTATGTTGGACAGAACTGACCTCGCCCGGCGGCCCTTGCACTGCTAGGATTCCTGACAATAAGTATTGTCGTGTTTCCTACAATTTTTGGGGTAGTCTCTTGACATCTGTGCAACCCAGCACCCATTTATCGGAAGTCCGCTACGAAATCCGCGGCCCACTGGCCCGACGGGCCCGTGAACTTGAGGCCCATGGTCGCGACATCGTACATATCAACATCGGCAATCCCGGTCGCTTCGGCTTCCGCGTCCCGGCACACCTGCTTGAAGCGATGGCCAGGCAGCTGCCACACAGCGACGCCTACTGTCAGGAGCAGGGTATCGAGGAAGCCCGTGTGGCAGTGGCGGCACAACAGCTTGCACGTGGCGCCAGCGGGGTTGCCGTAGATCGTATATTCATCGGCAATGGAGTCAGCGAGCTGATCGATATCGCCCTACGGGCGCTACTCGAGACCGGCGACGAGGTACTGCTACCCAGCCCGGATTATCCCTTGTGGAGCGCGGCGACGCTGCTCAACGGTGGCCTGCCGCGTTACTACAGCTGCCCGGCAGTGCAAGCCCATCTGCCCGACAGCGACGAGATGGCCGCCCTAATCACCCCCCGCACCCGGGCGATCATTCTGATCAATCCGAACAATCCCACCGGGGCCGTCTATCCCCGTGCATTGCTTGAAAAGATCGTCGCCCTGGCCGAACACCATGGCCTGCTGTTGCTTTGCGACGAGATCTACGACGGCATCACCTACGACGAACACCGCTTTGAACCTCTTGCACCCTTGGCGGGTGAGGTTCCCTGCCTCAGTTTCAACGGGCTGTCCAAGGTACACCGGGCCTGCGGTTTCCGAGTCGGCTGGATGAGCCTTAGCGGCAATCCGCAGCGCACCGCCGCCTACCGTGATGCACTGCAATTGCTGGCGGCCCTGCGCCTGTGCGCCAATGTGCCCGCTCAATGGGCCGTAAAACCCGCTCTCGAAGGACCTGCCACCATCACTGCGTTGGTTCGCCCCGGCGGCCGCCTGCATGAGGCCCGGCGGGCGGTGATCAACGGCGTCGAGTCCAGTAAATATCTGCAATTGGTCGCCCCGCAAGGGGCTCTGTACGCCTTCCCCTCGGTTCGTACCGATGCTTTTCCGGAATTCGATGACGAAAGCTTCGCCTATCGACTGCTTGAGGAAGAATCGGTACTGCTGGCCCCGGGATCAAGTTTCAACGTTCCCGACAGTCGGCATGTGCGACTTACCCTGCTGCCGGAAGCCACCCAATTGACCGACATCGTGACCAGAATGGATCGGGTTCTTGGTCGCCTGGCTGCACCTGCCCGCTCCGGCATGGTGACAGTATCCTGAGACACCTCCTCTGGATAGCCACGCCATCAGCACAGGAGGATAACAAACGTGGCAAGAAGCACCAGGGTACCCACCGCAGGTGGATGGAAGCTTGTCGTTGTTGCTTGCATGCCGGGCGCGGAGCGTCCGCTAATGGGTGACACCGCAGAGCAGTGTCACCAGAAATCGCTTCAAGATTACAAACAGTGCTGGTGTCGATCTCCGCTGATACCGATACCGACTGACACCAAGCCAGTGTCCTCCTGTCAGCATTGTTCCCAGGGTAAACCAGCAAAACGCCAACCCGCTACCGTGTTGCGGCGATAACGGCTATCGAGCGGACCTTCAAAACCATCACTGATGTGGTAAACCCGACGGAACCCTGCTTCGATCAGTACTTGTCCGGCATCTTGTGTACGCTGTCCGTTGCGGCAGATGAGAATAATGGCCGGGTCGTGGTCCTTGTTCTGTCCCGCCGCACCCGATATGTGTTCCTGTACCTGAGCGACAAAGTCGGCATTCACCTCCCAGTCGGGTTCGTCCTGCCAGGGAATGTGAACCGCATCGGCTGGGTGGCCGACCAGAAGAAATTCCATGGAGGAACGGACGTCAATCAACACATTTTGCGGCTCAGCCTTTAGCAGGTCGAAAGCAGCTTGTGGACTCAGCGATAATAATCTGACATCACTCATCTCTGCGTTGTTCATTGATGCCGTCTGCCTAGGTGGTCTGACACGGGGTTATACATAGTAAAAATCTACTCCAATATTTTCATAGACACGTAGCTACCCGTGGATCGATCACAACCACGTGCCGGGTACGGGAAACCATCGCCGCAGGAATGGTCGATAAGCAGAAAGATCCACACAACTGACCCGTCGCCACATCTGAGCCCGCACCATACTGAAGTTCGCACGGGTCAAATCAGCATAGTGAGCAGTCTCGGAAGGATAGCTGAGCACACGGATGATAACGCTTTAATGTGGCAGTTCGAAGGCCATTTCGAGCCCATACCGGCACCTGCAACAGACCGTGTCGGACCAACCATCAGTTTCAGTTGCCGGGGCATGCCCTACTATCCTTGCGGTATAAGCACATACCCGGTCTCGTCAGCAATCGCTAGCATCCTGAGTGCCCCCTATCAACAGCTTTGTGGCTCTCCAGGCCCATTTCCAGTGTGTGCAGCAGCGCATCCGTTACTTCACGGGTGCTGGCCTGACCGCCGAGATCGCGAGTCAGCAGTCCCCGACTGATCACCTCATCGAGTGCCGCCTCGATGGCCTGGGCCTCTGCCTCCAAGCCCAGCGAGTGGCGCAACAGCAACGCGGCACTGAACAGAGCCCCCAGCGGATTGGCCCAACCCTTGCCGGCAATGTCTGGGGCCGAACCATGAATAGGCTCGTATAGGCCACAGCGACCGTCACCCAACGAGGCCGAGGGCAACACCCCCAGTGAGCCTGCCAGAGCAGCGGCCTCGTCGCTAAGAATGTCCCCGAACAGGTTCTCGGTCGCCACCACGTCATAATCCTGGGGATGAGTCAGCAACAGCATCGCCATCGAGTCGACCAGTTGGTGTTCGAGCGTCACCTCGGGAAACTCCGTCGCCACCCGCTCGGCGGTTTCGCGCCACAACCGCGAGGTCTCCAACACATTGGCCTTGTCCACCGAGGTCACCTTACCGCGACGACCACGGGCCAGAGCGAAGGCTCGGCGCATCAGTCGCTCGATTTCCTCAACGCTGTAACGGCATTCGTCGGTGGCGAAATCCTCGGTGCGCGTCTTGGCACCGAAATAGGCCCCACCGGTCAGCTCGCGTACGAACAGGATATCCACCCCAACCAAGCGCTCCGGGCGTAAGGGCGACAAACTCGCCAGGCGCGGGTGGATGCGCAACGGTCGCAGATTGGCATACACACCCAGGCCCGAACGGAGCTTGAGCAAGCCCTGCTCGGGGCGCACTGCTGCACGCGGATCCGACCATTTCGGGCCACCGACAGCACCGAGAAAGACGGCATCCGCGCGCAGACAGGCGTTCAACGTGGTAGCAGGCAACGGTTCGCCACAGGCATCCATGGCACAGCCACCAATCGGATATTCGTTACAATTAAAGGTGTGCTGCCAGCCTCTTGCCACAACTTTGAGCACGGCCTGCACCGCCGCTGTCACTTCCGGACCGATGCCATCGCCGGGCAACATGGCAATCGTGGCCTTCATGCGTGAGCCTGCTCGTAGGCCTCGATCGCGGGGCGCTGACTGAGTATGAAATCAAGCTGGTCCATCCCCTGCAAAAGACTGTTGCGGGTAAAAGTATCCAGCTCGAAGAGAATGCGCCCGCCATCGGGCAGTTCGATAAACTGCCCGGCGACATCGATGGCCAGCTCGACTCCAGGATGCTTCAGCAACCAGCTGTGCTCAGCCTCCAGCACCACCAATGCCAGCAACCCGTTCTGCAGTGCATTACTGCGGAAGATATCGGCAATCTCCGAGGAGATGACTGCACGAAAGCCAGCATCAAGCAGGGCCCATGGAGCGTGCTCACGCGACGAGCCGCAACCGAAGTTGCGCCCAGCTATCAAAATCTGGCAATCACGGGCATCAGGCCGGTTCAATACAAATTCCAGGTCCGCACTACCATCGGCACGGTAGCGCCAATCGTTGAAGGCGTAACGACCCAAGCCTTTACGAACCGTGGTGGTCAGAAACCGGGCCGGAATAATGCGATCGGTATCGATGTTGCTGTCGGGCAACACCAGGGTACGGGAACGAAACGCCGTCAGCGGTTTCATGCTGCCACCTCTTCAGCAAGTGCCCGGGGATCGACCACGTACCCGGCCACCGCACAGGCTGCGGCAGTCGCCGGGCTGGCCAGCACGGTACGTACGCCACGACCCTGGCGACCTTCGAAATTACGGTTGGAGGTGCTGACCACCAGTTCGCCCGGCTGGGCCATATCACCATTCATGGCGATGCACATCGAACAGCCTGGCTCACGCCATTCAGCCCCGGCAGCCAGAAACACCTGGTGCAAGCCCTCGCGTTCAGCCTCGCGCTTGATCTGCGCCGAACCGGGAACCACCAGCATACGTACGTGTCTGGCAATACGACGGCCATGCAAAATCGCCGCCGCCTCCCGTAGATCAAGCAATCGCGAATTGGTGCAACTGCCCACGAACACCACATCCACGGCGGTTCCGGCAAGCGGCTTGCCGGCTTCGATCTGCATGTAATCGTAAGCCCGGCGCTCAAGGGCATCGCGCGGTGCGGGCAGTGGAGCATCAATGGCACTGACCATGCCCGGATGGGTGCCCCAGGTGACGTTGGGGACGACTTCCGCAGCGTCGATGCTGATTTCACGATCGAATACGGCATCCTCATCACCAAGCCACTGCCGCCAGCGATCCACACAAGGCTCCCAAGCGGACCCATTGGGTACGCGCTGGCGTCCTTGCAGCCAGGCAAATGTGGTCTCATCGGCAGCAATCAGACCAGCTCGTGCACCGGCTTCTATGCTCATATTGCACACGGTCATGCGGCCCTCCATAGTCAAGGCGCGAATGGCTTCGCCCCGATACTCGATAACGTGTCCGGTGCCTCCGGCCATCCCCAGTTTGCCGATGATGTGCAAGATCAGATCCTTGGCTCCAACCCCGTTGCCGAGTTTTCCTACAACATGCACGGCCAGCGTCTTCGGCTTACGCTGCAGCAAACACTGACTGGCAAGCACATGGCCGACCTCGGTGGTGCCAATACCGAAGGCCAAGGCACCGAAGGCCCCGTGGGTGGAGGTGTGACTGTCACCACAGACGATGGTCATGCCGGGTTGGGTCGCACCGAGTTCGGGGCCGATCACATGCACGATACCGCGATGTTCGCTGTCGAAGTCCATGAGATCGATACCGTGGGTACGACAGTTATTACGCAATTCGGCGACCTGCCGGCGAGCCTTGTCGCTAACGTAGGGTCGATGGCCATCGGCAGCAGCCGGCAAGGTGGGAGTCGAATGGTCCAGCGTGGCCAGAGTGCGCTGGGGACAACGCACCGCCAAGCCACGTCGACGTAGCTCAGCAAAAGCCTGGGGTGAAGTGACCTCATGAAGTAGATGCAGATCGATATAAAGCAAAGCGGGAGCCTCGACAATTTGCGAACTAACCAAGTGGGCATCCCAGAGTTTCTCAAACAAAGTACGAGGTTTCATGACAGCAAGGTTCCCATGCCGGGCCCCGGAATTTTCAGGGACGAGGTATCGTGTAAAACGAAGGTTTTCATCACGTACTCCAAGCTGCATGAGGCAATAAAAAACCCCGCAACCCTTATCGGGTGCGGGGTGTGGGGTTTTCGTTGGGTTCTACTTGAACGAATGACCTCAGCCCGCACATCCATCGGTAATAAGGAGTGCAAGGGCCAAGGTAATCAGCTGGCAGCCACTAATACGCGGCGCCACAGCAACCTGGGGCATCGGGTCAGCCAGGAAACGGTCTCGCTTGATGGTGCGTTGCGACATGGCTTGACCATAGTCATGCACAATCCAACTTGTCAACAACTTTTCACCAGACATTCCCAAAGAAAATGCAGAAATCATTCATAAAACCATTGATTAGACAAGAAAATTTTGATTTCAAGCACCCGTGGTAACACCGTAATTGTTCTGTCCCTACACTCATAACGTATCCAAGTTCACACCCAAAATCTGGCGTTTCCTACTCGCTGAACTCTGCCCACAACGCGAAGCCATGTCAGCACATGGAAACAGTCGCCATCCTGGGCGTAGACCCAGGATCCAGCATGTGGCCACCCTCCCGCAACGACCAGGCCGTAGCCCACGCATACCGGCGCTCTGCACCGGAGTCTCAACGGGAACGCCGAGCCCCAGCTCGGCATCTCTGCCGACAACGCGGAGCCGTGTCAGGAGAAATAGTTAGTCTGCGTCAGTGACCAGAATGCTACAATACGAGACCTGACCCCGTTCTCCTGGGAGATCATTCCCGGGTTGGCTGGGTTAAGCTGTAAGTCGAAGGCTGCGGTTTTGACGGCTTTCTACTCGTCACCGGTCAAACGCGTGAGTCTGTCGGTAAAGGTGTCGGCGATGCGGAAATTCATGGCTTCGCAGCAAACTCACACGACCAAGCGTCGCAGGCCATCGCGGAACTTGCAGAAACTCGGCGACTGGTTGCGCTCAATGCTCATATGCGGCCCAATTTTCTCAGCCCATTCGTGTTTGATCTGCCCCGGCAATGGCCACCCAGCCTTGCGGATAGCTGCTGAACCGCCGGGACGCACGGCATCTGCGAGCAATTCCCAGGTCCCACACACGCTGTCTTGCTGGTAACGATGCAACACATCCTTCTTAGCTCGGGGGTACGCCGATAGCAGTGCCTGTTGGTCACCGAGATACCACGCCTCTATTTCCTCAATAGCTAAGCGAAACAGCGTATTGGGGGCAGGCTGACAGTTGTGCAGCAGCGCCTTCAATTCACTGAGAAAAGCCGTGCATTCGCGCTGGTCACTGTCCACAATCACCACTATGGCATCCATGCCGGGTGTTTTGCCATAGCCGGCCAGTATTCTTGGGAGTTGATTGAGAAGCGCACGTTTGGAGGGATCACCCTGCGCTGACAGACCAGTAGGCAACCTGCCGATGCCTTTGTAGGGATGTACCCGCCACGTATGCATATCACCGTTTGCACCAATCAGTACCGGCAACAGGGTTTTGACTAACTTGGCTCCGGAACTATCCTCCACCAGCACCTCGATATGCATGGCTTACCTCACGTCCAGATAATCGCTATACCAGAGTCCACCTAGTGGCAGCCCTTCGTCCACGAGGTTTCGTACCAGATCCAGGTCAGACACGCGCTGCACGGTCGAAAAACCGTCCGTACCTTTTTCCAGAATCCACACCTCGTTCGGTGCCAGCGCGTCTACAAAATACGGTTGATGTGTGGTGACAAAAATCTGCGGTGCGTTTTTCTTGCCAGTGGCGTGGCTGCGAAGTTCTGTAGCAAGGGACTCCAGCAGACGGTGATAAAGGCCGTTTTCGGGTTCCTCGATGCAGATGAACGGAGGCGGGGTGGGGTCTTCCATCAACAACAGATAGGCAAATATCTTAAGCGTGCCATCCGACATCTGCCCGGCATAGAACGGGTCGGCGAATGCCCCGTCGTTGAATTGCAGTAGCACGCGTTTGTCTTGTGTCTCAATCGTATTGATGCTCGCGATACCTGGAATCTTCCTGGCAATACGATCAAGGATAGATTGGAAGCGCTCTTTGTGCTCACGCTCCATGTATTGCACAACATTGCCAATATTGTCACCGTGGATATTTAAGTGTCGCTGCGCACCAGCAGATGGAATGGAACGGGCAGCGTCTGGGTAAAAGTACGACAGGTACCAGCCCTTTAGAAAATCGCGAAAACGCTTGATGCGCGGATGTTCCTTCAGCGTGCCGAGAGTAGCAATACCCAGTTGCCGCAAATCGGTCAACTCGACATCTTCCTGCGCACGATCTTCTTCTCCCTCTTCTACAGCTTCCTCACCGGCCCAAACCTTGCCATTACCATGATGCAAGCGCAGGAATGGGTAGGGCCTTCCATGCTTTTGCCCTTTGCGTCGTTGCTTTAGAACCTCCGACTCCACGAAAGGCCGACCCTCTTCGTCCAGGCTGATGGATAGCTCATAAGTGATCGGTCGCTCACGCGGTGCTTCACGGTAATAAATCTCGAACTGCATGGGTGCGTCGACACCGAGAGTGCGCATACGTTCAAAGCCACCGCGCTGTTTGGCGTCGCACGCAGTCTCAACATCCGACGACAAGCAATCGGCGACGAAGCCAAACGCATCGAACAAGGTACTTTTGCCCGAGCCATTTTTCCCGATGACAACTGTAAACGGCGTCAACGGTTCGCCTTGCTGCGTAGTCGACAATTTGCCCAGCGTCACGTCGTGTAAAGCACGGTAATTTTGGATCCGGAGTCCTTCAATCAAAGCCATGATGTCACCCTTTCGGCGGTTACTTGAATATTATTCACGTAAGCTTAAACACCTTCATCACTTCATCACCGAGGTGATTGATGACCTTCACCGCGATTCTACCGGACTTTGGTTTGCTACAGGATCGCAAGGTATCGCTGTTGAGGGCGGCCAGGCATCTTCGTTGATCTCGGTCTCGAGGATGGTTTTCATGACCTTGTGGGGGTCGTTGGAGCTGAGGAAATAGGTGTGGCAAACGAAGAGGCTTTCCTCGTTGTAGTCGGTGTCGATGAACCAACAGGTGATACCTTCAGGGTCACCGGAGCGGACTGACCGAAATTACGTTGTAGTTTCCTCTCTCACCCCGGATGACTACAATATTCCGTCCTGAAACCCGCGTGACGTCTACAAAACACAGGTTTCAGAACGGAATTTTTTGGCATAAAAAACTTGGCCGCAAGCGACCGAGTTTTACTAGAACAAACTCAGCTGCTTTGATCTTGTTTCCTTCTTATCGCTCTCTGCCAGTTGGTCTTTGACATATTTCCGTATCGTTTCCTCATTCGCGTTGCCAATCGTTTCAACAAAATAACTTTGTGTCCACAATTTTCCTCCCCAAAAATAACGCCGCTTGATCTGTGGAAATTGCCGAAAAAACTCTCTGGCCGAGATACTCTTTATCACCTGCATAACATCGCTTGGCGCTTTTTGAGGCTCGCCACGTACAACCATATGAATATGATCTTCTGGTATTTCCAGCTCAACAATGTCGATATCATAATCGTAGCCTATTTTCTCTATAATCCCTTTTAGCGCCTCTCAGCATGGCTCACTGAGAACTTTATGCCGATATTTCGGTATCCACACAAAATGATACATTAATCGGTAAACGTGATGCGTATTCCGCTCCATCTCCATAAGCCGAATAGTCCACAATGGGGGGAAAGATCCCCATTGTAAGCTATCCAGCTCGGGGGCAAGCCCCCGAGATTTTCGCTCTGCGGTTGAAAAAGTAAGGCCCAACCTCAAGTTGGACGGTAGTTTGGACAAAATGGCCGGTAGCTGGTTGGCCGCAAGACTCGAAAAGTTATCACCAGTGCTATGCTGAAAACCAAGCGCCACGTACCGAAAACCCGATGCGGTACCCGGGATCGCGGGTGAGATCCAATCCTGCAAAACCGTGAAGGCCAAGACCGTAGCAGCGATTGCCAGCGCCATGAGAATATGGGCTCCAAGCAACCACCATCGGTCCCGGCACATCATTCAGCAAGCCCGTGTTCAATGGGTTTACAGCATCTCACACGACGAAGCTCTTCAGCAATGTCACTGCATCTATTCACCTGATTAGCCCTGAACCTCGGCATAGCGTCGGGTGACAAAGTGTTGCCCGTGTAGCTGTTCTACCTGCAGCGAGTCGAACAGCATTTCGCTACAGGCGTTGACGCTCATATGTCACGAGCGGGCCGAGTGCAAGGAGTCGCGGAGTGAGCGGCGAGACCTATCAAGTAGATAAGCGAGGAGTGAACGAGCACACGACACCGCAAGTGGTTCGCACGAAAGGTTTTTAAAGGTTCCCTATGGAATATCAGTCCACCCTGGCTACTCGGGTGGCGCTTAAACCACGCCCTACGCAGCACATCAATGACTAGGTTGCGGGTCATCTACTCGCGCCTTGACCCACCCACGACTCGACGGCTGAACAGGTCAATCACACCCAGCGTCTTGGCTACCGCAGCTTGACTCAACCGGCCAAACATCAATTTGACAATAACTAAAGAAAAAGACCCCAGTCATTAAGGGCTGGGGTCTTACAAACTTTAAATCAACTGCTCGACCTAGGTACTTTTTAAAACGGTATATCGTCGTCTTCGAAACCCCCATTGTCGGTAGCGGGTGGTGTCGCTGGTCCGCTACCGCTGGCAGTGGCAGGGGCAGGGGCTGGGGTTGATGTGCCACGTGACGAGGAACCGCCCCCTCCGTAGGAACTGCCACCTTCCCAGCCGCCGCAGAGCATCTGCATCTCGTTGGCAATGATCTCGGTGCTGTAACGGTCGTTGCCTTCCTTGTCGGTGTATTTGTCGGTACGGATGGAGCCTT
>QILI01000100.1 GCA_003233305.1 Mizugakiibacter sp.
CGCGCACACTGGGGCGTCGAGGATCCCGCCAAAGCAACCGGATCCGAAGATGAAATCAATGCAGCATTCGAGCAGGCCTACCGCATCTTGCGTATTCGTATCGAAGCACTGCTGGCATTACCATCAGTCAACTTGCATAAGGACCCCATCGCTTTCAAGACGGAACTTGAGCGCATCGGCACACTGGCGCCCTAAGAAGTGGAACCTATGAGGCAACCTCTTCGTTACGAGGTATTGCCTTTTTTATTGAGCAACATTTCAAATTTATTAGGAGCATTGAAATGAAAAAAATTGCAGTCTTTGAACCAGCCATGTGTTGTAGCACTGGCGTGTGCGGCGTGGATGTCGATCAGCAATTGGTGAACTTTGCCGCCGATGTCGATTGGGCAAAGCAACAAGGCGCCAGGATCGAACGTTTCAACCTCAGTCAGCAACCGATTGTCTTTGCTGACAATGCCATCGTCAAAGGCCTGCTGGAGCGTTCCGGGCAAGACGCGCTGCCACTGATTCTGATCGACGGCGAGATTGCGTTGGTGGGACGTTATCCGCAGCGCGCCGAACTGGCGCGTTGGCTAGACATCGTGCCGGAAACCCCGGCCGCAGAACCGGGCTCGTCTCAGGACGGTTGCTGTGGCGGTGGTTGCGCCTGCTAATGCGGGGTTGCATCGTGCTTTTCATCAAATAGATTTAAGAGGATGCACTATGAAGTTCCTGGATGACACACCCAAGTTCCTGTTTTTTACTGGTAAGGGGGGCGTCGGCAAAACATCACTGTCCTGCGCCACTGCCATCCACCTCGCTGGGCAAGACAAACAGGTGCTGCTTGTCAGTACTGATCCAGCGTCCAACGTTGGCCAGGTGTTCGAGCAGACCATCGGTAACCGAATCACCCAGATCGACACGGTACGCGGCCTATCAGCGTTGGAAATCAATCCTCAGGCTGCAGCGCAGCAATACCGCGAGCGCTTGATCGAGCCAGTCCGCGGCG
This sequence comes from Mizugakiibacter sp., assembly GCA_003233305.1. Taxonomy (GTDB): domain Bacteria; phylum Pseudomonadota; class Gammaproteobacteria; order Xanthomonadales; family Rhodanobacteraceae; genus Metallibacterium. The sequence continues at coordinate 989 of QILI01000100.1, forward strand.
TGCTGCCAGCCGATATCGTCAAGGGGATCGAAGAACAGCTTTCCGGAGCCTGCACCACCGAAATCGCGGCTTTCGACGAATTCACCACGCTGTTGACGGATGCCGAATTGGTCAATCGTTATGACCATATCGTGTTCGATACGGCGCCCACCGGCCATACCATTCGCCTGCTACAGTTGCCCGGCGCTTGGAGCGGCTTTATCGACAAAAACCCGGATGGGGCCTCTTGTCTGGGACCGCTGGCCGGTCTCGAAAAGCAGCGCCAGCGTTACGCTGCAGCGGTGAAAGCGCTGTCCGATACTGAACGCACGCGGCTGGTGCTGGTTGCACGGGCGCAAAAATCCACCCTGGATGAAGTCGCGCGCACCTCTAAGGAGTTGGCCGCCATCGGCCTGTCCAGTCAATACCTGATCATCAACGGCGTATTGCCAGCGGCCGAGGCCGACCATGATATGCTGGCCGCTGCCGTACACCACCGCGAACGGGTCGCCATCGCCAAGATGTCGGCAGCACTGCATCGGTTGCCGGTAGACCTGTTGCCGCTCAAAGCCTTTAATATGGTGGGCATTGAGGCGTTGAAAAGCCTTTTTGGTGGCGAAGACAGTGCGGTACCGCCTGCAGCGGCAATCCGCACGGCACCGGTCGATTTACCTGGCCTTTCCACATTGCTGGATGAGATGGCCCAAACCGGCTATGGCTTGATCATGATGATGGGTAAGGGCGGCGTCGGTAAAACCACCCTGGCGGCCGCCATTGCGGTCGAACTGGCGAGGCGTGGTTATCCTGTACAACTGACCACCTCCGATCCGGCCGCGCACCTGTCGGATACGCTGGCAAGCTCGCGGGATAACCTGGAAGTCAGTCGCATCGACCCGGGCGCGGAAACCGAGCATTACCGTCAACACGTGCTAGCCACCAAGGGCAAGGACCTCGACGCTGAGGGCCGCGCGATGCTGGAAGAGGATATGCGTTCGCCGTGCACCGAGGAGATTGCGGTGTTTCAGGCGTTCTCACGCATCATCCGCGAAGCAGACAAAAAGTTTGTGGTGATGGATACCGCGCCGACTGGTCATACCCTGCTGCTGCTCGATGCCACCGGTGCCTACCATCGTGAGGTGGCCCGCCACATGGACGTGAACGCGCATTACACCACGCCGATGATGCAATTGCAGAACCCGGCGCGCACCAAGATTCTGATCGTGAGCTTGGCGGAAACTACCCCGGTACTGGAAGCGGCCAGTCTGCAAGAAGATTTGCGACGCGCTGGGATTGAGCCGTGGGCTTGGCTGATCAATAACAGTTTAGCCGTCAGCGAGACACGATCGCCATTGCTGAAGTTGCGCGCCGGCCACGAGCTGGCGCAAATCGAAGCGGTACGCACGCGGTACGCCAAACGCGTGGCCCTGGTGCCAGTACAAACTGAGGAGCCGGTGGGCATCGGACGCCTGCTGGCGCTGGTCAACCAGTAGCCGGAGAGTCTATCCATGTACATTCGAAACCTGCTGACCCTCAACCCCATGACTGTTTGTCCAGACACTCCGGTCGACACCATTGCGCGGCTGTTGCTCGCTCACCGCATCAACGGCGTGTTGGTTGTGGATGAACAGCAGCGCTTGCTCGGCGTTGTGACCGCTGGGGACTTGGGCCACCGCGCCGCCGATGAGCGGCTTGAGTCACGTGAATCACTCTGGAGGGAAAACTTCTGAATTTTCTTTCTCAGCCCCGAGGGTGCCCAGCCGGGCAAGCCCGAGGGCTGCACCGCGGTAAGCCGGTGAAGGTTTGGCTGGCCAAGCATAGCGAGCAGGTCGAGGTGTTCTATCTGCCCAGCTAAGTCCCGAACTCAATCCTGACGAGTGTCTCAACGCCGTCTCAAGCAGGCGTTAGGGACCCGTGTTGCGCTGCGCACCAAGGCCAAACCCAAGCACGCTACGGAGGCCCACATGATCGGCCTCGAAACGCAACCGAAACGGGTTCGTGCGTTCTTCGGTGATCCGCATGTCAAGAACGCGGCTTGAGCGATAATCGGTTCCGGATCAATAAGACCAGTGCCATCTGCCATCGGGGACTATTGGGAAAGGAGTGCTGCAACATGTGTTTTGACCCTGCGGGACAGCCCGCAGGGTACGGCAGCTTTTTTCAAGGCAGCAAGCTTACAGTCTCAAAGTCGATGATTTGGATTGGGCCTTGGGGTATTACCAATGGGCTGTGAATGAACCGATGCCGGTGGCGTGTGCGAGTCACGGCTTTTTGCTGTGCTCGCCGGTGAATACATCGCGCCCCAATGTTCTCAACCCCGGTGTGGCGGCATAGCCAAGGTGCGCGAGTCCAAAGAAATCCTCGACCGTGCGCAGGAATGAATAATGATTGTAGGGCACTTCCGAGACCGTACCTGGACGAATAAAAGGCGACAGGGCTACCGCACCGATACGACCACCACCCGGACCGATGCGGCCCGGTTTGGGGCCACCCGGCAGTCTCATCTCATGGCAACAGGCCCGGCCATCGCTCGCACTGCCTTCGTCAAAAGTAATCAGCAACAGGCCGTTTTTACGGAAAGCCGGGGCGGCCAGAATTTTTGGTACCCAGATTTTTAAGAACTGGTTGACCGAAACCAACCCACCAGGCTGGCCGTTGGCACAGGGGGCATCATGACCGTCATGGCAAAGATCGGGAACAATGAACGAATAGTTGGGCGTTGTTTGGGTCGACCGCAGGTCAGCTTGAAGCTGATTCAGATTGACTACATGAGCATTGCAGTTGGCCTGATCGTCAATGATTGAATGAAAGTAGACGAACGGGTTGTGCTTGGCAGCGTACTGATCTTTTGCCGTGGCATATTCGGTCCAGTCCTTGGCCCCAATCGGAACATGGGCGCAGCTTGCCGATTCGCGTTTGAGATCTCGCCCCATATCTTCGAAATATCCTTTCCAGGTATAGCCCTTGGCCTGCAGTTGGCCGGCTAGTGTCTGGACCCAGGGGGGGTAGATACAGCCCTTGCCCAGCGCTTGTCCGTAGGCTCCGGGTTGGTCGGAGCGCAGCTTAAAGTTGCTGTAGATATGGCAATCACCCTGGGTGTCGGCATTGGGTGCCTGGCCACTGATCAGGGCGATGTAGTTGTCCAGGCTGTAGTGGCCAATGGCGTAATACTGCGTGAGCAGTGCCCCTTTCGCGGGTAGTACCCGGGCCAGATAGGGAGCTGCAGAGTGCTTGCCAAAACTGGCCTGGAAGGGTTGGTTCTCAAGCATGATTACAAAGACATGACGAACCGGAGCCGTGGCTTTTACCTTGAGTGCGGAGGCCATGACCGGGGGGGGAGCCATGCTGAGGAAGAACAGCAGGGCAAGGCTGGCAATTAGCCAGCGGGGGACAGCATGAGCTTGGTTGTGCATAGGTGAACTCTCTCCGCGTGGATCATGGGCGAATGGACAGGAGCGCTGCATCCAGAGTGGCTGTACAAAGCTTGTAGCGACTATGAGGTGAAGAGACTAGCGTATCGGTTGCCGTCTATTGAACCACGTTCGGATGACAAAGTTGAGACGTATAGAAGCATGGGTATGACTAATGGCCTATGCACTATAGAGAAGTTAGTACTAGCATTCTTTTCATGGCTGACTTTTCCACTACTGCCGAGGTCCATGTCCGCAAGTTCCAGAAGGAACTGGCCAGTGGCCTGACCGCGCTGGTGCTGCTGGCGGTGCTGGCCGAGAGTGCTGAGCCTATGTATGGCTATCAGATTGCCAAGCGTCTCGAAGAAGGGACGGGGGTGCTGCGTGGCAAACAGAGTGCCTTGTATCCGGTATTGCGCAATCTGGATGCCACGGGACTAGCGGAAAGCAAAATCCGACCCTCTCACAGTGGCCCACCACGGCGTTATTACTGGATTACCGAATTAGGGCGGCAGGTTCTCGCTGAATGGCGTAGCGCCTGGGTTTCGACCTGCCACTTTGTAGACGATCTTCTGCAGGAAACCCCCTCATGAACACACCGAAGACGATTGAAGAGTATTTGCAGCAGTTGCACCGGGCACTTGCCGGAGCGGACCCAGCGCTGATCCAGGATGCTCTTTATGATGCCGAAGAACATCTGCGCTCGGAACTGGCGGAAAATTCCCATGCAACCGAGCTGGCCATGTTGGAACGGGTCGCCGGCAGCTATGGCGCCCCCGAGGAAGTAGCAGATATTTACCGTGATACTGAGGCCAAGGTACAGCGGGCCTTGCATCCACCATCGGCAACCCGGCCGCAGCGGGGGCTGAGCCGGTTTTTTGCGGTGGCGGCCGACCCCCATACTTACGGCGCGTTGTTCTACATGCTTCTGGCCCTGGCTACCGGGGTGTTCTATTTTACCTGGGTGGTGACCGGAACCAGTCTTAGCCTGGGTCTGGCGGTGCTGATTATCGGCATTCCCTTCGTGATCTTGTTTCTGGGTAGCGTGCGAATCCTGGCGCTGGTGGAAGGCCGGATCGTCGAGGCCATGCTCGGCGTACGGATGCCGAGACGGCTTGCTCCGGCCAGGAAGGATATAACCATTCTGCGACGGATCGGGTCGATGTTTACCGATCCACGTACCTGGGGAAGTCTGTTCTACATGGTGCTGATGTTGCCGCTCGGGGTGATCTATTTCACCCTGATCGTGAGCGGACTGAGTTTTTCTTTTTCGCTTGCTTTCGGACCTCTGCTCGGCGCGCTGTTCGATGCGAACCTGTTCCAGATCGATATGGGTAGCATCCACTATGTACCGCCGCTCTGGGTAGCCCCATTCCTGTTCGTGCTGGGGGTGCTGCTGTTCTTCGTGATGCTGCATCTGGCAAGAGCCATCGGTCGGCTCCATGGTGAGATCGCCAAGCGATTGTTGGTAAAGACCATCCGCTACTGAACAGGCCGGGCCCGACTGCTGACCGAGCTCAGTGGGGAGCGCTACTGAACAAGGCCATAGTGGCTTGAATCAGCAGAGCGATCTGGGCCAAGCCGGCAATGGTGAAAGCCGGTCCCCGGCTGGCCGGGTTGCGGGCGTAGGCCAGTAGGTAGGCGATGCGAGCGAGCAACCAGATGGTCCCCAAGCCCCCGGCAACCCGTGGATTACCGAACCAGGCCGCTAGTCCGAGTACAGGTAACAACAAGACCACGGCCTCGAGCGTATTCATCTGGATACGATAAATTCGTTCGAAGGTGGGGTGCCCGCTGACGGCGGGGGCTTTCACTCCATAGCGGACGCGCGCCCAGGCCACCCCAAAAACGGTCAGCAATAGCAGCAAAATGCTCAATAGAGCAATCAGTGCGGGAAAACGATAGGCAAGCATGGCCGGGCACCCAATATGGGAAGATGCACTCATCATAGCGGGGCGGTCCGCCGTGGTGGTTGAGCATCGGCTGGAAGGCGGAACGATGTACGCGATAGCTTGTCCAAGCCTTAACGGGCGGCTACACAGGAGACCAGATTGCTTTCCACATCAGTCATTCTGTGGAGCACGATTTATGGATCGATCGGGGTCGGTTTCTTTATCTATGGCAAACGCCAGGGAGATTTTCCAACCCTGTTTGCCGGTATCGGTTTGCTGGTCGTGAGTTTCGTGATTACTGATGTCTATCTGCTGGCGCTCATTGCCATTGCACTTATGGTTTTTCCCTGGCTCTGGCGGCGCTGGTTCTGAGGTTTCCTGCCGACTCAGGTGAGCAGGCCCTGTTGGCGTAACCATGAAGTAAATTGCGGCAGCGGCATAGCCCCGGACATGCGCGCTACCTCTTTACCCATGCGGAATGCTATCAAAGTGGGGATGCTGCGAATACCGAGGCGGGCTGCGGTGGCGGAATGGGTCTCGGTATCCAACTTGGCAAATCGCAAGCGGGGTTCGAGTTGTTGGGCCGCCTGTTCAAAAACCGGTGCGAACATCCGACAGGGACCACACCAGGCGGCCCAGCAATCGACCACTACGGGAACCCCGGTGCGGCCGGTCAAATTATCGAAATTGGCATCGGTCAGGGTAACGGGATGACCATCGAACAGAGCCTGATGGCATTTTCCACAATGAGGTAGATTTTCTAGCTTGTTTTGCGGTACCCGGTTGACGGCAGCGCAGTGTGGACAGGCAATTTCAATCAGAGAAGGGTTCATTGGAACCTCCGCAATCGTTTGCCAGTTAGATGGAGCCTACCGTGCCACTTGCAAGGAAACAGATTCCCAAGCAGACTCGAACACCCAGATTTTCTCCGCAAACCATACAGGGGCATTAACGTGCGGGCAATCAGCTTGCGTTGCATGACCGGGGCGATAGGAATTGGACTGCTGCTGGCAGGATGTGCCACGGCACCCCCAGCTCCCGTGCCTGTTGTGAAGGTGGTACGCATGCTCAGCTTTACGGGTGAAGCGAAATACCGCAGTCTGCGACATCTTCCGGAGCGGGCAATATTACGGGTGCGCCTGGTAGAACGTACCGCGCACGGTGAGCGCACCCTGGCCGAGTCTCCGGCCATACCCATCAAAGGTAAAACGGTTCCCTTCGAGATCAAGGTCCTGGAATCGGTTCTTCCGCCGGGTCACCGTTATGCGTTGCGGGGGCAAATTGAAGGCAAACACGGTCGGATCTTGTTTAAACAGCCGGCCGCTGCGCCGGTGACAGCTGCAGCCGTCAACCATCCGGTCACGCTGTGGCTGGTATCCGATAGCTCCTTTGTACGCCCGAAAAGCCATATTGCCACCGGAAAAGCGCCGGCACACAGTGGCAGAGGCCCTGCTAACCTGAGAGCAAGTGGCCGAAATCCCTACTGGATCGCGAAAATTTACGGGGTAGGCAAGGTTAGACAGCTTTCGATCCAGTTAGGTTACCAAGGCCTGGTTCGTCAGGATTTCGACGATGTTCGAAGACAACGTCTGCACTCCGGTATTGTGGTCTATTCCAGCCGCGATGGATGGGTTCGCCTTACTATTCGGGCTGGAAAATGTCGCTTGGCAAAAGGGCGTAAATCGGTTTGGCGAGCCTGGCTGGAAACCACTGCAGCAACCTATCGAGGCTGTGCCGTGGGGATTCCCTGAACAGAGCCTGCTTATCCGTTTTATGATATTCGTTTTTGCGGAGCACCTCTATGCAGATCGCCAAGGACCATGTCGTCAGCTTCCATTATCGTTTGACTGATGAGGCTGGAGTACAAATCGACAGTTCCCATGAACGAGGTGAGCCGATGCAGGTATTGCTCGGCTCTGGAGGTGTCATTCCGGGGCTTGAAGAAGCCTTGCTCGGTCATGTGGAAAACGACCATTTCAATGTGACCGTTGCCCCCGATAAGGCCTATGGTCCGCACCGTGAAGGGGCGATCCAGCGGGTCTCCAAAAAATACTTCCACCGACCCCAGCGGCTCAAGGTCGGGGATAGCACCATACTGGCTCTGCAAGACGGTGGCCACCAGGCTGTTACCGTGCATAAGGTCGGCATGACTATGATCGATGTAGATACCAATCATCCCTTGGCGGGCAAGACATTGCATTTCGACATCGAAATTGTTGCCGTGCGTGAAGCCACTGCTGAAGAACGGCAACACCACCATGCGCAGGATCCGGATGGGCATTCCGGATCCTGAGTCACATCCATTCATGGGGTTTGGGTCCTACAGGATTTGCCTTGGCCACGTACCGCAAACCACGGCAAGCCCACAGGATGTGTGGTGAGATACAAACCGCATCAATCGTGATGGCCTATTGTGCCGTGCAGGCGGGAATCCAGCTCGTAGGATGTGGTGAGGGTAGTCAACGCAGAACCCGCAGGCCGTAGGCGAAATGCTTGCGCCAGTAGGGATTATTCAAGGTATCCAGCCGTACCTTACCGCCGCTATTCGGGGCATGTACAAACCGGCTCTTGCCCACATAAATAGCCACATGGCTGACGTAGGCTCCGAGAGTATCGAAAAACACCAGATCTCCCGGGGCCAGTTCGTGGCGGCTGAGATGGGTCCCCTGCATGCGGCTCATTTCCGCAGTGGTTCGAGGCAGCTTGATCCCCGCTACGCTACGGAACACATAGTCAACCAGGCCACTGCAATCAAAGCCACTGCGCGGTGTATTGCCGCCCCATTGATAAGGTGTGCCGACCAGACTAATGGAACGAAACAGCACGGCATTGGCCGCTACGGCTGCAGTACTGCCAGCCGCAGGTCTTGGAGGGGGGGCACTGGCACAGGCAGCGAGTAGCAGCGTCGCGAGTAGAATTAGAAAATGTGTAGCAAGGCGTCGGTACATTGGCTGCCAGAGTGCGATGATGACCGGCTTGGAATGTAACCCTTTGAGATAGGCTTGGGAAATGACGGAAAAGCGGGCTTGTTACGGTTCAGTCGTAGCGTACGACCTGTTCAACAGTTTCGGTGGTCAGGGAATGGTCGAGCTCGGTCATTTGTTGATCGAGCCGGTCTTCAAACTCCATCGAACGATGTAACGCAGCCGCATGCACGGTTTCAGGTATTGTCTTATCCGGGTTGGCCAGCACGGCGAACAACTCCTGATGAAGGGTACTGAAGTTGGGGTCACTGCGAGCTTCATTCAGCGCTACCAGCAGTGTGCCGAGCCAACCTGCATCGGGGTCGCGTAGCATCATGATTATTTCGGAGGTTGTGGGCATCTGGATTCTCCTATTTCTAGGAAGAAGTGATGCAGGAATAATGCCAATTGTGAAAATTGTTTACGTTCATGGTCTTGCCTAACTATGTTGCCAAAATCATACGCTTTGGCGTAGTGGCGCTGGGCACTTGTCGACGTCTAGCGTCAGACCGGTTAGGGCAGGTCTATCCGATAAAGAAGGAGTGCGTCGATGGATGATGTGGTAATTCTGGGGGGTGGGGTCATCGGTCTAGCTAGTGCCCTGGCGCTGGCTCACGAAGGTTTGCAAGTGCGAGTGCTTGAGCGCGGTGAACCGGGTTGCGGAGCTTCACACGGCAATTGCGGCACTATTACGCCCAGCCATGCGCCACCATTGACCATGCCAGGCATTCTTCGACACGCTCTAGGCTGGATGCTGCGCCGTGATGCCCCCCTGTATGTGCGACCAGGGCTGGATATCGATCGCTTGCGCTGGCTTTTGGGGCTTGCTAGACACGTTAATTGGCGTGACTTCCACGCGGCGGCGGCGGCGCGTGCCATCCTCCTGATACAGTCCCGTGAACGATTTGCCCCCATGTTCAAAAAATACGGTATCGAGGCGGGGTTCGAAGAGAAGGGGGTCATGTTTCTATTCAAAGATCAGCAAGTCTGGAAACAAGAACAGACACAGGTTGCAATGTTGAATGATCTGTCTATTGCGGTCGAGCCATTGGATTCTGCAGCGTTGCATACCTGCCTGCCCGGCCTCACCCCAGCAGTAGTGGGGGGCTTGAGATATCCCGGTGACGCGATGTTGCGTCCGGAACGTTACGTGGCCGGCCTGGAGCAAGCATTTCTGCACAGTGGCGGTAAAATTGCCCGGGAGACGGATGTACTGGGCTTTCGTACTTCGGCCCGGCACATCGATTCAGTGCATTGCTCGCGTGGTGACTATCCAGCTAAGCGGGTGTTGCTGGCCGCAGGAGCCTGGTCACCTTTGCTGGCCCGGCAACTGGGATTGCGGCTTCCTATGCAACCGGGAAAAGGCTATTCCATCACTTGGGGGAAAACGGCGGGAGTTCCTGATATCCCACTGGTACTGAAGGAACGCAGCGTCTGTGTAACGGCCTGGGCCGATGGGTTTCGGCTGGGAAGTACGATGGAATTTTCGGGCTTTCGTGAAGGCCTGAATCGAACGCGTCTGCATGCTCTGCGGCGCGGTGCTGCGGAATACCTCAAGTTGCCACTTCTGGGCACCCCCAGTGAAGAATGGTGGGGTTGGCGTCCGATGAGCGTCGATGAAGTGCCCATTATCGGACCGAGTCAACGTTGGGAGAACCTGCATTTTGCTACCGCCCACGGCATGCTGGGGGTGAGTATGTCGCCAGCGACGGCGGCCTTGGTTGCCGATCAGTTTGTGGGTCGAACCCCCGACTTTGATCCTACGCCCTATGATCCGGCCCGTTTTGGGTTGTAAGCAGTGCGCAGATAGCCGTTGCCGATATCATGCTGACCTTATGTTTTCCGGAATCGGTAGGTGGATCGTGAGTGTCGGTGTCGTTACCCATTTCCTGAGCCTGTCTCCCATGAAAGAGGATGACCCAACATGAAAAACTTCAGTTTGCATCGCGGCAGTGTACCGCTGCTGGTCAGTCTGCCGCACAACGGTACCGAGATTCCGGCCGACCTCGCCGAGCGCATGACTGAGGCCGGTCGCCGGGTTGCCGATACCGACTGGCATATGGAGCGTCTGTATGGATTTGTGAAGGATCTGGGAGCGAGCCTGATCGTCCCCCAACTTTCACGGTTTGTGGTCGATCTCAATCGTCCGCCAGATGGTGAAAGGCTCTATCCGGGACGTATCGAAACCGGAATCTGTCCTATCGAAACCTTTACCGGCGAGCCGATCTATGCGGCGGGACAAACCCCTTCAATAGCTGAAATTGAGCGCCGCAAGTTGGCGTACTGGCTGCCTTATCATCAGGCCCTCGAAGCTGAAATTGACCGGCTCCGTGCTGCCCACGGCCAGATATTACTTTGGGAGGGACATTCAATCCGCAGCGTGGTGCCGCGATTGTTTGAGGGGGAATTAGCTGATTTGAGTCTGGGGACGGCGGATGAACGCAGTTGCTCAGTACCTTTGCAGCAAGCACTGGTGGCTTGTCTGCATGCCCAACAAGCCTATCAATTCGTAGTTAATGCCCGTTTTAAGGGAGGATACATTACTAGGCACTACGGCCAACCGGAGCAGGGCGTGCAGGCTGTACAACTCGAGATTACCCAAAAAAATTATATGGATGAGGATGATTTTTCCTGGGATAAAGCACGTGCGAGTTCCTTGCAGAAGTTATTGCGGTCACTGTTGACGTGCGCCATGGCGGGGTTCTGAGCGGCAATTTTGATGCCGTTTTCTTGGTCCCTTCTCTGCCACGGGCAAGAGAAGGAACACGCCCGCCGCAGGTCGGGGGAAGCCTGTCGCCTCGGCCGCAAAGCGTCCCCAAGTGGCTGACACCGTAAAGCGGTGTCAATAAAAGAATAGTCCCGATTGATGCGGTTCGTGCCTCACCACATCTTACTGGCTACGGGCCACCCTGCGGGCTTCGTCTGCCGTCACCCACTGCCGTACAGGGGAATGACAAGCCGACTTGTCCATGGCTGTGGTTCGCGGTGTGGAGCCAGGGCCAACCCCGTAGGGTACGAACCCTGGTTGCCGCAGTTTTGCCAGTTGTCCGCCTGGACCGGCAATAACTGGCTCATTACCGAGTACTTGTACCGGTGCGGCTCACCTGGAATTTGGGTGGTTTGGATACCTATCGATGGGCCGAGTCGACCCGGATATTGGATTGTTGGCGGGGAACGCCGTCGAAGTTGCGGCCACTGAGGCGATAGCGTCCGGGGCGCAGCCATAGTGTCACAATTTGTCCGGGACGCTGCATCACTGCCAGATCAGCGGGGATGGCGTCGACGCCTTCCTGCCGGTATCGGGCCTCGATCAGGCAGGGATAGGTATGCTTGCCGCACATGGCTTCCCATACGTTGTAGGGCTTGCGCAATCCACCGAGTGCCAGCCAGGTGGGGCGGCCATGGTCGAGGTGTTCAGGTGGAAAAAATACGCTTACGTCATAGGCGCCCGGACGTAGCGACCAGGGCTGGCCTTGCTGATTGAGAAACACGATGGGTTGTCGAGGATGCAGGGCTTGCATCACTGCCGTCCACAATGGATGGTTGTCTTGCGATTGCAGATGGCCAAACAGCATGGTCTGTTCGATGACCAGTGGCTGGATACCACTGATCTGCATGAAATGTTCGGCCATGGAACGACCACCCAGGTACACACCGGTCTTTTGCACGTGGGCAAATCCTGCATTTAAGACCAGTCGAGCCTGTGGATGGCCGACAAAAGCGCGTTGATAAAGATTTTCAGCTTGCCGGCGCTCTCGGGCGTTGCCGCTGACTCCGCTTTCATCTTCATAAGCAATGACCCGATAGCCCAGACGCAATGCGCTGCGGACCATTTCCGCGTAGATCGGCTCGCGAGTGTAAAAACCGCTGTCCGCAACGGGATAACCTCTTTCATTCAGTGCCGCCATACGCTTCTGATAAAGAGTCTCGGAGGCGAAGGTGTTGAAACCCTCCTGGCGCAGGCGGGCCAGCAGCTCCACGGTGACTGTGCGGCTGATCGGCGCCGAATGGCTTTCGTTAAAGAACACCGCACGACGGTGCATGGCCAATTGCGCGATAGCCTTTACTGCCTTGACCGGGTGCCAGATTCCCGGCTGGGCAAGCGGTGAAGCCGCATCCGCAGGTGAGGCCCGCTCACCGATCGAGAAGCTATGTTCGGCACCGATATAATCACCGATAAAAGTCTGATACCAACTCAGATACTGGCCAAAAATGTCACGAAAGGCTGGGTCCCTGTCGCTGGCGTAGGCATTTTTAAGCAGTTGCAGCTGTCCCAGCAGTCCACGAACTTTTTCGGCCTGATCGAGAATCCGGTCGGATTTATGCATGGCCGTGATCTGGGCATGCAGCCACTCCGCTTGTGTGGGTTGCGTCTGTGGCCAGGCCGGAGTCGAGGTCAGCAGTGTGAAAAAGGCCAGAAGTAAAACCATGGGCATACGCATGGGGGGATTCCTTACTGCGGCACGCAGACAGTGTATTCGCCTGGCAATAGCGAAACGCACCATGTCGGGTATGGCCGGGCTATTGAACCGGTATCCATAATCGATTAATCGGCCTACGTGACGTATGGCTCACCAAAGATGGGTGCCACTGCGAAACGATATCACCAGAGATCCATGTACGGTGAAGAAATGAACCCCAATTGATGCGGTTCGTGCCTCACCATATCCTACTGACTTGTCGCCCTGGACGCAGAGCCGTGTCAGCAAATAAAAATCCTCTCATCCCGGGCAAAGACCCGGGATTCACGGGCTCGCGGCAGCATCCGAACAAGCCTCCAACGTGATCCGGGCCGGGTGGATTCCCGCCTGCGCGGGACGGGAATGACGAATGGGTGGCAGCATGCTTGTCCATGGCCGTGGTTCGTGGTTCGTGGTACGGGGCCAGGAGTCATAGGTAGGTTGTGGGCGAGCAGCACGAACCCCAATGTGGTGAGGAGCACCGGGGGATTCACCGCAGAGCGGTGCCACCAGGAAAAACCATATTCAAAAACTGGCCTGTCCGGGGGCGCGTGGATAGGGGATGACATCACGGATATTGGTTAGCCCGCAGATGTAGCAGAGTAGACGCTCGAAGCCCAGGCCGAAGCCGGCATGCGGTACGGTTCCATAGCGCCGTAAGTCGCGGTACCAGGTGTAGTCGGCAACATTCAGGCCAAATTGAGCGATACGCCGGTCGAGGACGTCCAGGCGTTCCTCACGCTGGCTGCCACCGATAATTTCACCGATTCCTGGAGCCAGCACATCCATGGCAGCCACCGTCCGGCCGTCATCATTCAAGCGCATGTAGAAGGCCTTGATGGCTTCGGGATAGTTCATGACCACCACCGGTCGGCCAATGTGCTCTTCGGCCAGATAGCGCTCGTGCTCAGTTTGTAAATCAATACCCCACTCCACCGGAAAGGTGAAAGGGCGATTGGCCTTTTTCAGAATTTTAATGGCTTCGCCATACTCAATCCGTTCAAAAGGCGCCTTCACCAAGGCCTGTATACGGGTGAGCGATGTGGGTTCGATCCGTTGGGCGAAGAAGGCCATATCGTCACTACGTTCGTCCAGTATGGCGCAGAAAATGGCCTTAAGAAATCCTTCAGCAAGCGTGGCGTTATCGATGAGATCGGCGAAAGCGATTTCCGGCTCGACCATCCAGAATTCCGCCAGATGCCGGGTCGTGTTGGAGTTTTCGGCCCGAAAAGTAGGTCCAAAAGTGTAGACCTTACTCATGGCCAGGCAATAGGCCTCGACGTTGATCTGTCCCGAAACCGTTAGGAAGGCCTCTTTACCGAAAAAATCTTTGCTGAAATCCACCTCTCCCGACGGAGTGTGTGGCAAGTTGGCCAGATCCAGCGTAGAGACCCGGAACATCTCGCCTGCACCTTCGGCATCGGAGGTAGTGATGATCGGGGTATTGACCCAGATAAAGCCCTGCTCGGACAGACAGCGGTGGATGGCGGTCATGGCCGTATGCCGGACCCTTGCCACGGCACCGACAAGATTGGTTCGGGGGCGCAAATGGGCCACTTCACGGAGGAATTCCAGGGAGTGGGCCTTGGGTTGAATCGGATAGGTTTCCGGGTTCTCAACCCATCCACAAACCGTGATACGTCGGGCCTGGATCTCAAAACTCTGGCCTTTCCCTTGTGATGGAAGCAGTAGGCCTTCGACAATGATTGCGCAACCAGCGGTCAGGTGCTGCACCGTGTCGGTGTAGTTGGATAGCGAGGCCGCTGCTACGATCTGGATGGGAGCAAAGCAGGAACCGTCACTGAGGTGTACAAAAGACAAGCCAGCCTTGGAATCACGACGGGTACGAACCCAGCCACGAACGGTGATTTCCGAGCCAACTTGGGCACCGGAGAGAGCCTGTTTTACGCTGAGTACCGTCATTGTTGAAAGCTCCGTGAAGGCATACTGTACAGATTTGAAGCCACGATGATACGCGAGCTGCGATCGCGTTACACTTTGCACTATGAACACGCCGAATCCATCCGTTAGTCTGAGTCTCAGTTCCGCTGCTCGAGAGCGCTTTCTCACCTTCCTCAAGCGTGAGCCGGATGCGCTGGCGGTACGTTTTGGTGCCAAGCGTACGGGCTGTTCAGGCTATGGATACACGATTGAACTGGCTCATTCGCTCGACCAGACTGATGTTGAGGTTGAGGTGGAAGGGGTGCCTTTCGTATTGAATCGCCAGCACCTTGCCTTGCTGGAAGGCACCTTTATCGATTTTCACCGCGAGGGGATCAACGCTCGTTTTGTGTTCCAGAATCCCAATGCCGTGGGGGCTTGTGGTTGCGGCGAAAGCTTTACCGTTACTCATCAATCCTGAGGATTGGATCAGAAGTACAACAGGAACAGAGGTACGCTGTCGGTAGTGAAACCGAACGACTGATGGCAGACTGGGGTTTTATTCAGCTCAAAAGTCGTTACAATACTCAACTTTCCCGCACTTGGGTCAAGTGGTGTCCCGGTGCCTGTACGGAGTTTTGTAACCATGGTCAAGATTCGCCTGGCCCGTGGCGGTGCCAAGAGCCGTCCTTTTTATCATGTTGTAGTGTGCGATCAGCGAGTGCGTCGCGATAGCTGCAGCATTGAGCGCATAGGTTTCTTCAACCCGGTTGCCCGCGGCAAAGAAAAGCGACTCGAGCTCGATTTGAGTAAAGTTGCGGGATGGATTGCCAAAGGAGCCCAGCCCAGTAATAAGGTGCGTGCGCTGGTCAAGGAAGCTTCACGCGCTGCAGCGTGAACCTGACTCAGCACGTCCCCATGGGCCGCCTCGTCGGCTTATATGGTGTGCAGGGTGAGGTAAAGATTGAGTCGTGGAGTGATCCACGGATACAAATTTTTGATTTCCTGCCGTGGTATGTAACCCGTAAGGATGGCTACGAGAAGGAGTTTGAAGTCGTATCTGGCCGGCCCCAAGGTAAAGGCCTGGTGGCCAGGTTGTCCGGCATTGAAGATCGGGATCTGGCACAGAGTTGGTTGGGTGCAGAGATCAGCGTTGCGCGCTCGAAGCTTCCGGCATTGCCATCGGGAAAATGGTACTGGTGTGATCTTGAGGGCCTTGAAGTAATCACCCTGGAAGGGGTGTCACTGGGGCGAATTAGTCATCTGATTGCCACCGGTGCCAACGATGTAATGGTGGTCAGGGATGGAAAACGCGAACGGCTGGTGCCGTTTGTGAACGGAGTCTGGGTACATTCCGTTGATCTGACTGCGGGTCGGATCATGGTGAACTGGGATCCAGAGTTTTAGCAGCTGGTCGGACTTGGTGGAGTGGACTCGTGCGTATCGACGTGATCACCCTGTTTCCCGAGTTGGTTCGGCAGTGTGCGGAAGTGGGCGTGATTGGCAAGGCTCTACGGCGCGGACTGTTTAATCTCGCGACCTGGAATCCTCGCGATTTCGCTGAAGACGCTTATCGTAGTGTGGACGACCGCCCGTTTGGTGGTGGTCCGGGAATGGTGATGATTTTGGCTCCCTTACGGGCGGCCATCGCTGCGGCGAAAGCGGCGGTCGACAAGCCGGTTCATACCGTGTTTCTCAGTCCGAAAGGGGTACGTCTTACCCAGCGGAAGGTAGAAAATCTGGCAGGTGTACCGCGGTTGTTGCTATTGTGTGGACGTTACGAAGGCGTGGATGAGCGTTTGCTTGAACACGAGGTTGACGAGCAAATTTCCTTAGGAGATTTCGTGTTATCAGGCGGTGAGTTGGCGGCGGCAGCGGTCATTGATGCCGTCGTCAGGCTACAGGAAGGTACGTTGAACCACGTACAATCTGCAGCCCAAGACTCATTTTCAGACGGGCTGTTGGATTGTCCGCATTACACACGCCCTGAGAAGGATGCTCTGGGGGAGGTGCCGGAGGTATTGCTTTCCGGCGATCACGCAGCGATTCGCCGTTGGCGACGCAAGCAGTCATTGGGACGAACCTGGCAACAACGTCCCGATTTGCTGGCACAATGTCTGCTGGATACAGAAGCACGTACGTTGCTGGAGGAATACCGTCGTGAATTTCTTGCGGCAACGCAATCAGGGCCTGACACGGCGTAGCTTTGAATAAAAAAGGTGTAGAGATATGAATAAAATCATCGAACAGTTCGAAGCCGAGCAGATGCAGCACACGCTGCCTGATTTCTCGCCCGGCGATACCGTGGTGGTCAACGTCAAGGTCAAGGAAGGCAATCGTGAACGCCTGCAGGCTTTTGAAGGGGTGGTCATTGCCAAACGCAACCGGGGACTGAACTCAGCCTTCACTGTGCGCAAGGTTTCGCACGGTACAGGGGTGGAGCGGGTCTTCCAGTCCTTCAGCCGGGTCATTGAATCGGTCAAGGTCAAACGTCGTGGCAAGGTACGGGGCGCCAAGCTCTATTACCTGCGAGGACTTGAAGGCAAGGCGGCCCGGATCAAAGAAGATATCGCCGCGCGCGGTCGCTAATACGGCACCTGTTGCCGGGCGACGGTACAACAACGCTCCCCGGCAAGGGGGTGTTGCCGGCCCGTCGCTACGCCGCTGTCGGGTCGTTGATGCACCAAGGCCAGCTGCCAGTTACAGCTGGCTTTTAAGTATGTGAACAGGCATCAGGGTAATTGCTCACGTGGTACGTTCAGCGGCCAGTAGGCGCTCCGGCTCATGCTGAAAGTTGCCCTGCACATAGCTGGTGGAAAAGCTGAACAGTAGCGACACGCCGGCTACATCCTCGACCCATTCAGCGATGGTCTCCTTGTGCAGATCCTGGGCCCGTTGGCAAATGTCGCGGATGTGTTGCTGGTTTTCAACATTGCGCGGCAGGTCTGCGGAGAAGGTTCGATCCAGCTTGAGAAAGTCGGCGTCCACATGGTCCAGGATCTGAAAAGAATTCAGTCCTACACCGAAGCGTTCCAGGGCGATACGGCAGCCCATCTTCTTGGCCACTCCAGCAAATTGCTTGGCCGGCCGTAGGTGGGTCATGACACTGTCTTCGCGCATTTCGAGTACTAACCGGCGTGGATCGAAGGGATGTTGTTTAATCTGTAACGCCAGCCACGGTGCCAGCTCAGGATCGAGCAGACTCGGAGTGGAAATCTTTACCATAAAGCATTGCTCATCGTTGTCCGAGGCGCTGAGTTGAAGCATGGCTTCGTGAAGTACCCAACGGTCGATACGCGGCATGAGCCCATGTCTCTCAGCTACGGAAAGAAAGGTCCTGGGCAATACGATGCCCTGTGCTCCCTCCATCCGTAATAGCAACTCGCTAAAGAGAGTGTCTTTACCCATGAGGGCAATGATTTGCTGGTGAAAGAGGACAAAGCGGTCGTTTTCAAGGGCATCTTCCAGCAGGGCTAGCCAGCGGCCGTCTTTTTTGGCCTCGGCACGTTCCTGGGCGGAAGGGTCATACAGGACAAATTGGTTGCCACCCTGGCCCTGCGCGTTGTGCAACATGCTCACAGCCTGGTCGATCAGCAGCACTGAATCAGCATTTTTCTCACCCAGCAGGCTGCCACCAATACTTATGGAAATAGCCAGCGAGTGATTGCCAAGGTCGAACAGCTCGCTACAGATGTTTTTTAGCAGCGATTCGGCGAATACCTCGGTGGCCTCGTGGGGTCGCCCCCGCAGCAGCAAGCCGAAGCTTCGATCGCTGAGCCGGGCTGCAGTGTCGGCGGGATTGATTACTTTACGCAGCCGTTCAGCAATAACACGCATCAGGATATCGAGGCGACTGATGCCGATCCTTTCAAGCACACTGCTGAAATGATCCGGTTCGATCACCAAGATGGCCTGGTCGCTTCGCCCCGTAGCCGTCTCACCGATGGCCTCGCCCAGGACGTCCATGAAGTATTGCCGGTTATACAGACCGGTGGCCATGTCGAGCTTGATCTGCTCAATCAGCGACTCATCTACGGCTTCCCGACGGATAATGATCTGCAGGCAGCGCTCCCCTTCGAAGGTTGCGTGGGTAAATTCGATGACCGCTGCAAATGTATCTCCGTCACCCTGTTTCAATTGCAGTTCGATATGTGTGGGGGGCGGCTCACCGCGCGATAATCGCTTGAGTAGACTGCGAAATTCCTCGGTATCGGAATCAACGACCAGATCCAACAGGGTCATGCCCTCAATTTCTTCAAAGGACTCGAAACCGAGCATATCCAGATAAGCTTGGTTGGCACGGACATGCATCCCTTCGTGAACGTAGGCGATGGGGTCACGTGAAGAGTCCAGTAGTCCATCGCAACGCCGCTCCGATTCACGCAAAGCCATCTCAAGCCGTCGAACCCGCCTTCGGGTCTGCAAAGCGCCGATTTCTTCCTCAACCACGGCACGCAGCTGCTCGGCATGGGCCGGTAAGCCGATAGAGCGTGCTCCGGACGAGAACACGTGAGCGAAGCCCTCCGCATCGATTTCGTCGATCAGTGCGACCAGGGCGATATCACGGGCGCTTATGTCGATCAGTCGGGCCACTTCCTGCAGGGCCAAGTCGCGGCAAGCCGGGTTGGCAAAAACCAGATCGGGGTTGAGGCTGTCCAGAGCGGCTACAAATTCGGCTTCGTTGGCAGCGCGAGTAGGGCGCACCGCAAAGCCGGCGTTGCGCAGCAAGCTGGTAACCCGTTCGGCGTTTTCCAGGGAGTCCTCAACGAAGAGGATCTTGATAACCGTCTCTTGAATCATTCCGTTTCAGCAGGTTGGGTTAGAGTGATAAATAATTGGTCAAAGTATGAACCAAATAATGGCAATAATCTAAACTCCCTATTTTTTCACACCAAGTACAGGTAATTTGGCCTCCGCACCAGGGATCTCGCGAACCAGCCGTGGTAGCAGATATCCCGGCAGCCGGGCCCGCATGCCAGCATGCAGCGCCGTGGCACGTTCATCGGCGACCAGAAAATGCATGGCAGCTCGAACCGGGTCCAGTTGATGCAGGTAATAGGGCAGCACGCCGATATCAAACAGACGGACACTAAGTGCGCTCAATATTTCGACCTCATCATTGATGCCCTTCATCAGCACTGATTGGTTGAGTAAATGCACTCCAACAGAACGCAAGGTCGCGCAGACCGCGGCGACACTGTTATCAATCTCATTGGCATGGTTGCAGTGCAGAACCATGACTGTAGGCCAGGGTAGGGCATGCAGCCAGTCCAGCAGTTCGGTGTCGATCCGTTGCGGTAATACCACCGGCAGCCGAGTGTGAATTCGTAAGCGGCGGATATGCGGTATCTGGGCCAGTTCACGAGTTAGTTCAGAGAGCTTCGCTGTAGACAATGCCAGCGGGTCACCTCCAGAGAGAATAATTTCATCCACATCAGGATGGCGGCGCGTCCATTGCAGCGCCTGCTGCCAGCGATTCGCAGCGGCTGTTTCTTCTGCATAGGGGAAATGTCGACGAAAACAGTAGCGACAATGAATAGCACAGGCACCACTGGCAATAAGCAAGGCCCGGCCATGATATTTCTGAATCAGGCCGTGGCCCACCCGTGCAGCAAGGTCACCCACTGCATCGTCAAGGCCGCGATCGCTATCCAGCTCGATCGGTTGCGGTAGAACCTGCAGTAACAGCGGATCCTTGGGGTCGCCATGGCGCATGCGTCGTATGAAGCCATGGGGAATCCGGGTCGGGAAGCCGGCATCTGCGACGGGGAGTTGCCCGATCATCTGTTCGAGACCCAACATAGTTAGAAGTTCACGAGCATCAGTAACCGCTTCGCGCCACAAGGTTTGCCAGCATGGCTGCGCGGGAGTGGGGCTTGCCGCTATCATTGAACACCTATCGCTCGGGACATCCGAGTACGAACTGCACATTCTAACCGCTGAAACAAGCGTTTTTTTGACATGGGAGCTATCTGTATGGCCAGTTATGGGCTGAACGATGTTAAAAACGGCCTCAAAATCCTCATGGATGGTGAACCGTACAGTATTGTCGATGCGGATTTCATCAAACCGGGTAAAGGACAGGCCTTTACCCGTATTCGTATCCGCAACCTGAAGAACGGGCGCGTTATCGAGAAAACCCTGAAAGCCAATGAATCGGTCGAGGGGGCTGATGTGCTGGAAACAGATATGCAATTTTTGTATAGCGATAATGAGTTCTGGCATTTCATGGAGCCCACCAGTTTCGAGCAGCATCAGGCGGACAAGAATGCCTTGGGCAGTACCGCTAAATGGCTGAAAGGCGAAGAAATGTGTGTGGTTACCTTGTGGAATGGGGTGCCTTTGTCGATCACCCCACCCAATTTTGTTGAACTGCAGATTATTGAGACCGACCCTGGCGTACGTGGAGATACCTCCGGGGGTGGCGGCAAGCCGGCCAAGCTGGAGACGGGTGCGGTGGTGCGGGTGCCCTTGTTTGTTGGCCAGGATGAGATAATCAAAGTAGATACTCGTACCGGTGAATATGTTGGACGGGTGAAGTAAACAGTCCCTGATAGCGGTTTGGGTTATGGATGAAACGGCAGGCTATGGTTCGGTTCAAAGTAAAAAAATGCTGATTTACTGCCCTGTTTTCTCGCTACAATTTTCCTTAGTCCGACAGGTTACTCTGGTGTCATGGCGGAACAGTCTGCACAGCCCATCGATAAACTGATTGAAGCCCGCTGGGTGATTCCTGTCGAGCCGCATGCGTGCGTGCTGGAAAACTATGCGGTAGTCATCAATACCGGCCGCATCGTGGATCTGCTTCCCCAAGACCAGGCACGCGCGCGTTACGCGCCGCGTGAAGTCGTGTCGCTCAGTGAGCATGTACTGATTCCAGGTTTGGTCAATGCTCATACCCATAATCCGATGACCTTGCTGCGTGGCCTGGCTGATGATCTGCCCCTAAAGATCTGGCTGGAACGGCATATCTGGCCGATTGAGGCACAGGTGATCGGTGCCGACTTTGTCCGTGATGGGGTCGAACTGGCCATTGCTGAGATGCTCCGTGGGGGCACGACGTGCGCCAATGAAAACTATTTTTTCCCCGATGTAGCCGCCGCCACCTATGCCGCCCATGGATTTCGTGCGGTAGTTGGCTTGCCGGTGGTGGAATTTCCCAGTTCATGGGCCCGCAGCATTGATGACTATTTCGCTCGTGCCGGCGAGGTTGCCGACAGCCTACGTGGGCACGAGCTGCTGCAGACTGCGTTGGCACCGCATGCACCCTACACGGTAGCTGACAGCAGTTTCGTGCGGATTCGCGTACTGGCGGATCAGCTTGATATACCGGTACATCTGCATCTGCACGAGACCGCCCAGGGTGTTGAGGACTCCTGTCGTGAGTACGGATTGCGTCCCATCCAACGGCTGCAGAGATTAGGACTGATCAACGACCGTCTGATTGCCGTACACATGACTCAGCTAACCGAGACGGAAATTGAGCTTTGTGCGAAAGAGGGGGTTTCGGTCGTGCATTGCCCGGAATCCAATCTCAAGCTTGCCTCGGGTTTTTGCCCGGCTGAAGCATTGCGCCAGGCCGGCGTCAACCTAGCCATCGGCACCGATGGTTGTGCTTCAAATAACGATCTGGACATGCTTGGTGAAATGCGTACTGCCGCCTTGTTGGCAAAAGGGGTCTCGGGTGAGGCGAGTGCGTTCAATGCGGCCTATGCCTTACGTGCGGCGACCCTGAACGGGGCGCGGGCCATGGGTTTGGGGGATAGGATTGGTTCCATCGAGCCAGGCAAGCGTGCTGATCTGGTTGCTTTGCGTATGGATCAGCTTGAAACACAGCCTTTATACAACGTGATTTCCCAACTGGTCTACGCTTGTCCGCGCAGCCAGGTCAGCCATGTGTGGATTAACGGCTGCAGGCAGCTGCAGGACGGTGAACTGGTCAATATGGATAAGGATGCGCTGTTGGCCAAGGCACGGCACTGGCAGGCGCGTATCGCCGCCTTGGATTTCAAGGCTGGCTCCCTCCCAAAAGGTGATGTGGCATGAACACAGCAAATCCGAATGTGGATACGAATGAACTGGAAAAGTTCGGGAAATTGGCGGCAAGATGGTGGGGTGAGACGGGGAGTGACGGGCGATGCGTTGAATCGCATCGGCCGCCGTCGAACGCCGCGGCAAGGATGCCGGGGCTGGTGCCACGCACCATGGATGGTACGAAGCGCAGAGGAATCATGGCATGACAGCAGCAAATCCGAATGTGGATACGAATGAACTGGAAAAGTTCGGGAAATTGGCGGCAAGATGGTGGGACCCCACCTCCGAAGCCCGGCCCCTGCATGACCTCAATCCAATCCGTATCAGTTGGATTGCTGAGCGTATCGATCTTAGCGGTGCCTGCGTTGCCGATGTGGGCTGTGGAGGCGGTTTGTTGAGTGAGGCCCTGGCACAACGTAAGGCCCATGTGACCGCTATTGATCTGGCTCAACCAGTACTCGAAGTGGCTCGCTTGCATCAGTACCAATCGGACTTGGAAATCGATTATCAAGAACTGTCGGCTGCCGATCTGGTTGCTGTGAAAGCCGGTTATTTCGATGCCGTATGCTGTATGGAAATGATCGAACACGTCCCCGACCCGGTGGCCCTGATTGGTGATCTTGCGGCGTTGCTGAAGCCGGGTGGCCAGCTGTTTCTGTCTACACTCAACCGTACCCTGTCAGCCTTTGCTGCGGCCATTGTTGGTGCTGAATATATTCTCCGTCTTGTTCCCCGGGGCACGCATCGCTATGAGCAGTTCCTGCGTCCGTCAGAACTTGCCAAAATGCTCAGGCAAGCTGGCTTGCAACTCGATGAACTGGCAGGTATCGGCTACGAACCCTTCAGCCATC
Organism: Mizugakiibacter sp.; assembly: GCA_003233305.1. Lineage (GTDB taxonomy): Bacteria > Pseudomonadota > Gammaproteobacteria > Xanthomonadales > Rhodanobacteraceae > Metallibacterium. Next base: position 24,456 of record QILI01000100.1, read on the forward strand.
AAGTCTGGATTCGGCGTAACCCTGCAATCAACTACCTGCTGGCTGCACACAAGCCGGCATGAATCTTTTTTCTCCTCCTTGGCCCCGCGCTGTATTGTTTGATTTGGATGGCACGCTGGTGGACAGTGCCGCCGACCTGTATGCCGCACTGCTGCCGATGCTGCAGACTGAGAAGCGTATCGTTCCTGAGTACGCTCAGGTGCGTCAGGTTGTTTCACAGGGGGCCATGGCGATGCTGCGGGTGGCCTGGCCGGATGAGGGCGAACCGGCGATCAAGGCACGCATGCCGGTCTTTCTTGAAAATTATGCCGGTATGCTGACTACCCACACCCGATTATTTCCTGGCATGGACAAGCTGTTAGTGCGCATCGAAGCAGCCGGGCTTCCCTGGGGCGTGGTGACCAACAAGTCGACAGCCCTGACCCTTCCCCTTCTGGAGGGGTTGGGCTTGTCACAGCGCGCTGCAGTGGTGGTGGCTGGCGATACGCTGGCGGTTAAAAAGCCTCATCCAGAGCCGGTTTTGCATGCCTGCCGTTTAGCGGGCCTGGTGCCTACTGAGACGCTGCTGGTCGGCGATGATCGACGTGATGTCGAAGCCGGGCGCTCAGCAGGACTGCGCACCGTGATAGTGCGTTGGGGGTATTTGGGTGGAGATGACCCGGCGATGCTTGGAGCCGATGCGATTGCCGATCATCCCGAGGATGTTGCGGAGATACTGGGACTGGCATGAACGTAGCAGCAGAGACCTGGGCCAGTTATGTAGCCAAGTGGGCGGCTGAGCGTTCTATACGCCGCTTGTTGCTGGGCTTTATCTCCGACCCGGGTACGCGGGCTTTACTGGCGTTGTTCCACGAGCTGCTCGAGCCCTTGCTCGTGGGCCGTGAGCCGCATGTGGCCGCGACCAAACTCGGTTGGTGGGCAGATGAGTTGCCACGAATCATGGATGGAAGCGGGCGACATCCATTGTGCCAGGCCCTTGCTGCGGACCCCCGCAGCCACCAGCTCGATAGTGCTCATTGGCAGGCTCCGGCATTGGCTGCGATGCATGCCCTGCAGCGCGATACCCCTACCGACTTTACGGCGCAGCGACGTGATGCTGAGCGATTGCTGGAGCCGTTTGCACGGCTTGATACGTACTTTCATTTTGGAACCGGCGTTAACTTTGAGCGTAGTCGCGCGGTCGCCGCCCTGCTGTTTCTCGGTCAAGATCTTAGTCATCTATCCGAAAGACTGGAGCAGGCCTGTTTGCCGCTGCCTATGCAAAGCCTGGCGCGGCATAGCTTGAGTCGAGAGGATCTGGCTGGTCACAGCGCCGCACGTGAGGCGGCGTTACGTGAATACTTTCTGGACTTGATGCAGGCCTACAAGCAGTGTGATCAATTAGCGGGACCGTTGAATGCCTGCTGGATGGCGGAAGCATGGCAGGATCATTGCAATCTGCAGCGTGCTTGCCGGCCGGGTCGGGAGCCATTACAGAGCTATCTCGATAACCGGCACAAGCTGGGGCCGCGCTCGGCGTGGGTGGTCTGGTCGGCGGTTCGCTCGATGCGCTATGCAGTAGATCATCCTACTGCGGCCCATCGCGGGCCTTGACAGCCGTAGGACCCACCCACATAACCCACTATCCAAGTTCGACTTATCCATTTGTTTGAGGAACTTACATGCCCAGCGAATCACCTTCACCCCGCAGCATGCCCGATGTAGC
>QILI01000090.1 GCA_003233305.1 Mizugakiibacter sp.
ATACCGCCAGCGCCCCCAGCACCATCAACACGAACAGCGCGATCAGGATCGAAAATCCACCCGAGCGCCGGGGCTGGGAAAGATTCGAGCCATGACCGGAAAGCTTAAGGGACATTGAAAATGTGTACCTGTTCAAGCAGGGTCACCCGTTCGCCCTGCTTGCTGGTAAGGGTCAGCGAAAGGCTCATTAGGGCGGAGCGGCTGGCAGTCCCTGGATCATACTGAAATTGGCAGGCACTTACCTGCGCTGCGGCGAGGCTTCCCAGAGTGCCGTTGGTCGGCTGATTGGGTCCAATCGAATAGCCGCTGTAGCGACGCAAGGTACCGGTGGATGGATCACACAACCAGGAGACGGGTTGGCCCACCAGGTAAATGCGCTGCCCCGGTGAGCGGTAGGCGAACTGGAAAGCCCGGGACAGCTGCACATGATCCTCACTGCCCAGATTAGTGATGGTAATCGCGTCCCCCGCTGGGGTGATCACATTGCTATTACTGTAGGCATTAGCCCCCGGAACCCCCACGTTGTAGACCACCAGGCGGTCGCTGGAATTGGTGAACGGATAAGCGGGTACGGCAAGATGGCCTTCGATATTGAACTCGGCATCGGCCTGGTTGAATTGCAGGATGTCAGTGTTGGCGGTATAGCTGCCGCCCGGCCCGGCCCGATAACGGCCACCGGCGATAATGGGGATCAGTTCGAGGGCATCGACACCCGCTGTTTGGGTAGTACGAATACTGTTGGGTAGCGCACTGCGGAGATCCCGCACCATCTGCGCCAGGGCGGTATGGGCGGTGGCGACCAGAGTGGCCCGCTGCTTGGCCTGCATGTAGCCGGTGACCGGCCCGGAGAGAAACAACATCACCGTGGCCGCCATGATGCCGAGCACGATCATGGTGAGTACCGCTTCGATCAGGGTGAAACCGTGAGCGCGATAGAAGGTCGGGTTACTCATGGCGCGATCTGCAAGCGGTAGGCGGGGATGGTGACCGAGAACGAGCCGTGGCTCACGGTGACACTTACCCGCTTGGCTGGCGCACCCTGTAAAGTAGTCGGGGTGACCACAACGCTGACCGTGTACGCACCAAGCCCCGCAATCGGCTGACCAAACTGATTCTGTGCCCCATTATTGACCAGACCGTTGTAGTCATCGACGTCGTTATAGTTCTGCCGACCCGGGGGATTGGGTAATACCGAGTAGGACTTCGACATAATCTCGTCGAGATAACTGCTGGCAATGCTATAGGCCTGGGTGCGGATCATCGGGCCGGCACTGTGGGCAACATTGATATTGATGGCGATCAGTACCCCGGCCAGGGCAATGCTGATGACCACAATGGTGATCAGCGCCTCGATCAGCGAAAACCCGTGTTCAACCCTGCGTTTGAACATAGCCGGTATCCGCATAGACCGTGAGTGTCGCCGTGCCTCCCGGGCCGGTAATCGTCAGGCTATGGGTCGCTGCCGATACCCCCTTCACATTGAACACGATCGATCCCGCTCCGCTGATACTCACCCCTTTAGGAACCTGACCTTGAAACGGAGCGTTGGAAGCAGGATTGGCCACGGCTTGGTTGAAAGTGCCGCTGGTACAGCCACTCTTTTGCCGCAGTCGGTATTGCGTGGCGGTCAGGGTGACCTGTACCGGGCACTCCGTGGCCCAGGCTTGCAGGCGGGCGTAACGCAGTGCCGCCGCCACGCTGTCGGTAAAGCCGCGCTGCTGGAACATACCTATCGAGAACAGCCGTGGCACCACCACTACAGCGAGAATCACCACCAATAATAGCGTCAAAACCAGTTCGACCAGGGTGAAGCCCCGCAACCGCTGCCGCCTCATAAACGATCGGCCCCCACCCACCGGTGCAGGCTGGATGGAGGCCATAATCATCGGTAAAGTCTCTTGCAAACGGTCAAGCCATCAGTTGGCGGCCAAAACAGATGCTGTAGCCGTTTGGCTGGTGCCGACGACCGTAACCGTACAGGATCCCACACTGCCCGCTGTGGACGGCAAAAGGTTGGTACTAACTGTGTACTTGCTGGTATTGATCGGCTGCTGCATAATTCCATTGACTGCCGTGTTGCATGCTATCCCTGCTGTCTTATACGCCTGACTTGTGCTAACCGCTGAGGCGGCATAGTTGATCGAGCTGGCCGATTCGATCGCTCCAACCGTCCCCTGCAGCGCCGCAGTTTGGGCTTCGCTGGACAGGTTAATGAAACGCGGCACCGCAACCGCGGCCAGAATGCCGAGGATGATAATGACGAGCACTAGCTCGATAAGTGTAAAACCGGATTGATTGCGCACGGACAAATCCCCTTCGGGTTGAGACAACAATGAGTAGACAGAATATTTTATACTGTGAATGCTTTCACAAATCAAGTAACTGTTTCAATACTTTACAAAGCATCCTTGCATGAAATGCTGCACTGCGGCCTGGTATCTTCCATCCGTATTGCTAATTTTGCCTGCAGCGCTCATTGCTCAATGCTCAATGTGAGGACGCACCAGGATAAGCTCGGCACGAGCATCCCCGCCACTGGGTGAACCCGAGACCATGATGCGAAACACCTGCCGTGGTGGATTGGGCCAACTACCGGCAAGCGTCACTCCACTTGGCAAGCGATACACCAGCACACCTCGGGAAGTATCGAATCCCCATTGGTCGGGCGCCAGCATGGTGGGGCTGATATGAGCCAAGCGGCCACGATAGCCGGCCGGAGGATTCAGTAACAAGCGAACCGGGTTGCTGCCATTGAGGGCCCGCATGGCCGACCAGCCGCCCCGCACGGAGCGTTCGGCCAAGGCAATGCCGAGGGCGCCGCGCATGGTTGAGATATCAAGCTGCATGCGGGTGACCTCGGCAAGGCGCCGATAAGCCTGATAGCGATCAGCTACCAGGGCCGCGAACACCCCCACCAACACCACCACGATGGCGGTTTCAATCTTCCACCGCCAGGTGAGCCGTTGCGAGTAGGTCTCTGCCATGATCAATGCTGGGCAAGCTTGTACAGATCCCAAATCGGCAGGTACACCCCAAGGGCAAGTATCAATACCACCACGGCGAGAAATCCAAGCAGGATGGGTTCGAGCAGACTGGACAAGCGGGCCAGGTCATAATCGACTTCCTCTTCGTAGAACATCCCCACCTCATCGAGCATGTCGTCCAGGGCGCCCGTTTCCTCACCCACCTGGATCATCTGCAAAACCAGGCCAGGAAAGAGATTGGTGGCCGCGGCGGTCACCGCGATGCTGGCGCCGCGTTCGATACCGTCGCGAATGCCCAGTAAGCGACGGCCCAGATAAGCGTTGCCGACCGATTCTGCCACCAGGGTTATCCCCTGTACCAAGGGTACGCCAGCACGCTGGATGATGGCAAAAGTCCGGGCAAAGCGACCTATTGCGGCGCGTTCAAGGATGCCACCGACGACCGGAAGCCGCAACTTGTAGCGATCCCACACCAGTTGGCCCTTGGGGGTGCGCTTCCAGGACCAGACCCACCAGGCAGCGAGCCCGGCAATGCCAAGAATCACCCACCAGTAATGGGAGGCAAACATCGAAACAGCAAATATGATGCGAGTCGGCAGCGGCAGCTTGTTACCTAAATGATGGTACAAACGCCCGAAAGCCGGAATGACAAACAGTGTTAGCACCGCCATGGCGGCCATGATGGCGACGATCACGATGGTCGGATAGCGGAGTGCCGACTTGATCTGATTGCGGGTACGTCGTTCGAGCCCGATGTACTGGTGCAGAAATTGAAAGGATTTTTCCAAGGTACCGGAATTCTCGCCCACCCGAATCAGGCTGATATACATCGGGGGAAAAACCTCGGGATGGCGAGCGAAGCTACCGGCCAGATCCTGCCCGGCAGCAAGGGATTCAAGAATGCTGTCGAGCACCTGGCGCATCGCCTCATTACGGGTTGAATCACGCAAGCCCTGGAGCCCACGTATCAATGGCACGCCGGAGCGTACCAGGGCGTGCATCTGCCGGCTGAACAACAGTAGATCGTCCAGGGTGGTGCGCTCGCGTGCCAGCAACCGCCACAGGCTGCGCAACGACCCAGCAGCGGATTCCGTGGCCGGACTGATCTCAATCGGAGTGATGCCGAGATCGATCAGGCGGGAGGCCACGGCTCCCGCTGACTCGCCATCCAGGATTCCGCTCACCGGCTCACCGCTTGCCGAACGGGCCCGATAGCTGAAGCGAGCCATGTCAATGGTCTCCTGTGACCATGGTCGGTTGCTCCAGTAACGAGGTATCCCCAGCAACTCGCATCACTTCGGCGATGGAGGTGATGCCCTGCCGGGCCAGATCCAGTGCGGACAGCGCCAGGGGGTGAAAATCTACCGGTTGCAAACGTGGGTCGGTAAACTGCGCCACCGCCTCGGAACGAATGGCATCCGCCAACTCCGGGGTAATTTCCAGCCACTCAAACACCCCGACACGGCCGCGGTAGCCGGTGCTGTTGCAATAGGGACATCCTGTGCCGGCCCGCCATGACTCCTGCAAAGCATTATCGGCACCCAGGATTTTGAGAAATTCGCTCTCCTGCACATCCGGTGTATGGGCCGCATCACAGCGCTCGCAGATCCGGCGCACCAGACGCTGGGCGAGTACGCCACGCAAGGCGGAAGCCACCATATAGCCTCTGGCGCCCATATCAAGCAGCCGGCCCAGGGTGGCAATGGTGTCGTTGGTGTGCAGGGTAGAAAGTACCAGATGCCCGGTGATGGCGGCCCGCAGAGCAATCTGTACGGTATCCTCATCACGGATTTCGCCGACCATGATCACATCCGGATCGAGACGCAAAGCACTACGCAGAATACGGGCGAAGTCCAGCCCGATACGGGGGTTGACCTGCACCTGGTTGATGCGCGCCAGTCGGTATTCAACCGGATCTTCAGCAGTGATGATCTTACGCCCCGGCTGGTTCAGTTCACTTAGGGCCGAATACAAGGTGGTGGTCTTGCCACTACCGGTCGGGCCGGTCACCAGAATCATGCCGTGTGGCAGGGCCTGTACCCGACGGTAGGAAGCCAATACTGCGGCCGGCATACCGACTTCGCTGAGCGAACGTTGCGGCACAGATTGGTCCAGAAGACGCATGACGACGACTTCCCCGTGCTCAACCGGCATAGTGGCCAGTCGCACATCGAATAATCGCTCCTCGATGCGGATTGAAAAACGCCCGTCCTGGGGCAGACGCTTTTCAGATATGTCGAGATTTGACAGCAGCTTGAGCCGGGTCACCAAAGCCTGGGAGGTTCGGGTGCCAGCGACTACCTGTTCATTGAGTACCCCATCAATGCGCTGGCGAATCCGCAGTTGCCGGTCTTCGGGTTCGATATGAATATCGGAGGCACCGGCATGCACCGCATCCTCGAACATCGATTGCAGCAAGCGGGCCACCGGGGCATCAGTCTCCAGCTCAGAACGCACCAACTCGGAAAGTTCATAGTCGGATTCGAGTTCGTCGGATACTTCGCGAGCCAGCGAAGTGATCTCGCCCGTACGGCGATAAACCAGATCAATGGCATCGAGGATGTCCTTTTCGCGAGCCAGAACAATTTTGATAGGCCGATGCAGCAAATGGGTCAGTTCATCGTAGGAAAACAGGTCGGTCGGGTCGGCCATAGCGACTGCAAAGCCTTCGGTGTCCTCTTGCAGCACCAGTGCCCGAAAACGGCGAGCGAGTTGCTCCGGCATCTTCTGCACCAGCTTGGGCTCAAGTTGGTACTGTCTGAGATCGACCAGCGGAACCTTGAGTTGGCTGGCGAGAAGCTGGAGGATTTTTTCCTCGGTCACTGCACCCATGCCAATCAACACCCGCCCGAGCTTGCGGCCACTATTTTTCTGCTCAGCCAACGCTGTTTGTAACTGGGCTTCGGAGATCAGCCGCTTCTGTACCAACAGGTCACCCAGTCGAATCCTCTGACGTGGTAGTGCACTCATGGTTTTCCTCCTCCCAGCGCTTTGATTCGGCGCTGGGCATAGGTTTCCGATGCCGAACTCAAACCGAGATGTTGCAGAGCATTTTGGTAGGCCTTAAGGGCTGCTTGAACTTGCCCGGACTGGTCCAGTGCGATGCCAAGTCCAAGCCACCATACCGCCCTATCCGGATGCAGCGTGAGTAACGCTGCATACTGCTGTGCCGCCTGACGGTAATCCCCGGCCCGGACCTCCAAGCCTGCCAGCAGCGCATGATAATCAGGTGCCATACTCACCGGTGGGGTATTTTTCTTGAGGACCTCAAGAGCCCGGTTGATATGGCCGGCATCGATCAGCATTCGCGCTTTCAGACGAACCAGGGATAAGCGTCTGGAATTGTCGGGGTGAAGGGCAAGCCCGGCATCCAGTAAGGAAAGTGCTGGTTGTAGCCGACCGGCCTTGGCTTCGAGTCCGGCGAGCAGAAGCCGGGCCGGGATCAGTTGTGGATCGATCTCGAGAGCCCGGTGCAAGGCTGTCTTACCTGATGAGACATGCCCTGCAGCCAAATCCTGCATAGCCCGGTTATAGGCCTGGTGGGCACGGACGGTAGGTGATACGGGTTGCGGATGCACCGTCACACGGCCTCCCGTGGATGCACCGACTGGCGCCGATGGGAGATGTGTCTGGGATAATTGGGCCTGCTGGGTGATACGCCGCTGAATGGAGGCTGTTGTAGACGGTAGTAGCTTGGCCTTACTCATGTGGACACGGGATGGGCTTTCCACCAGAACCGTCCTGCCCGCTTGCCGGCGGGAAGTTTGCAAGGCGGCCGAGGTGATGGGTTGAGCCTGGAGTACGAGAATGCTATGGGCCGGCTGGGCCTTGGGTACGCTAACCAGACGCAACAGGAATCCCGTCCTTGCCCGAGCCAGAAGAAGGATCCCGGCATGGGTTCTGGTAAATTTCAGGGTAGCAATTCCCCGTATGGCTGGGAGTGTAGGCAGACGTCCAGCCATACGTGCGGCGAGAAGAATCCGTAGCGTACGGCTATCTCTAGGGAGCGGGGCCAGGGTGAGAGGAGCCGAGAACGTCAACCACAATCCGGACATGGCCGCACCCTGTGGAGACGGCACCACGGCCAGTAAAGTGGGTTGTTGCGGAATACGTGCTTGCTGGGGGTGCTGGACCATGGGTGCTGGCGTGATCGGTACGCCTGGCATCGCGGCTCGGGTCTTGCTTTGATATAACGCACGGGATGGTGCTTGCTGCGAAATCGCATTCTGCCCCAGCCAATAGGCCGCAAATAGTAATAACCCTCCTCCAAAAATCACTATGCTAAGAACGATCAGGATTCTCCGGGACGATGAGCGTCCCTGCGATGGAGAAACCGGTGCCAGACTGGCTGTTTTACCCATACTGGCGCGGCGCCGGTCAAGATCACGCAGCATGTCGTTGATGAGACTCATCTTGCTACCAGTGTCATGATCGAAGGCAGGACCAACAAAAGCAGAAACGCACCGTAATGCAAGCGGCTCAAGAAATGACGTTGCCGTCGAACCTGTGCGGTATCGTTGACGGCGGAACTTACATGCTTGCGTATGACCTCATCGCGTCCCTCACCGTAGGCTGCAAGCATACTTTTATGTGCCAGAATATTGATCAAACGAGGTACCCCATGACTAGCCCTGAACAGCAAGCGTAGCGCGGCACGAGAAAATGGTGGCCGACCATGCCGCCCGGCGACTTCCAATCTATGACGTAAATACGCTTCACTGGCGCGGCGATCCAAAGCCTGTAGGCAATAGTCAAAGGTAATACGTTGGGCCAGTTGGCGGAGATTCTCCTGAGCAAGGCGGCGATCCAGTTCGGGCTGACCAAATAAGACGATTTGTACCAGCTTACGTTTCTCCGTCTCCAGGTTAGAGAGTAAACGGATTGATTCCAGCGTTGCAGTTGGCAAGGCTTGGGCCTCATCGAACAACACCACCAAGCGGCGACCGCTGCCCGATAACTCAAGCAATCGATGCCTGATCGTGTCCATGAGTACATCTGTGGCCAGCTTCCGTTGATTTGGAATGGATAACTCGGTAGCAAGCTGACGGTACATGCTGGCTGGGCGAAGATCCGGATTGGGCAAATAGGCAGTGACCCACGGCGACTTGAGCCGGTTGAGCAACAACCGACAGAGCATTGTCTTACCCAGTCCTACCTCTCCGGTAACCTTGACGAAACCCTGCTCTTCTTCGAGGGCAAACAGAAGTACGTTGAGTGCCTCCTGGTGGGCAGGACTGGGGAAAAAGAACTGGGTGTCGGGAGTGAGCGAAAAAGGTAGATGCTCAAGACCAAAGTGGCGCTGATACATCAGCTTTTCAGCTCCCCGGTTTGAGCCTTGCCGCTGCGGCGCGCCGCTCGCGGGTATAGTGCGCCCAGACATCGCCGTCGCCGACCACGATGGGCTTGAGAAGGATGACCAGTTCAGTGCGCTCAATCAATTGTTTCTGCTGCCGGAACAGGTATCCAAGCATGGGAATATCGCCGAGCAGAGGGACTGAATAGGTTTGATTTCGAACTTCTTTTTTCATCAGACCGCCGATCACCACCACTTGGCCGCTGCGCGCTCGTACAATGCTATCGGACTCCCTTACTGAACTGAAGGCCAAAGGCAGATTATTTTGCTGCCCATTGACGGTGATGATCTTATTCTGATCGGTAACCTTACTGACGGTAGGGTGGATGTAAAGCGTGACCCAGCCCTTGGCAGAAATCTGCGGAGTCACATCGAGTGCTACCCCGGAGAAAAAGGGTGTCAGATTGATATTGCTCGACGACGTTGTAGCCGTTCCGGCAATGGTATTGCTGTTGACACTGGTTACGAAAAACTCATCGTGGCCCACCTTGATGATGGCATCCTGATTATTGATAGTGGCCATGCGTGGACTTGACAAAACATGCACGGCTCCCTGACCTTTAAGTAATTCAATAAAAGCATTGAAATCCCCAAGATTCAACGCTGCAGCAAAAGTTCCCCCAAAGGCTGAGGTAGGGAATCCAAGCAGGGGGTTGCTTGGATTCGGCTGCACGGTAATCGGCAGGCCCTGCAGGCTAGACTCACCGGTATTAAACAGGCTTTGTCCTGCGACCTGGCCGATAAGGACACTTCCGCTGCTGCCCGCTTTCATTAACTGTGACCAGTTGATGCCACTCTGAAAGCTGTGATTTAGGGTAACTTCGAGAATCTTGGCTTCAATGATGACTTCGCGATTGACATTATTCTGTACGGCATGAATAAACCGCCCGACTTCCTGCAACTGGCGGGGCATGGCCCGTACCACGATGACCCCAGAGCTGGGGTTGATCACCACCTTGCTGCCACCCTTACTACCCACGATTGCCTTTAAAGCGGTACTGATCGATTTCCAGAAATTGCTCTTCGATTTGGTGGTAACACTGCTACCGGCCACCAATGGGCGTCCACCGGATTGGCCGGATCGTCCACCAAGTCCCCCGTAGCCACCGCCACCGCCGTAAAGCCCGCCAATTCCTCCAACTCCATAAAGTCCCGCCGTATCGGCATTCGTCGTTTGCCCTGAAGTCACCCGGGTTTTCGAGGTGGCCTTGCGGACGATATCGAGGTAATTGATATGAAAGATTCGCGATTGAATCTCATTAGAAAGCACGATCCAGGTATTACCGATTTTATTGTAGGTGTAACCGTAAACTCGCTCGACAGTCTGCATAACCTCGGACAACGTGACATTCTTTAAATGTAACGTAATCCGTCCGCTTACCCCCCGGGACACCACCACGTTGTAAGGCGCACCTTTGGCCAGAGCGAGAAAGAACTGCCGGGCGGGTAAATTATTGACCGACACATCAAAATGCGCTTGGCCCGTGGTGGCGATCTGCTCCGGCACTACGAGGCCGTGCTTGGGCAACAAAGATCCTAAAACAGCACTAGGCGGCTTGGGTATCGTGGCCTTAACTGCGGACACCTTGGCGATGGGTTGCTGCGGAGATGAGGGTGTGGTTTTGAGCGGATAGCTGGCACAACCCGCAAGCAGCAACAGTCCGCTATACAGTGAAATTTGCCAAGCGTATCTCACGGCTAGCCACCCTCCGGTTTTGCAACGTCTCGCCGAACCAATTGCAGCCAATACTTTCTCCCCTGCCGTAAAACAAGAACCCCTCGTGGACCAATCTGCAGCACTTGAGCTCCTCCAATACGATCCCCCACGGTGATCAGCTGGTTATTTATGACCGCCTGGTGGCGATAGGGGCTAATCAAAACAGCACTTAAGCGTAACGACGCAACACTCACCGAGATGCTGGAAGACGTTACCTCTGTAGATGGAAAGGGACGGAACGGATCCGCTACGGGCGCTGCATTTGCGGCAGACATTGCACCCCCTGCAAGCAGCAGGAGAATCAAAGTACCAGCAACCAGCCCGTATCTTCTCATGGTCCCTCGTCGCGCAATCCAAGCCAGGCTTGCGAAACCCCCAAAGTATGCACCCGGAGTGTAACAGAGAGCCTGGGATAGCTATGAGTGTGAAGTTCGAGACCGTCCCAATACAAATTCCAGTGCTGTTTCTGGACACTTTGAAGATACGCTAAAGCTGACCCAAACGATCCAACAAATTGGATTTCAAGCCCATGAGTATAGATCGGGACAGTTTTTTTGCCCTTACCTGGCTTGATAAGAGGTACCGGGGGCAAACTCACCATGCGCACCAGACTGAGTTGTTTATTGGTGGCCAATAAGGTGCGCAACACTGCAGCCATCCGGCCCGGCGTAATGAGTCCTACGGTAAGGCCCCGCAAGGTGTGATCGGCAACTTTAATCTGTGCCCTTACCCGAGCCAGTTCGGTACGAGCAAGCTCGTTGGGTGGCTTGCGGAAACGCACAACCAAGCTTTGCACCTTAGCACTGGTTTTCGCGAACTGTTGCCGTACTTCTTGCATATGCCGTGTATCGTGCTGCGCTACGCTGACCAGGGGCTGATAAAGTAAGACGTACCAAAGACCGACGACCACAGCCAAAAGCGTCAACATTAACAACAATCGTTCGCGCAAACTAAACGCATCAATTCTTTCCCCCAGTTTCAACAGAGAGTTCTTCATGGGGTTTCCCCCTTGACGGTACCCGCTTCACCCAGGGTGGCAAGGAGAAAATGCAATTGCCCGGTTTTCTTGTCGCGGACAATTTCAAGCTTGGCGAAACGGTATCCAGAGACCACCGGTTGACGACGCAACTGATTTAGATACTGCGGCAGCTTCTCAGCTCGGGTAATCCGGCCGGCGAGTGCAACCTGGGTTCCACCGTCGCTCAGATTTACCCTGGTCAGCCAGATGCCAGCATGTACCGAATGCGATAAAGCACCCAGTACCGAGGCAAAGCCTTGGGTATTGCCATGACTCTGCGAGGACAGTACCCGTAGTACGGCACGGCGTCCCGCAAGCTCCTGTTTAGCCCGGGACAGAACGTCGGCAAGCACAGGATTCACCTTGCGTGAAGATAGTTTGAGCATCAACTCGGACAAATGTTTTTGAGCCACCATCTGGCGTTGTTGGTAAATATCAAGCTGACGCTGCAACGTGTGGGTCGCCACAAACTGCCAAGTGTAAACGCCCAGCAATGCCACCACGACCACCGCTAGAACCTCCATCATAGCGACGGCTGAAAACACCTTGCGCTCACGACGAAAGACGGGTTGGTACAGATTGATCTGTTGCGTCATAGTTTGCGTTCTTCCACTCGGAGCGCTGCACCGAGAGCAATCCAGTCGGGTGCCGCCATACCATTGGCGAGCGCGGGACCATCGACAAACTGAGTGAATTTGAAATACTCGGTGGGCAAGCCGATGTCTATGGATATACCTTCGACAAAGGCCGGCCCGGTATCCTGGAACGGTACCACGGTGATTCTCGAGGGCCGCCCGAAGTCCAGGTGACTGTCGCAATAATCAAGTGAGCGTTGAATCTCGAGAACCAGTCGGGAATTCACTTCAGGATCGTCCAATTGCGAAAAACCCAAGTCGAGCTGGCGAGTAAAATGGAGTGTTCCTCCACGAGAAAACACAATCACTCCACGATCCGGTTCCAGGTAGAGCGTAACCAAACCTTCACGCTCGCCTGCTGCAGCGTAGGCTAGATTACGCAATGCCATCTCCACGATGTCTATGGCACCGATTTCAAGCCCGGCAACAAATAACCTGTCGACGAGCCCTTGTACCGCATCAACACGCGCAGCAACAACATACAGTGAACGGACCGAGGAAACCGTCCCCCGGGTAGGCACATCAAACACATCAATGACTACATCGTCGATATGAAAATTAATAAGGTCGCGGATTTTCCATTTAACTGCGGAACGTAATTCTTCCGCAGGAACATCGGGTGCATCGACCATCAACAACTGATACTCACCCATGGCCAGTACCCCATTGGCGCGTCGACCACGAAGATGGGCACGGGTAACAGCCTCCTTGAACGTTTGGTCCTGTTGCCCGAGGTGAAAAATATCCGTCAATACCGACAACCCCGTAGAGCTTGGGGCCGCATGAATGGCAACCGCCTCATCTCGGGCGGCATACAGGCCAATGGTTTCAGCGCCTTTGCTGTGCTTGGATATGGGCCACATGTGCCAGGAAAAATGTTGATTCAGTGGTTGATGATACCCGGATCTGTGCCCCATCGAACATGACGCTACCTAGACCGGACTAATACTTGCGGCAGAGTTTCAATATCTATAGTATAGACGGCTTATATTGTTCGACCGAATACGGTCAGACCGGAGCTGTTGTCATGAAGGTGCTTTCTTCTCTCAAATCTGCCAAGTCCCGGCACCGCGACTGCAAGATCGTCCGTCGCCGAGGTAAGGTTTTCGTAATCTGCAAGAGTAACCCGCGTTTCAAAGCCCGGCAGCGCTGAGAATCGGCACTCAGCACGGATCTGCAGGCCGCATTGTGCGGCCTTTTGCATTTCAGACCATGCACTTGGCGTGGTTTTCTGATAAAACACTGTCATGCGCCATTTGCGCGCGGGGAGCTGAGTCATGATGCGTGCTTCGAAATCTCTGAGTCAAGCCATACTATTATGTGGAACAGTAGTGTTCGGTATGGCCACTATTCCATCGGTTCACGCCGATACGCTGCAACAACAGGTACATAAGGAAGCGCACATGGTTATGCCTACACGAGGCATGACTATGGTGCAGGTTACCCAACGTTTTGGCCGGCCTGAAGCCAAGTTGCCGGCGGCTGGGGGACAGAAAAAGGTCTGGCCGGTCATTCATCGCTGGGTATACCCACACTATATCGTGTACTTTGAGCGCAATCTGGTATTGCACTCGGTACTCAAGGCACCCGTAGGCGAAAAACCGGTACGCTAATCTTATGGACGATCCCATCGAACGCTTTCCGGCCGAATGGGAAGCCCAGGATGGGGTACTGGTAGCTTGGCCGCATGCCGATACTGATTGGGCAGAAGATCTGCAGGCGGTTGAGGCCGTCTATGTGGTACTGGTTGCGACGATTACCCGCTTTGAACGCTGCCTGATCTGCGTGGCCAGCCCCACGCTTAGGCACCATGCCACTACACTGCTGATCCAAGCCGGGGTCGATCCTGCCCAGCTGATATGGATTGAAATCGAGTATGACGATACCTGGCTGCGTGATACCGGCCCGATCAGCCTGATCGCTCGCCAGCAAGGCTTCCGGATACTCGATTTTAATTTCACCGGCTGGGGTGGAAAGTTTCGCGCTCAACGTGACGATGCCCTGGTCAGCAGCCTGGTGCAGCGCGGGCTATTCCAAAATACGGCAGCAACTCGACTCGACTTTGCACTGGAAGGCGGAGCCATCGAAACCGACGGGGCCGGCACCTTACTCTCTACCTGGACCTGTCTGCATCGACGCCATCCACGGCGTACCCACCCACAAATTGAGCAGCAGCTGCGCGAGGCCTTACCGATACGCCGGATCCTGTGGCTGCAACACGGTGAGCTGCAGGGTGATGACACCGAC
>QILI01000038.1 GCA_003233305.1 Mizugakiibacter sp.
GCCGCAATAGTGGAGGGGATACTTGCGCTGCCGTAAGTGCCGATACACCCGGCCCCTCGCCACGGGGGGATTGTTGGTTCTTGCCCTCAGCGAGCAGGTTGCCGGATAACAACCTCGGCAAACTTGTGCCTAGTGCTAGCAGGTCTACCGGAGGATGCGGTAACCGGGAAAGATCAACCGGTAAGCGAGTCGCCGGCAATACCAAGGGGGCGATTACGGGTTGCGGGCCGAAGCTCGCTTCACTGGGGAGCGCGTCCTCTGCAAACCTTGATTCCGTACTTTCAACAGGCCGCTCAGTGACAGAATTCAGCGTAACAGCCGCCCGCCTGGATGTTTTAGATGTGGCGGCGATAACCGGAATACTGGGCTCCGCAACGACCCGGTTCCATCCTGCTTGGGGCCGAGTCCGGAAAGTTAATGCAGAGACTGAAGGGGCCTCGCGACGAACTGTCTGCTGTCTACTTGACGGTGCATCCGCCAACGGTTCCTGCCGCCATATCAATACCGTCGCCAGGGCTGCACCGAGCACCCCCACTACCCCCACCACAGTCAATATGCGCATGCTTTCATTGGTCCAACCCCGCCACCGCGGCCACCAAAACCAGCCACCCCGCAGGGCCGGAGTGACCACTGAACGCTTCGACTGCAAGGTACGACGATCATGCCAGGCTTGGTGAACCTGTCGCAGGTAAGCCGATTGCAGCGGATCGTCGCTGGACCGATTAAGCCATATCAACAACAAGCGATAATGCTCTCGAGCCTTACCGAGATCCCGATTGGCCGGGTCCAAACCAAGTACTCGCTGGGGGGAGGCATCCGAGGGAAACAGGGCCAGAGTTAAATAAAACGCCACCATTTCACGGGTCTGTACCGTATCAAGCTTAAAACGGGCCCAGACATCATTCAGAGCATATTGATCGCCGGCTGCACAGCGAATCAGGAAGGCAAAATCGGCACTTGGCAAGGGTTGGCAACGCACTTCACGTGCACGCCGCGGCTCCCGAAAGAGTCGGATTGCAAAATCGAGCACGTCAGCTGTACCCGCGTCCATTCGTGTACCCTCACCTCAGGCACCGATGAGCAACCAAGCTTAGTCCCATTCGCCACGCCTGACGTATAACAAAGCTTAACTGTTAGCAAATAGATGCACCCAGTGATTCTTCAACTGTGTGCCGTGCTCACGTAACCAGGCACGCCGCACCTCATAGTCAGGCACCAATTCCCCAACCTGCGCCCAGAATTGTGGGGCATGATTGCGTACTCGTAGATGTGCCAGTTCATGGGCGAGTACATATCGGGCCACGGCAGGTGGCGCTAAAATCAAGGTTAGATCAAGACCAATGCCGTCGCAGCTATCCAGACTTCCCCAGAGACTTTTTAGCGGCCGTACCCGCAAACCGGTCGGTGCTTTGCCAAGCAGCGCAACCTGTCTGGGCATGGCCCGCAGCATGTCATGGCGCAATTCGGTTTCATACCACGAGCGCAGCAGTGCCTGAGCCAGGCGCTTAGGCTGGCGAATCTTCTTTGGCAGGGTAATCTGTACTCCCTGCGCTGAGTACTGCACGCGTGGATACTGGTCTTGCAACCAGTCCAGGCCAACCGGAACCCCACGCAGGAGTATTTGCCGGCTCTGCCCGACACATAGAGGCGCGGTGGGGGTTAGTTTGAGCTCATCGAGTTTGCGCGCCAGCCAAGCGGCATTTTGTTGCAGAAATGCAGCCATCTGTAGCGTACAAGTCCCGTGCGGATAGCTCAGCCGTGCACCTTCCACTGTAACCGTAAGACGCAATCGTCGCGCTCGTGGGTGCGGGCGCTTTTGCACCTTCAAAATACCGCCACCTGGAGCGGTAACCTCAAGCCAGTCAAGCTCCACAATCATGATCCTCTCGACCAACGTGGGTCGACTTAATCTTCCGCAGGACGTGGCACACCAAACCAGCTTGCAAATTGGCGCAGAAAACGATCCAGTTCAAGGGTCATCAGAGCGAAGCGTGCATCCAGCTCCTCAGCCAGGGAATCAAGACTCTGCGTATCTAACTCATCCTGCACCGAGTCGAGAAATCGCAGCTTGCGCACCACTAAGTCCTCACCCAGGACAAACGCCAGGCGTTCATCGAACACCAAGCCCAGCTGGCTGACCTGCTTGCCTGCCCGCAGGTGTTCGTGGACCTCGTTCGAGCTCAGATCCTGATGACGACAACGCACCACCGCAGCAGTCTGACCGGCTGGGTCGCGCAATTCGCATTCATCGTCCAGTTCCAGCGCATCCGGCAACTGCGCGGAGGTCAGCCACTCGGTCAAACGCAATCGCGGCGCGTGTTCCGGTGCCAGTGGTAATGCTGGAAAACTACCCAGTGCCTCACGTAGTGCACTCAGGGCCATCTCTGCGGCCTTGTGACTGGCGGTGTCGAACACCGCCCAGCCATGCTGGATATCCAGGTAAGCCGACAAGCGTGTGGGGCGTGCAAAGGCCCGCGGCAGCAATTCATCGAGCACATCCTGTTTCAAACGTCGACGCTCACGAGCACCGATCGCGCGGCCCTCTATCCCCACAATTTTCTGCACCCGGCGTGCCAGTTCCTCGTTGACGACTGCAGCAGGTAACAGTTTGTCTTCGCTACCCAGGGTAAACATCCGGCAGCTGCCGACCGCATGCGTTAACACTTCGGTATCCCGGCCCAGCGGAGACACAAAGCCATGCGTAGACAAATCCATAGGCCCGAGCGGATGCAAGCGATGGCCATTCAGCGCCTCCTCCAAACCATCGAGCTGGGTGGCCGTCGCGGGGCTAAATCGAAACAAACTAAGATTACGAAAGAACATGTTTTGGATACCTGCCATAGAAATATAAGCCAACGCCAGCCAGGATCAGGGCTCGTGCTGGAAGAAGTCAATTTTCAAACTACCTCAATCGGCTCCTTGACTGGGCCAGCTGCTAGCCAAGCTGGACATCGGGAACCTGCCGAGAGGGCCACCAGCACTTTGTCGCCATCCTCGATCATGTTGAAGCCGGTGATAGCCTGACCTACCTGATGGCTAAGTGTTTGGCCAACCTGGCCTCTTCGTAAGCGCTGCTTACGAGGATCAGCATTCATGGGCGTAGGCAAGATGTGGAACAGCGCATTGTACCCGTGGGCAGGCCAACACCCGCAATGCGCCGATGGCGCTACACTGATAATAATGTGAACGTCTTTGCTATGACTCGCGATCAACCTGAAAACATCGCCCAGATCCTGTCTGAACTGCGCACCGAACACCGGGATCTCGATCTGGCCATCGCCCGGTTAACCACTGCCGGCCATCCTGCCGATCCGTTGAGCCTGATCCGCATGAAAAAACGCAAGCTCAAACTCAAAGACATGATCGCTTATCTCGAGAACCAGCTGATTCCCGATCTTGATGCGTAAGCGTGCAGACACCTGTAGAGACAGCATGAAATATCGATGCGCCTACGAGTCATTTCGGCGCAGGTGGAAATCCGTCGGCCCGCCCCCTTCCGTCATTCCCGCGCAGGCGGGAATCCACCCGGCCCGGATCACGTTGGAGGCTTGCTCGAACGGGGCCGCCAGACCGTAGATCCCGGGTCTGCGCCCGGGATGAAGGAAAAAGCATGGCGCTTCGCTAAGTAGGCTGATTCATCGATAATGAGTGCCGTCTCAATAGCACAAGGTAAATCTTGACCCGCTACCGCGTCCGTCCTGAGCCCTACACAAGAATCCGTTCATGATCATCCTCACATCGCGGCTGGCCCAAGCTCTTGGCATCGCTATCGAAGCCCATGACGGGCAGGGGCGCAAAGCTTCCAATATTCCCTATATTGCCCACCCCATGGCGGTGGCCGCACTGGTGCTGGAATATGGCGGTGATGAGAACCAAGCCATCGCCGGGCTGTTACACGATACCATCGAGGATGGCGGCGCCCGCTATGCGCAACGCATTGATGATGAGTTTGGACCCGCCGTGTTAGCCATGGTCGAAGCCTGTTCGGATGGTACGGCTGAAGCCCGAGCCGCCCACCGCGACCGCAAAGCGGACTCACTGGCGCGCAAGGCCGCCTACCTGCGAAATCTTGAACAACATCCCCAAACCGATCCAGCTCTGCTAGTTTCGGCTTGCGACAAACTGCATAACGTGCGCTCCATACTTGCCGATCTGCACCGGATCGGGCCACAAATCTTCGACCGCTTCAACGTCAGTCGCGCGCAAACTCTGGCACACTACCAGGCCCTGGCCGATATCTTTCAAGCTAAACAGGTGCCGGCCGCAGATGATCTAGCTCGTGCCGTCAAAAAGATGATTTACCTGGCAGAGTCGGGGGCAAATTGAAGGCCTGTATGGGTCCTGGCTCCCTTTTGCAATACGCGATCAGCGCAGGCCAGGAGCCTGTCAGAAACTACTGACGGCCCCATAAACGCCCAGCGCCGAGGTCACTACCACCACGCTCAGTACTACCCACAAATAGAGTCCGCGCAAACGATGTTCGGGCGGCAGGGCACGTACTGCCAAGGCGACCAGAAACCCCAGCACCAGTGGCAAGAGCAGGGCATTCATGACTTCCACCCCAACTGACAGGGCCACCAGATTAGGTGCTATGCCGACGATTACTGCACCACCGATAACCCCGATGCTGAACATCACATAGAACCACGGCGCCTCCAACGGGCGGTGCTCCAGGGAATGCTTGTACCCGGTCACCTCACCAAAACCCCAGGCCGCAGCCAATGAAACAACAATGGCCGCAACCATGGCCGCGCCCAGTATGCCCAGGCCGAACAGGGTGCGGCCCAGTTCAGGGCCAAGGGCTGGCGTCAGCGCATCGGCAATCTGCCCCACAGTATTCAGCGGCGCACGCGCGTGAGTCGGGGCGAGCGTTGCTGCAGCAACCACCAGTACTGAGGCCATGATGATCTGCGTCAACACGGCACCGATTGCAGTATCCCAGCGGGCATAACGGTACTGGTCCGGCCGCAGTTTCTTATCGGCTACGGCCGACTGCTGATAGAACACCATCCACGGCATGATCACCGCACCGATATTGGCCGCAACCAAGTACCAGTATTCGCCATCGTGCCAAGGCACCTTAGTCATCCCACGCAACATGGCCCCACCGTCTACCGGCGAACGCAGGGCGACCCACACGAATACCAGCTCGAACAGACCCAGAGCGATGGCAATACGCTCCACCCGTCGATACGTCCCGGTCCATACCACAACCAGCAGAAATGCCACCGCAAGTACCAGGCTCACCACCCGTGGCACCCCGAACAGTTCTCCTACTCCAGCGATCCCGGAGAACTCGGTCAATAACGCGCCGATGGTGGCGACTGCCAGGCCCAGTACTGAAATCCAGGCCCAGCCCGCACCGAAGGTTTCCCGAATCAGCTCACCGTGACCCTTGCCGGTAAACACGCCCAGCCTGACGGTGAGTTCCTGTACCACATACAGGACCGGAATCAGCAACAGCTGCAGCGCCAGCAACTGGTAGCCCCATTGGGCGCCACTTTGCGCAGCGGTAATTACACTGCCGACATCGGTATCAGCCAGCATCACTACCAAACCCGGTCCCATCACCCCGAGAAAGATCAGCCAACGGGTAAAACCCGGTAACGGCGAAGAACGGGGTTGGGACGAACTCGACATGATGGCTAGCAATATCCGGATTGGCTACAAATGATAACCGTTATCATCTTGCAGCAGGATTACAGTTTTGTTAAATGAGGTTACCGCAGCCAGTAAACCAGCCCAGTACTGGAATCACAGTACCGGTAACTTGCCCTGGGACCCAGAGCAAACGGGTTGGGATCAGCCTCCAGAATGCACACTGGCGGGTCGGGCTGGCTGCACACTACTCGCATGGGTGGGTTTGGCGGACGGACCGGGAACGGTTTCGACCTGTAAAGGCTGAACCTGCAGCGGATAAGTACTGGCCGCATGGGTTGTCGCCGGGTTTGGATGCGGGATAGACGATCCATTGTGGCCCTGGGCCGGGTTTGGCACTGGCCCGGTTCCGCACCGGTAAGCACCCCATTTCTGCTGTCCATCGAGGGGTTGGTCCAGTGGTTTGACGGTATCAGCACCAAGACCGGCACCGGCATTCCGCGCCAGTACCTCAAGCTCGTCGCGTACCCCAAGGTTATTACGGGTAAACGGGCCAATATGGCTGGTTACAGACACCGTTACCGTACCGAGCTGTTTGCAGCCACTCACATTGTCAACATAGGCCGCGCGCACAGCACGGCCAGCTAAGCCAAGTCGAACATTGGAGGTGCAGCCAGTCAGTACCGCCAGAACCAGCACCACAGGTAGGAAGGTCAGACGCATCAGGAACATCCCATAAAAAAGCCGGACAGAACCGGTCCGTCCGGCAAGCATAACGGCATCTTTGCCCGAAAGCGCAGTGCCATCCTGCCGACGTTCAGCGTAATACCCGTCCTGAGGTATCGATGACCTTTACTTCCCCCAGACCCAGCTTGCGTACCGGTTTCTCGATTTTTGACAAATCTCCGACAATCACCCAGGTATAGTGGCTTGGCTGCACCACCTCCCGAACCGCAGCCTGGATACTGCCATCATCCAGGGCCTGGATATTCCGGCGCAAGTTCTGTACATAATCATCCGCGCGGCCATACTGCACGATGCCGGCCATGGCTGACAGTACGTCGGCCCCTGTTTCGTAATCACCGGGCAAGCTACGGATCTGGCTGAGCTTGACCTTTTCAATCTCCGCAGTACTGAGCGGACGCTTGCCAATCAGCTCACGTGATTCGCGTAACAACTCAGCGACCGATGCCGCGGTCTTGTCGGTCTGCACCGGGGCATAAAGAACGAATAACCGCTGGCCCTGGGCATTTTGCGCAAAACTAAACGAGCCGTAGGCCCAATGCTTGTCCTCACGCAGGTTCATGTTCAGACGCGAAGTGAAACTACCGCCGAAGGCCTGGTTCATGGTGTCGATCGCCAGACTACGGGAATCGCGGGTGGAAGGCGCCAACACGCCGGCAAAGATGATCGACTGAGCCGAGCCAGGGTGATCAATAAGGAACACCCGCGGAACTGCAGGCCTCTTCACCTTGGTAAGCTGTTTGTGCAGCGGCACCTGGGAATGGACTTCCCAGCTTGAAAAAGCGCGCTCCAACTGCGGCAGAATTTTGGCCAAAGTAGTATCGCCGGAAATCAGGATTTGTACATTGTCCGGGCGCAGAACCGCAGCCTGGTAGGCCAGCAGATCCCCACGACGCATAGCCTTGACACTCGCCTCGGTGCCGGAGCCGGTAAACGGTATGGCGTACGGATGGCCTTTGCCGTAGAGCAGCGGCGGCAGCGTGCGCAGGGCCATACTCACCGGGCGGGCCTGCTCTTGAGCGATGCGCGCCAGAACCTGCTGACGTACCCGCTCGATATCCACCTGTCGGAACGCGGGATTGCGAGCAACATCCGCCAGTAATTGCAGGGCCGGCTGCAATTCAGACTGCAGTGTCGACAGGTAGATGGTCGAAGCATCCAGGCTCGAACCGGTCCGCAACCGGGCACCGAGTCGTTCCAGACGCTGGGCCAGCTGTACCGAATCCATGCTGCTCGTGCCCTCGTCGAGCATGCTCATGGCAAAACGGGAGGTGCCGAGCTTATGTCCCTGATCGGCGGCGTAGCCGCCATCAAACAGCAGTTCGACCTGCACCAGCGGCACAGCATGACGTTCGGCCAGTACTACCGGGATACCATTGGCAAGCCGGACCCGTTGCAAGATGGGAAAGCTCAGATCTGGGAAACGCGTAACGATGGGCACCCCCTGGCCACGGTTCACTGAGCGGGCCCCGGTCTGATAGCTCGCCACGGGGTCCGCTATGAACGTTACCCCCGTACGCGCTGCCGGTAATCCCTTCTGTAATTTGGCGTAAGCCGTCGCAGCGGCCTGCACGTCGGGATTGGGTTCCACCACCAGGGTAAAATCACCCTGCCCCAGCCAACGCTTTGCCGTGCTGCGCACCTGGCCGGGAGTCGCCGTATTCAGGATTACAAAATCTTTGCGGTAAGCACCCGGGTCCTGGCGATAAACCTGACCTTCGGCCAGTACTTTGGCCTTGCCGGCGAAACCACCGACCTTCTCGATACCGCGGGTAAACGAAGCCAGGGCCCCCATGCGGGCACGCTGCAATTCATCCTGATTGGGGCCTTGTTTCAGAAAGTGTGCCAGTTCATCGTTCAAGGCCGCTTCGACCCGTAGCGGATCAATTCCCTTGCGCACATCGACCTGGATCAAGAACATCGAAGCCATCTCAAAAGCCATGGTTCCCGCCGAGACGCGGTTGGCCAACTTGTCGCGATAGACCAGTCGCTGATACAGGCGTGAGGTCTTGCCACCACCCAGAGCTCGGGCGGCGAGTTGCAGCCGGAGCAAATCCGTCGTCCCGAGCTGCGGCACATTCCAGGCCCGGTAGATACGTACCAGCGGCACCTTGTCAGGCATCACCACACGGCTGGAAACCGTGCGTGCAGCCACCCACGGCTGGGGTCGTCGCAACCGCGGTCCGGCGGCAATATCAGAAAAATACCGCATTACCTTTGCGCGGGCCTGTGCAGGCGTAATATCACCCGCCAGCACAATGGTTGCGTTGGCGGCACCGTAATATTCACGGAACCAGTTTTTCACATCATTCAGTGCGGCGGCATTGAGATCCTGCATCGAACCGATAGTGGTGTGGTGATACGGATGGTTGGCGGGAAAGACGTTAGCCTGCAAGATGGTAAACACCCGGCCGTAGGGCTGGTTTTCACCCTGGCGTTTCTCGTTCTGCACCACCCCGCGCTGTTCATCAAGCTGCTTTTGGCCAATGGCCCCGAGCAGGTGACCCATGCGGTCCGATTCCATCCACAAGGCCATATCCAGCGCTGTGGTCGGCACAGTCTCGAAATAATTGGTCCGGTCCAGCCAGGTGGTGCCATTCATGTCGGTCGCACCCACCAGCTCGAAGGGTAGAAAGTATTCGTCAGCATGATTTTCCGAGCCCTGAAACATCAAATGCTCGAACAGATGCGCGAAACCAGAGCGACCCTGTGGCTCGTTCTTGGAGCCGACGTGGTAATACACGCTCAGCGCTACGATTGGCGCCTTGTGGTCCTCATGCACAATGAGGGTCAGGCCGTTGGGTAGCTGCATGCGGGTGTAGGCAATGTCGGGCGTGGTCAGCACCGCCGCACCAGCAGGCCACTGCACCGTAATGGCCAACAACGCGGTAGCAACCAATACGGGAATCTTGGGCATCGTTGTCATCTCCAAAAAATCGCCGTTACGGCATCCCATCCGGAATGTCGCAACGGCGCGAGGATGCGACAACAAGCCCCCCTCGTTATCGCCCGGTCACCATGCCTGCTCTTGTTCGGCCCCGCATGTGCCATAAGCTGGGCATGACTAATGGCAGGGGCGAGCCCCACATACAGGTTGGGTAGGCCCCGGGATGGGTGACTACGGTCTGGTGCAAAACCGCTGCAACAACGACAATCTCCTGCATGCTGCATGTAGTGCTCTATCAACCTGAAATCGCCCCGAACACCGGTAACATCATCCGTCTATGCGCCAATACCGGAGCCTCGTTACACTTGATTCAACCGCTCGGCTTTGAACTTGATGATGCCCGGCTACGTCGGGCTGGCCTGGATTACCACGAATATGTCAGCGTTCTCGTCCACCCTGACCTTGCTGCCTGCCGATCTGATTTGCCTGCCGGCACACGGGTATTTGCCATCAGTACCCACGGCCGGAGACGCCCCGACCAGGCTACTTTCCGAGCCGGTGATGCGCTGTTGTTCGGACCCGAAAGCCGGGGTCTCCCAGCCGTGTTGCTGCAACACACTCCACCCGAATACCGGTTACGGATTCCGATGCGCCCGGACAGCCGCAGTCTAAACCTGTCCAACGCCGTCGCGGTAACGGTGTACGAGGCCTGGCGGCAACTCAATTTTGATGGCGCCAGCCCAGCAGCTTGACGTGCTGGCCACGCGGGTACAATGGAGGCATGACTACCTCCTCAACCCCTCCCCCGAGCCTTGATACCCTACTCCCGTCACCCCTGAAAGCACTGGCTGGTCGAGTGCTCGAACAGGCCCTGAATCGTGCTCTGGCGCTTGATCCCGATCACGCTGCATCCCTGCGCCCATTGGAGGGCCACCAAATTGGCGTGCATCTTGAACAACCGGGTCTGGCCTTCGGTATCGAGGTTCGTGACGGCCGTCTGCGGGTCGGGCCACCCAGTGACGAAGCGGACCTTGAAGTGCGTACCCGACGTGGGGCCCTCGGCGCTCTGGTCGCCCAAGCGCTGAGCGGTGAGTCCAATCTGCCACCGGGCAAACTACACCTCAGCGGCGACGCCGGCTTGGCCCGACAGCTCGAAGGCCTGGTCCATGCCTGGCAACCGGACTTCGAAGCGGCTTTTGTCGAGCACTTCGGTGAAATACTCGGGGTACCGCTGGCCCGAACCTTCGGCAATGCCTTCAGACACGCGGATCGCCTGGTGCGGCAAACCGGCGAGGATGGGGCCGACTGGCTACGCGACGAAGCCCGACTGGTTCCAGCCCAGCCTGAAGTCGAAGATTTTCTTGACGCCGTGGATGGACTGCGTGAACGTACCGACCGTCTTGAAGCCCGGATCATCGCGCTGGGCCGCATCCACCATCCCGGTCCAACTCAGTGAGCGCGTTCACCGCAACACCACGACTGGCGAGGGTGCTGATCGTGGCCTTACGCTGGCGTTTGCACGAATTTGCCGCCGGCACCCGAATCTACCGACCGCTGGCCCTGCTCGCCGCAATCCTGCCTCGCGCCCGGCGCGATCTCAATACACTACCGCGTGGTGAACGGCTGCGCCTGGCCTTCACCCAACTCGGCCCAATCTTCGTCAAATTCGGCCAGGTACTCTCTACCCGGCGTGATCTGCTCCCCGGCGATCTGGCCGAAGCGCTGGCCAAATTGCGTGATCAGGTCGAACCCTTTCCAGGCGACCAGGCCCGCGCGATGATCGAAGCCGAACTGGACGGTCCCCTACCGCAGTTTTTCCAACACTTTGAAGAAGTCCCCCTGGCCTCGGCGTCGGTCGCCCAGGTTCACGCGGCTACCTTGCCCGATGGCCACGAAGTCGTCGTCAAGGTCCTGCGCCCCGGTATCGGCGCACGTATCCAGCGCGATATTGCCCTGTTGCATATACTTGGAAGCTTGGTACAACGCTACCATCCGCACGCCGATAAGGTACGGCCGCTGGACGTAGTTGCCGAAATTGAAAAAACTTTGGAACATGAACTCGACCTGCAGCGCGAAGCCGCTAACGCCAGCCTGCTACGGCGCAATTTCTCGAACTCACCCGACCTCTATGTGCCTGAAGTATTTTGGGATCTGACCAGCCGCAACGTACTCACTCTGGAACGGGTTCACGGTATCCCAGCCGATGACGTCAAGGCCCTGGATGCCGCGGGTATCGACCGTCCGGCACTGGCGGCCAAGGGGGTGCGGCTATTCTATGAGCAGGTCTTTCGTGACAACTTCTTTCACGCCGATGCCCACCCCGGTAATATCTGGGTCGATCCCGACAGCGGTACTGAACCGCGTTTCATTGCCCTGGATTTCGGCATTATGGGTTCACTGCCCCAGGATGACCAGTACTGGTTGGCAGAAAACTTTCTGGCCCTGTTTGAACAGGATTACCGGCGCATCGCCGAGTTACACCTGGCCTCTGGATGGATCCCTAACAGCGTTCGCGTGGATGAACTCGAAGCCGCAACCCGTACCGTGTGCGAGCCGTACTTCAGCCGTCCCCTAAGCCAGATCTCAATCGCCGAGGTCACCGTCAAGCTGTTCCAGACTGCTCGTCAATACCAACTCACCCTGCAACCGCAACTGATCTTGTTGCAAAAAACTCTACTCAATATCGAGGGTCTGGGCCGGCAGCTGGACCCCAATATTGATATCTGGGCGGTGGCCCATCCCGTCCTCAAAAAAATCCTCCGCCAGCGTTATGGGACCCGCAACATGCTCAAGCAACTGCGTCGGCGCCTACCGGAGTGGCTACACCAAGCCCCCCGTGTACCTGAGCTGTTACAGCAGGCCTTACAACACGCGGCCAGCGGCCGCAGCGAATCCGCTATCTCATCGCAACAACTGCAAGCTCTCACCGCAACCAGCCGTAGTACCCAACGACTGCTGGCCGGGGGTCTGTTTGGCAGCACCCTGCTGATCGCCGCCGTACTGTTGTGGACGCTTGCTCCTGGGCAGGGCCCCATTGCACCCCTGCTCCTGGCAGTTCTCGGTACGGGGGGCTGGTGGTACGCCTGGCCGCGATCGCACAGCTAAATCGATCAGCGAATCATAGCGTTGGCCCCTTACTGGGGCACGTGCAGAGAGCACTTGAACGGCCTAGCAAGCGTTACGGTCAAACCCGTCCCAGAGCACAGGCATCAGCCAAACTGGTTTAACGTCCTGGTTCAGTCTGCACGATCGCCCAGGTCTTGCTGCCATTGGGTTGCACTTTTACATACTCACCCGGCCGCAGACAATGATGGAGGCTCATCTTGTGAGTGTTCTGGATGGTGATAAGTTTACCGGATGACAACTGGATATTGTTGAAGCAGTGACTGAGTCCCTGCGAATCCGGCATGCAGTTCGAATCGGTCTTAACCAAGCCAGTGACGGGCTTAGAGATACTGCCATTGACCACGGGTACAAAGTAGCGCCCGTCTTTGCCATTCTGATACCAGCTGACCGGCCCTTGCACACCCTTCGGTGGCGTTGGCTCCCAGGCCCAGGCCTGCGCCGACAGGCCCATGAAGATGACTCCAGCGAGAAGGATGGCCGACAGGCCCCGGATACGATGGAAGGATGCTTGGTTCATGGCCAGTACCTTTGATCTGAAAACGTATAAGTGAGGCGCACGCTAGCAGCCGGATAGCCCCCATGCAATCAAAAACTACGATTTAGGCTACGGCGATTTACCTTCTTGTCATCATTACGATTGGCTTACATCTTTATTTTAGGTGATACTTATTTTCCGGCTATAGAGTAGTGTATTGTTGCAATTTATGAGCAAGCCGTCCCGCTCCCGAGCACCACCGTGGTGAGGAAAATTCGAAGCGGACGACGAAGGGATGTAATGAGAATTCATTGCCAACTAATATGGTACCGGGTGACCTTAACCTGTTGCGCCAACGGGGCGCAGCCATGATGGGGTTCGGCAGTCATATAGCGGGATTTCCTGGAGGTTGGAGCATCGTGGGAATTATTCTGATGGTGGTTTTCTGGGGGGCAATCATTGTCTTGTTCGTGGTGGCTTTACGCTGGCTGCTCGATCCTCAGCGACGGCAACCGTCGGAGCAGACCACCGAGAGGCCCCCACCCAGCCCCCTGGAGATTCTGCAGACACGACTAGCCCGCGGCGAAATCGACAGCGAGGAGTTTGAAGAACGCCGCCAGACCCTCGAAAAAAGTAAATAATCTTTACTGCTGTTGAGGCCATGGCTTCCTTTTTTTGTCATCCCGGGTGAATTTTGTCATCCCGGGCGCAGACCCGGGATCCACGGTCTCGTGGTAGCGCCCGAGCGAGCCTCACCGCATTCCGGGCCGAGTGGATTCCCGCCTACGCGGGAATGACGAAGGGGTAACGGGCGGAAGCTTGTCCATGGCCGTGGTTCGCGGTGCGGGGCCAGGGCCAATCCCGTAGGGCGACCGGCATGGCAGCCGGTCGGTGTGTTGCCAGGCAGGAGTCTGTCTGGCTTGAGTGATCGTCACGAGGTGAGGTAGAAATCGAGAACAATTTTTTGAGCTTTTGAGGCGAATAGTGGTTCTATGCAACGAAAAAGATCAGAAAAGTGGGCCGATTTCCAACCACCG
>QILI01000078.1 GCA_003233305.1 Mizugakiibacter sp.
GATCAGGTCACCCCCACATCGGGTCCAGAGCAAACCTGAACCATCTCCCGGGCCCACCATTAATCCAGTTATCCTGGGCAGAGACCCCGGATGACGGAATTTTTTGTGGTACCCGCTGCAACCTTTTTCGTCATTCCCGCGTAGGCGGGAATCCACCCGGCCCGGAGCACGTTTGAGGCTGGCTCGGGCGGTGTCGCCAATGCGTGGATCCCGGCTCTGCGGTGCCACCCATCTGCAAAGGTTCCGCGTCCAGAGCGATAAGTGTCCACCCACCTGCGCCAGGTCAGGCAATTTTCTTCAGTCGGCCTGCATCCCCGCTACGCCGCGCCTGCAGAAAATCCACCGATAATTTTAAATCCTGTGCGATCATCTCGGTTATTCATGATATGTCCGGATCAAGCCCCATGGGTATCGAACAATTGCGTGTGGAAATCGACAAGCTTGATGAAGACCTGGTCACCCTGCTAGCCAGACGGGCGCAACTGACTGCCCAGGTCGGAGCCCACAAACGCAACCAGGGCTTGCCTCTGTATGCACCCGACCGGGAGGCAAGCCTGCTGGCCGCGCGACGTCGGCAAGCCAGCGCCGCCGGCGTCGATCCACAACTGCTCGAAGATGTGCTGCGGAGGATCATGCGCGGTGCCTATTCCACCCAGGAAATGGGTTTTCCAGCCACGGGAGATACTCAGCGTCGCATCGTTATCGTGGGGGGAGGTGGCGCCATGGGTAGCCTTCTCAAGAGCTTTTTCGAACGCTCCGGTTACCTGGTCAGGGTTATGGAAAAGGTAGACTGGGCGGATGCCAAACAACACCTTGCCGGTGCCGGGCTGGTTCTGATCAGCGTCCCTATCGAAGACACCTGCGCCGTAATTGCAGCACTTCCCGAGCTTCCCCCGGACTGTGTTCTCGCTGACCTAACCAGCATCAAGCGAGCCCCCATTGAGGCCATGCTGAAGCGACATCCGGGACCTGTAGTCGGTTTGCACCCGATGTTTGGACCCGATCTGTGCAGCTTGGTGAAACAGGTCATCGTAGTTTGTCACGGACGGGGCCAAGATCATTACCAATGGCTGCTGGAGCAGTTGATATTATGGGGCGCCACCCTGCACGAGGAACCCGCTGACCGTCACGATCAAGCCATGCAAGTTATCCAAGCCATGCGCCATTTCACGACCATGGTCTACGGGGCCTTCCTGCACAGGCAAAACGTGGACGTACCCCATCTGCTGCAACTCAGCTCACCGATCTACCGGCTGGAATTGGCGATGGTAGGGCGGCTGTTTGCGCAAAGCCCGGATCTGTATAGCGACATCATGCTGCAAGCTGAAAAACTGCCGCAACTGATTCTCGTCTATCGTGAGTGCCTGGATGAATTGCTGGCCATCATCCAGGCCGGGCAACGCGATGCCCTGATTGCGCACTTCGCGGAGATTCAGGATTACTTTGGTGATCTCGCCCAAAAATTTCTTCGTGAAAGCAGCGAGCTGCTGCGTAAGGCCGATGATGGTCGTGATCCACTCGAACTCCGTCA
This sequence comes from Mizugakiibacter sp., assembly GCA_003233305.1. GTDB lineage: Bacteria > Pseudomonadota > Gammaproteobacteria > Xanthomonadales > Rhodanobacteraceae > Metallibacterium. The sequence goes on from QILI01000078.1 coordinate 1,532, forward strand.
GGATACGGATTCACCCCGATGAGCTGAGCGCGCCAGCCGTGCCAGCCTGGCACCACGATTCAGGAAAACCCGTAGCGCCAGGGGAATCGTTTCCCACGGCAACTGGTCCAGCAGATTGCGTACCATGAGGCCCAGCTCAGTATCCCCAACGAGTTGCAATCGCCTCTGAAAAAAGAGCGTATCGGCGTCTTCCAGACGACTGGCAAGAAGCAAAAGATCTGTGACACTACCACGCACGGAAGACTCCGCTGCCGCACCAGGCACTTGCACCTGAATATCCCGGTCCCTGATCTCAACCACCCATTTCAGTTTGAGATCGGTCACCTCAATACCTAATTTTCGCCCTTGCAAGTCATCAAACACGCCACTGGCAAGCGGTTCGGCCAATACCCGCAACGTTGCCTTGCGAATGACGCTCTGCAACAAAGGTGACGGCAATAACCAACGTAGCGGCTGAAACACCCGCCCCGGCGGTGGCAAATGCCCCAACAGACGTTCGACGGGAACAGGCAAGGTCTGCATGGAGGTACTCCTGGTGATGGTCGAAGGCAGCGCATGGGCCATACCTTCTGTATGCGTAATACTGGACGATGGCAGGCCCTGTACACCGCAAGCATCCTCAATCAAAAGTTCGGTCAGTTTCTGGGTCATGGTTGAGGACAGGCCCAGCCGTTGTGCAAAATACTGGGCTCGGGCGTGAACCTGCTGCTCGCGTTCCGGGTCCCGCACAGGCAACCCGGTGGTACGCTTGGCCTGCAAAGCTCGGCGCACCAATTGCCGACGCCCGGCCAGCAGCACCAAAAATGCATCATCGACCCGGTCGATCATAGAACGTATCCAACCCAGTTCGAACGGGGTGCGGGCTACCGTTGGTATACCAATGGCGTTCACAAAAGCCGGAACTCCAGAAAAGTACTCAGAATATGCTACGACAACGCTGGCCAACCATTACCCCCTAGGGTCGTGTCGAACCTGGGGAGAATCGAAAGCAACATTGAAATATCGTTTTTTTCGAGTCCATTATAACCATTTTTTACCTCAAAGCCGTAGCAAATTCGACTCACTGCCCCAATATCTCGCTACAATCACCTTATTCCAATCAAGCTGCCACCCATGACCTCCAAATCCTCCTACGAATATGCCGAACTGCTGGCCTGTGGTGTTGGTAAACTGTTCGGCCCGCTCAATGCTCGCTTACCGACAGGCCGGATGTTAATGCTGGACCGGATCAGCCAGATCTATTCCAAAGGCGGGCATTACAACAAAGGCTACCTCGAAGCAGAACTAAATATCCACCCAGATCTGTGGTTCTTTCACTGCCACTTCAAGGGTGATCCGGTGATGCCCGGTTGTCTCGGCCTGGATGCACTATGGCAGCTCGTAGGTTTCTACCTCGCCTGGCTGGGTGAACCCGGACGCGGTCGAGCACTGGGTGTCGGAGCGGTACACTTTTTCGGGCAGATCCTGCCCTCTGCCCGTAAGGTCATTTACAAAATCGATATCAAACGGGTGCTTCGCAGCAAGCTGGCGATGGTCATCGGTGACGGCAGTGTGTTGGTCGATGGTAAAGAGATCTATACCGCCAAGGATTTGCGCGTCGGACTGTTCACCTCCACCGAAGGCTTTTGACAACCAGGTCCGAGCATTCCAAAAAATCGCGGCGAGACGGATAGCGGCTTCATGTAATGGGTAAAGGCTGGGAAAATGGATCGCCTTCTCACTCTCGCCGTAGATTCTGTCCAGATTCAACCGACTTCTAGTGTCGTGTTTTATAAGCAGCGAGCTATGTCATGCTGATGTTGTTCAAGCAGTCCTCCTGCTTGGACAACCACCGATCAAGTCACCGCTTACCCTCGATGAGAAGTCGTGGGGCACCCTAACCAAGGAACGGATACCCACTGCGTACTCATGGCTTCTTGCACTGGATTCCCACCTGTAGGGGAATAACGAGAACGGCTACGGGCACCACCAAGAATTCCGCCACCTCGGGCCTGGATCCGGGATCCAGAATAGGTGTGGTGTCTACAGCAAAGTAAACTTGTTCACCTCCATGGACACCGGCAACAGGAGCACCCTGAGTGCCAACATGAGCCCATCCACTGCGGGAACCTCTGCAGAAACAAAACAGTCTCTGGACAAAACGTTTCAAACAGAATGAAGCACTACACTAGGTAACCCCGCGGGATAGTTGTTCTTCCATCAAGCACAGAAACCGCTCTCTGGCCTGCATGGTGTCCGCCGCGGGTTGGCCTGCATGCTGGATCATGAGATCTTTAAGTGTATGAAACGCCGCCTGCAGAGGCGGATCGGCGGGTTCAATTAGTCCTGCAAACCACTCGGCATGAATACCTTCCCGGATCAGAATTCTGGCAATACCGGGCCAATCTTGCATCTCGGTAACACGCTTTTCGTTTTGCAGGAACAAGGCCAGTAGGCCAGATAGGGTCGTCGGTCGGGCTCGATCCAGGCTCCATGGAATGTGGCTTTTCGTCCATTCTGGTAGCGCTTCAGCTGGCATGGGCTTGGCAATTGCATAGCCCTGGCCGAAATCCGCCCCGAATATGGCCGCCGCTTCTACCAAGCCCTCACTTTCCAGACCTTCGATGACAACCACCGTACCCATTCCATGAGCCAGCGATATCAACTGCTCAATCAGATGCAGCACCTTGAACGGCTCTTTCTCAAAATTCGTCACTAGGGTTTGATCGACCTTGACAAACTGAAAGGGGATTGACCGTAGTCTTGCCAAGCTGGAATACCCACTACCCAGATCGTCCTCGGCAAAACTCACCCCCAATTCTTTCCAGGCCTTAAACACCTCACCTGAACGTGAATAAATATTGAAATCCTCGGTTTCCAATAGCTCCAGGATGAGTTGCTGCCTATCCGGGAGAGGCAAGGAAGCCAGCAGCTGTCGGGTTGCATCCAGGTAACGCGTGTCATACAAGCCCTGGGGAGGGAGATTGATGCTCAAGTCCAGTTTAAGTCCCCGGCCAGCCCAGCTACGCAAGGTCTGTAAGGCCTGTTCCAGCCCCTTGCGATACAGGGCAAACAGCTCATCTTTGCCGAACAAGGGTAGAAACTGAGCCGGACCGATCCACTCATCATCCCGCTGCAAGCGAGCCAGTGCCTCCACCTTGGCCAATTTCCCGGTGTGCAAATCAAGGATCGGTTGGTACATCATGACCAGCCGGCCTTCTTCCAACAGATGCATATAGAGCAGCCGGTCTTCCAGATACTGCAGGCCAGGTAATTCCCCGGTTCTCAGATACTGTTCCATACCCATCGACAGCATCCGCTGGATCCGTTCCAGAAGTTTTTGCCGCTCGGGGCCGGCAAAGCCTCCGTAATAGGCCAGATACAGTGTGAGAATGGACCGAACCCGGCCCCCCGCAAACAAGGGAATAGCCACCAGCGAACGAATTCCCATCTGTTGGGCCAGACTTTTCCATGCCTCGAGATTAGGATCAAGACTTACGCTGGAGCTGCGCTCAATGTGGCCACTGCGCCAGGCTCGACCTGAAGGACAATGTCCCCGGGGATGCTTGATGTCCACGTGACTATGCGGCACTTGCTGCGTATCGCTGGGTTTATGCCCACTGCTAGCAAGCGCCCCGGACACCGCTTCATAGCGCAATACCGAATGCTCATCGGGACGCATCTGGGTGACCGCCACGACCTCCTGCAGATTTCCCAGTGCCATGACCGTGCCTTCAACCAGATCAACATAATGCTGGGATCGCCAAGCCAGATTATCGATCTCAGCGGCGACCTTTTCCCACTCCAGACGAATTTCCACCCGTCCGGTTCGTTGATACTCAAGGTCGACGGCAAAGCGCTTTTTAATTATCGGCATAGCCAACTGCACAGCCAGCGAAAGATGCCCCGGATGCTGAACAAAGATCCGCTCCCAGGTTGCGTAGGCTTCATCCACCCAGGCTTCCTGAATACCCATCATCTCGTGCACACGACCGACTTTTATCGAGTATTCTGCATGGCTGGCCTGCTCCAACTGCAGACGGGTTAACATAGCCACATGTTGGCTCAGGTTAGTGTCAAATTGCTGCCATTCCTCAGTACTGAACAGACTGAGGGTTGATTGAATTTGTAAACGTTTGAATAGATCTTCGTGCAACGCCCGGATAAATCGCTCGGTGGTCGATGCGCACACGGGCTGTACATCGTTCAGCAAATGAGCCGCATCCGGCCCGTAGGTGCGACGACGTTCACCTTGCTGGGCCAAAAGCTGGTCCGCAATATGCACCGTATCGGCGGTGTTGGAAACCTGTACCCTCCACCACAGTGCGGTTTTGTCCGGGCTCTTCTGCACTTGGTCAAGCGCCTGCTCGGCAGCATGCAACAACTCTGATACCCCCGCAACATCCAGCAACGGATAAATGGCCAGACCGGCGTGGATATCCAACTGCAGCGGTTGTTCATCAATTACGAAGGGTGCCGTTACTGACTTATGCAATCGCTCCAGCAGCGGCTCAATTTCTTCAAGATGCTCTATAGATTCATAGACCACAACGAACTCGTCACCACCGGTACGGGCCACAAAATCGCTTGCGCTAAGTAACGTCCGTAATCGGTCAGCCAGTTGTTGCAGTACCCGGTCCCCTATTGCATAGCTTCTGGAAGCATTGACCTGCTTGAAATTAAACGGATCCAGAGCCAGAACCAGTAAGAAGTTCTGCTTGTTGGCACAACGCGACAAGGCACGGGCGAGATGTTCATCCAGGGCCCGACGATTGGGCAAGCCGGTCAGGAGATCGTTCATTGCCTGCCTGGCCAGGATATCGCGCTCACGAGTCAGTTTCTTCTCCTGCTCATCGTGCTGCAGACTCCTGACTAGATTGTGATATGAGCGAGGTAGATACCAAAGGCCATAAACCAGCCCGAGCCCAGCGATCAACAAACCTGTAAATTGATAGTCAAGATCCCGGCTGGTAATCAACCAGACCGTAATAGGCAACCCTGCCACGGTGCTGTAACTCAACGCGGCCACGCGATGGGCAATTAACAACCAGCCGTTGGTCGTGGCAACGCTGAGCAACAGCAATATCAGCACGATCTGCTTGGCGGGGTGCCATGTCGGGTCGAATGACAGAGCCAACAATCCCCAGCCTAAGCCCGACACCAGACACGCTAAAAGGAAAGTTTTTTGCCACAGATGTGATCGAGTCGGTTTATTCGGTTGTCCCAGAAAGAAGTAAAACAGCAAAAACCCACCGATGCTGGCTACAACCTGTAACACCAGCCAACCAAAAAGCCAGCGCATCGCCATTTCTCGCCAGAGCAGTGCCATGACCACCGGGACAATAGCCAGCGAAAAGAGAAAAGACAAAGACCCCTGACGATAAAGATGCTCAAGCAACAAGGCTTGCAGTGAACGGTTATTTCTTTGCAGAAATAGGGGTCTGGCTGGAGAAAGCCTCATGGGTTGTAACTCTGGAAAAGTGCCGCGCCAGCACGATACTGTTTCGCCTGCAAAGAAAGACCCGGCAGCTTGCAAGTATTTCCTATAGTCTCATTCACCTCAACTAATATAAACCTCGAACCGACTGTACACCTCTCAACCGTGTTCTCATCCGCTCGGACCCGACCACTGCCCCAAAGCAGCCTGCCCGTTAGCACGAGCCCGAGTCACGACGGTTTTCTGGGCTTGTTCATATTGACCCTCGGAATCGTCAGCCCAGAGTTTCAATGCTGCCTGCTGCATGGCCCTGCCATAGGAAAATGATAACGGCCAGGGGTGCGGACCCATCTGATTAATCGCATTCAGATGAGCCGTCGCATCCTCGTCACTCTGACCGCCGGAAAGGAAAACGATGCCCGGCAAGACTGCCGGTACGGCAGATTTCAGACAGCGGATCGTAGCTTCCGCGACCTCTTCTGCGCTGGCTTGCTGTGAACAATTCTTTCCCGGAAGTACCATGCTAGCCTTGAGAATCGCACCTTCAAGCATGATGCTCTGCTCGTACAGTGAGGCAAACAATGATCTCAGTACCGCCTCAGTCACTTCATAACAGACCTCGATATCGTGATCGCCATCCAGCAACACTTCGGGCTCGACCATTGGCACCAGTCCTGCTTCCTGACACAAGGCAGCATAGCGCCCAAGGGCATGGTTATTGGCTTCGATGCAGGTCGAGCTGGGGGTGTCTTCAGCAATTGTGATCACTGCTCGCCACTTGGCGAACTTCGCGCCCAGACGGGCATACTCGGCAAGACGACCCCGTAAACCGTCCAGTCCTTCGGTCACCAACTCTCCAGGAAAACCGGCCAACGGCTTGGCACCCAGATCCACTTTGATACCCGGCAGTATGCCTGCTTCAGTCATCACCTCGGTAAAGGCCTGCCCCTGGCGAGTCGATTGCCGAATCGTTTCGTCGTATAGGATAGCGCCTGAAATATGCTCGCTCAGCCCCGGTGCGGTAAGTAGCATTTCACGGTAGGCACGGCGGTTTTCCTCGCTATTTTCGATTCCAACCTCATCAAAACGCTTCTTGATCGTGCCATGAGATTCATCAATGGCAATAATGCCCTTACCAGGGGCCACTATGGCTTGGGCGATACTTTCTAGCTGGTCGATACTCATGTCGGCTCCGTAGCTCGCGGAAGGTGGAATCATTACGGCACGATCTATACGTACGTACCGTTTCGAAAAAGCCCGCAAAGTATAGCGTGTCGCCGGTCAATGACTGCCATAACCGGGCAATTGACAGGCCGCGACGATGCGCTGGCGCTCAGCCTGGATACTGGACCGACCGGCAGAACTCACCCGGACCGGGAAAAGTGGCAAATTGAAGGGTACCACCAGATAGGTACGGGTCGGACTGACCAGGGTAATACCTTCCGCAGGGCGATAAACCAGCTGGCTCACGATCTGTGCCGCGTAAGGCCCCAGGTCGCTACGAGGAACCACCCGCGCGACCCGGATATCGCGTGTACGACCGTCAATACCAATCAGATAGCTCACTGCCACACACCCGGGTTTGTAGAGGTTCAGGCCGCTGTTGGGGGCGTTAGGATGAATCTGGCGAATAGCTAATTGCCAGTAATCATGCAGATTATTCGGTGCCACCCTAAGGACGTTCTGTGCGGACACCGCACTAGTAAACGCTATCAATAGCGTCGCCAACGACAGGCTGGCAAGCATGGAAAGATTCATATATCTCATCACTACGACCTTGGGAGCACCCAACCTTTCGACTCGACGGGTAGTGTACTGTGCCCGCTTATTCCGCTTCTTGATCAAGAGCGCGCAGAATCTTTGGATCACCGTTGGGACCCACACTCAACAACTTGAGGGTGTTGGTTCCCCCTAAACTACCGATCTGATCGCCATGAGTAAGTAACAGGCGGTCACCCTCCTCCACCAAACCAAGCCCGAACAAACGCTGCACCGCCGCCCGCACCGTCTGTCCAGCATCATAGTCAACCTCTTCGCTGAAGGATACTGACAGCACATCACGGAGTAAACGCATACGGCGACGCGCCAATGCTGTGGTGGAAAGAGCGTAGATCGGCACGGATGAACGATACCGCGAAAGCCACTGTGCAGTCGCTCCCGATTCGGTCAGGGCGACGATGGCCCGCACCTTGATACGATCGGCCAATAGCATGGCAGCATGGGCTATGGCCTGATCCGTACGGTCCAGCCGGTGCGCTCCCGGCGACTGATCTTCATGGGGTTCAAATTGGCGCTCCGCACCCTGACAAATGCGCTGCATGGCGGCAACAGCCAAGTCGGGATGAGCTCCCGCAGCGGTCTCCTGGGAGAGCATGACCGCATCGGTTCCATCAATCACTGCATTGGCCACATCCAGCACCTCGGCGCGGGTGGGAATCGGTGCCGTAACCATACTCTGTAGCATCTGTGTAGCCGTAATTACAGCTCGATTGCGGCGTACCGCCTCACGAATAATCTTCTTCTGCAAGCCCGGCAATTCGGCGTCGCCAATTTCCACGCCCAGATCACCGCGAGCTACCATCACTGCATCGGAGGCATCGATGATTGCCTCAAGGTTGCCGATAGCATCGGCACGCTCGATCTTGGACACCAACCAAGCCTGGCCACCAGCCTCACGCAACAGACGCCGTGCTTCCTCAACATCAGCGGCATCGTGGACGAAGGAGACGGCCAGAAAATCCACACGCATTTCCGCCGCCAGGCGAATATCCGCACGATCCTTGGCTGACAGGGCGGCCACACTAAGCCCTCCCCCGAGGCGATTAAGTCCCTTGCGATCGGAAAGTGTGCCGCCGGTTTTGACCCGACACCGCACTTCCCGGCCTACCACCTCCACTACGTCCATCGCCACCATACCGTCATCAAGCAACAGTACATCGCCGGCCTTCACATCCTCAGGCAGCGCGTGATAACTCACACCGACCCGGGTTTCATCGCCCGGTGCAGCACCAGCCTGACAATCCAGTGTGAAAGGCTGGTCCTCAAGCACCTGGATCGGGCCATTGGCAAACCGCTCGATACGAATTTTCGGTCCCTGCAAATCAGCGAGTAAGGCGATTTCATGACCCGCACTTTCGGCCCACTGACGAACTGCACGAGCCCGGCGGCGGTGGTCATCAGCCACCCCATGAGAGAGATTCAGGCGTACAACGTCGACCCCGGCGGCCAGCGTACGGGCGAGAAGTTCGGGATCATCGGTGGCGGGGCCGAGAGTGGCAACGATCTTGGTACGACGTAAGGTTATATTCATGACATGAACATACCACGCACGGGAATCATACTGCAGCCCTGTCGGGCGACGAGACTCCAAAAAATACTGAATATCGTTGTGTGGGAAACTCACCAACCGGGTAATAAAACAGCCACGACACCTACATGGCGATAAGTCTCAGCGTGTCCATCAAGGTAACCCTGCCCCGCCAACGGAGCAGGGTTACCCATTGACCCGAGGATGCGTCGCAGACGATCCCCAACCTCACGCAAGCTATCCGAGCGCTTTAAAGACCGCAGGGTTGGGTGCACCACTGACGGCAATCTCGGCCAGCAACCCTTTACGAGCCACTCGACTCAGGGCATGGTCAACCAGCTTGATGGTTTCGGGTACCTGTAGATCGAGGTGACCAACGAAACAGCTGCCCGGAGGTACCGATTGTGTCTGCACATAACGTAACGGTGCATTGGCAAGGGCCCCCTGCGGCCAACACTCTTTCCAGATATTTCCGATGGCGTGAAAGCTCGAGGTCAGATTGGGCCCACCACACACCATAAACACCCGTGCGGTTTCGCCTCTCTTCGCCTGCATCGCCCCGAAGCGTTTTGGCGTAAGTGCTTTAACTGCCCCATTAAACAGTACATAGCTTGGGTCTTCGGCGGCCATCGTCGTGTAATCGAAATGTACCAGACCCTTGGCACCAAAAGGTTCTTTTGTATAGAGTTCATTCTGGCCTATATAAAACTCCCTATCCACTCTAGACAACCCCTCATGGGGTTCAACTAATATCATTCCATACATGCCGCGACTGATATGTTCATCCAGGTTCGGCACCGCACAGTGATAAATGTAGGCCCCGGGATACACACATTTGAAAAACTCTCTGCGGGTCTGCCCTGGATAGACCATCACTGAGGGAGCTCCGCCTCCGGTTCCCAAAATGGCATGCATATCCACATTATGTGGGCGTTTGTTGGTCTTGACGCTTTTTACGGTGAGAGTCACCGTGTCATCCTGACGTACCCGCAACATGGGACCTGGTACCTGTCCATTCCAGGTCATGAATACAAACTCGGTACCATCCGCTAACTTGGCACGCACTTCACGGGCCTCGAGTTCAATTTCATGGTGAATCGAATGTTGCCGGTGGATGGGTGGCGGCAGCCGAGTCGGATCAGCCACTACCGTGTCGGCGTGTAAGATACTGCCGGCGAAATCATCCTGCTGAGGATCCTCACCAACTACCGAACGCCCAGCAGCGAGGGCTCGGTTACCCATGGCTATACCACCCAAACCCAGTAATAACGCACCGGTACCTGCACTGTTTACGAAATGCCGCCGAGACGGATCTTCAGGTGTGTTTTTTCGATCTTTAGTCATAGTGAATCTCCTGCAATAAATGGAAGTAAAATCTCCCAAGATGTCTCAAGACACCAACCTGCATGCCCAGATGATCTGTCGGTAACATTGATACCCCTGAGTATGAGAATTTGCCATGACCCAGATCAACGTCGCGACATCGTGCCGCGGTTGTAGAATTGGAACGTTCTACTTAACCTGAGACATACAGGAAATTATTCACCATGAACCCCGTGCAAAACGTGATCCACGCTATTAGCGCCGACGATGGTGATGCGCTGCACTTTTGCAGTACCTGCGCGTTTTCCGGCGCCTGCATTGATGCCGGCTATGACAAGCCCGCCTTACGTGATTTGCATGTCATGATCGAGCACGTTGGCCCTTATCGTGCCGGGGAGCACATATTTCGTACCAATGATCCGTTTCGAGCCCTTTACGCGGTACGCTCCGGTGCAGTCAAGACCCTGACCGTCGACACGAACGGTAATGAACAGATACTTGGTTTCTATCTTCCCGGAGAACTCATCGGACTCAATGCCATCTACCCCGAACGATTTCCATGCGATGCAGTGGCCCTGGAATCCAGCAAATTCTGCCGCTTCTCCTTTTCCGCGATCAGTGCCTTGGCTACCCGTATGCCCATGCTGCAACAGCAACTGTTTCGCATGCTATCTAGGGAACTTGGCATGGCCTCAAGGCTGGCCGGTGATCACTCCGCTGACGAACGGGTGGCGGCATTTCTGACCGACTTGGCGCAACGGTTCGCTGCCCAGGGGTTTCCAGAACGGTATGTGCGCCTGGCTATGACCCGCAACGAGATCGCCGAATATCTTCGCTTGGCCTCGGAGACCATTAGCCGCATATTTGGGCGTTTTCGTAATCAGGGGCTGATTCGTGTCGAGGGACGTAACGTAGAAATTATCAATTCTGAACGGCTCAGCATTCTGGCCCACAACATACTCGGTGATTGACTGCGTCGTTCTACCGCACGACTTCTGACCCAGATCATAGAAAAGAACCAACGTTGTACATAGCATGAATGGATCATCTTTTTCCCATGATCCGGAGCACGCCTATGAATGCCACGGCCTCTACGGTTGTCCACACTCAAGATCAAGACCACACCAGCAAGGTACTGATCTGGATTCTTGTGATCGTTGCCGTGATCTGCTGGGCCGCAATGGTCGTGGCAACCTATGTCACCTACCAGCAAGCGGCGCCACTTCCACAACAGATGGTTACCCGCAACGGTACCCAGGTGATGAGCTATACCGATATCGTCGCTGGTAAGTCTGGATTTCAGAAAGCCGACTTGATGGACTATGGCAGCCTGTATGGCATGGGCTCGTATTTTGGCGAAGACTACACCGCTGAATATCTGGTCCAACTGGGCAAGCAAGTACAGAATAATCTAGCCCAGACGCAATATGGGAAACCGTTTGCCCAGCTCGGCACCGACCAACAGCTGGGAATCACCCAGCGTATGCGCAAGGACCTGCAGGGCATTGATCTCAGCAAATCCAAAGTTGTGTTACCCGATGCCGTAGCCCAGGCGATCGTCACTCTCCGAGGCCAGATTGCCAAAACATTGTTATCCAACAATTTCACCAAAGGCTACACCCGGGCCCGGGCCCTGGATCCGACCAGCGCCACGCAAACAGCCAGCTTCCTGCTGTACTCATCGCTGACCACGGTGGCCCGTCGGCCCGGAAAAAACTATTCATGGACCACCAATTGGCCGGCCGAACCTTTGGTTGGTAACGCGCCCACAAAAACAACATTCATTTGGACCTGGGCTTCATTCACGCTGGTGTTCTTCGCCATCGGTGCAGTACTGGTAATCTTCCGTCTGTGGATCGAACCTAAATCCAGCAACGAGACCTTCGAGCCGGTACTGCAAACATTTAATCCCCCGACTCCTAGTCAGAAGGCCTTGTGGAAGTACTTTCTGGTTGTCGCCGGAGTGTTGCTATTACAGATCCTAGCCGGCTCGATCATGGCCCATTACTACAGTGAACGCGGTAGCTTCTACGGTATCGATGTTGACCGTTGGCTACCCTTTGCCTTTCAACGTAGTGTGCATCTACAGGCCGCCATCGTCTGGATTGGAATCAGCTGGATCGGTGCCGGGTTATTTCTGGCCCCTATTATTGGCAAACGCGAACCCAGCGGACAACGTGGACTTGTCAACTTGATCTTTTGGGTGCTGGTGGTGATCGTTGTAGGCGCCCTGCTAGGCAACTATCTCGGCATCATGGGAGTCATCG
>QILI01000053.1 GCA_003233305.1 Mizugakiibacter sp.
CCAGCGAAAGAGTCAGTATCGGCCGGGAACCAGCCTGGGGGGTGATGTGCCCGGCCACCGAAGTGCCACCACCATAGACGATCAGAGTCGCGTCCTGGCGCGACACCCAAGCCAGCAGCTCACGAATCTGCGCGGCGGTTTCCGGATAGGCTACCGCATCGGGAAATACCCCAAAATCGCCAGAACGCATGGCTAGCCAATCCGGCAAGCTTTGTCCACGGGCATGTTTCAGGCGATCATCAGCAGCCGTGACGAGCAGAGGATGATCCGCCAGGCGCGAAGCCGGTACCCGCGCCCGCACACTCTCCAGACTGGCATCTGGGAGAGACTTTCCGGCACCAAGGATCGTAGCCAGAAAAGCCTCTCCGTGAGCCGGCAGCTCCACCGTAATAGACTCATCACCCCAGCCATTCCAACGCCGCATAGGATTCTCCTGAAGAAACGCTGCCAGCAGACTCTCCAACCGGGTTTAGGGTAACCCATATAATTTTGATACAAAATATAGGGCGATACGTTTTATGCCATTGACCGAACAAGAATTCCAGCTTGAGGCCGACTGCCAATATGTCGAACTCAACCAGTTGCTCAAGCTGGCCGGGCTGTGTCACAGCGGAGGTATAGGTAAGGTTATCGTGGCCAGCGGGGTGGTGCGTGTGGATGGCCGGACCGAGCTGCGCAAAACCTGCAAGATCCGTGCGAACCAGATCGTCGAGCTGGACGGTGTGCGCATCCACGTTCGCGCTCCGCTCTAAGCCCGAGCCACTACCGCACTGCGCGTTTGACCCGCTTGAAGTAGCATAGCCAACCCCGAAGCCACATCGAAACACTCGACGCGGGTGGATCGGGGTTTTTTGTACCTGGCTCCAACCTCAATATCCATGATCACTTTTCGCGACTTTGCCTTACGACGCGGCGGCCAACTACTGCTGTCCGGTATGGATGCCACCTTGCATGCCGGCTGGAAAGTTGGCGTGGTTGGACGTAATGGCTGCGGTAAATCCAGCCTGTTTGCCGTGTTGAAAGGTGAGTACGAGGCGGACGCAGGTCACCTTGGGTTACCCGCTCGACTGCAGCTTGCCTCGGTGGCCCAGGAGACCCCGGCTCTGCCTGATCCACTCATCGACTACGTGCTGGGTGGTGACGTTGAGGTGGCGGCGGCTCTGGCCGAGGAAACCAGAGCTCAGACCTCGGATGATCCCCATGCTCTGGCTAACGCCCATATCCGCCTCGAAGCCTTGCGCGGCTATGATGCCCGAGCCCGAGCTGGCCGTTTGCTGCATGGCCTCGGCTTTGCCGTAGATACGCATCAACGTGCCGTCGCCGACTTTTCGGGAGGCTGGCGGGTACGGCTGAACCTGGCACGGGCCCTGATGGCACCTTCTGATCTGCTGCTGCTCGATGAGCCGACTAACCATCTTGATCTCGACACCGTGGTCTGGCTGGAAACCTGGCTGCGTGCGTATTCGGGAACTCTGCTGGTCATCTCCCATGACCGCGAGTTTCTGGATGGTATCTGCACCCGGATTCTGCATCTGCACGATGGCCGCGCCCGCCTCTACAACGGTCACTACAGTGCCTTTGAACGACTCCGTGCCGAGCAGCTTCGCCAACAGCAGATCGCCTTCGAGAAGGAACAATTGGAACGCGCCCACCTGCAGTCCTTTGTCGACCGTTTCCGGGCCAAGGCGACCAAGGCCAAACAGGCCCAGTCACGACTGAAACGCTTGGAAAAGCTTGCTGGAACCGAGGCTGTGCGGGCTGAGCGCAACCTGCATTTCCAGTTTCCCGATCCGCACCGCGTACCCACCAGTCTGCTCAAGCTCGAAGATGGTGTGGCCGGTTATGACGGCACCCCTATCCTGAATAGTCTGTGCCTACACCTGGAAGCCGGCGACCGCATCGGCCTGCTCGGACCCAACGGTGCGGGTAAGTCCACCCTGGTCAAGACCCTGGTACAGGAGCTGCCGCTGCTGGCCGGCAGCTGCCAGGTTCATAAGGATCTACGCATCGGCTACTTCGCCCAGCACACCGTTGAAAGTCTGCGCGACGGTGCCAGCCCTTTAGATCACCTTGTAGAACGGGCTCCCCGTGCAAGCGCACAAGAACTGCGCAGCTGGCTGGGCAACTGGAACTTTGTAGGAGACCGTGTCTTTGAACCGGTGGAAAGTTTCTCCGGTGGTGAACGAGCCCGGTTGGCCCTGGCGCTGATTGCCTGGGAACGGCCCAACCTGCTGCTGCTCGATGAGCCGACCAACCACCTGGACCTGGACATGCGCGAGGCGCTGGCCGATGCCCTGAATGACTTTCCCGGTGCCCTGGTACTGGTCTCCCATGATCGTCATCTGCTCGGCCTGGTCTGCGAGCGTTTTTGGCACGCTGCCAACGGTCGCATTACCCCGTATGAGGGTGATCTCGACGACTACGCCCGCTGGCTGCGCAACCGGGATACCAAACCCGGTATCCACGAACCGGAATCGACCTCCACAGTCAATCCACGCCAACGCCGCCGGGCCGCCGCCGCGCGCCGGCAACAGCTGCAACCATTGCGTAAGCGTCTACAGACGATTGAGAAACGACTGGCTGAACTCGCTACCGCTGTGCAGCACACCGAAGCACGTCTGGCTGATGCAACCCTGTACCTTGACCAACCCGCTACGGCCATTGAGCTCGGTCAGTTGCAGGCTCACCAACACCGCGAACATGACGCCTTGGAAACTGAGTGGCTGGAACTGCATGAGCAAATCGAGTCACTGGTAGATTGAACGCCATGGGTAAGTTGTGGGTGAGCAACGTGAACCCCAACGTAGCGAGGAACGCCAGGGTGCCCACCGCCGACGGATGGATGCTTGTTGTCCTGTACGCGGTGAAAAAATAGTCTCAATTGATGCGGTTCGTACCTCACCACATCTTACGAGCCCCAGACTACAGGAAACAGTGAGGGCATCATGCTTTACCACCTTTATCATTGGCCAGCAGGGAACGGACACAGGCTTCTAGGGGTATCAGGTGCTCATCGATAACCCTAGAAATGGTAAGTGGATCAATAGCACCCAGATAATTGTGTACCAGAATATTGCGGAAACCGCTGATCTCCCCCCAGGGAATGTCTGGACACAGTAATTTTTTTTCATCTGGCAACTGTCGGGTCGCTTCAGATAAGGTTTGCAGGTTGCGCAGGGCTGCATCATAAAGCACCTCGTCTTCCACGAGATTACCGCGCGCCTTGATTCGTCGAATTTTTGCTACCGTATCGAGAATGTGTTGTGCATAAGGTTGCCAAGGCTTACTCATAGATCCATCGCCTCTTGCAAAACCTGCTTGCGAATATGCCGGTTGAGTTCGTGTTCCGGTATCAGTTCCACGGGCCGCTGTAATAAATCTTGTAATTGGTCGGTCAGGGGTAACCTCTGTCGGAAAAGATCATAGCCCCGAGGGAAGTCCACCAGAAAATCCACATCACTGTCCGGCCGCTCTTCACCTCGAACAACAGAGCCAAAGACACGGATTCGCCGGGCACCGTATTTTCCACCAAGTGCTTGAATGGCATCTTTCTTTGCATGAAGTTCATCCAATAACATGGGGAGCCCTCGTTGTGGCTATGGTTGTGGGCGTACTACCTGTGAATAGTAGCGATCTTTGGCATCAGATTCGTGCGCAGGGAGTTTCGAAAACCCACTGCGCAGCCACCACCTGCAATGAAATCGCAATCCACCGGATCCACAGCATCTTACCGCCCCAGTGCCTGCCACATTGCACCAATACGTCCCCGGGCCTATTGTTCCAACAGCACCGGCAACCTACTCTCTCAACCGACCCCAACATCATGGCATAAACTAGGTCGGCTGAGATTCTGTGTTTACTCCACCATCGGCAGTTTCAATCCCTGCTCTTTGGCACAAGCAATGGCCTCAGGGTAACCGGCATCGGCGTGGCGCATGACCCCGCTACCCGGATCGTTCCAGAGCACCCGGGCGAGGCGCTGATCGGCCGCCTCGGAGCCATCGCAAACGATCACCAGACCGGCGTGCTGGCTGTAGCCCATGCCGACACCGCCACCATGATGAAAACTAACCCAGGTCGCACCACTGGCTGTATTCAATAAGGCGTTGAGGATGGGCCAATCGGACACGGCATCCGAACCATCGCGCATGGCCTCGGTTTCGCGGTTGGGACTGGCGACGGAGCCGGAATCCATGTGATCCCGACCGATCACCACCGGCGCTTGCAACTCACCTTTGCGGACCATTTCGTTGAAGGCCAGACCGAGCCGATGGCGTTGTCCCAAACCCACCCAGCAAATCCGTGAGGGTAAACCCTGAAATTGAATACGCTGCTCGGCCATATCCAGCCAGTGATGCAAATGCGGGTCATCGGGAATCAGTTCTTTGACCTTAGCATCGGTCTTGTAGATGTCCTCGGGATCGCCGGATAGGGCCACCCAACGGAATGGGCCGATACCCCGGCAGAACAAGGGCCGCACATAGGCCGGCACAAAACCGGGGAAATCGAAGGCCTTGCTGCAACCTTCGTCCTTGGCCATCTGGCGGATGTTGTTGCCATAGTCAAAGGTTGGGATGCCCTGGGCATGAAAAGCCAGCATCGCCTCGACATGCTTGCGTATGGACTGCTTGGCGGCCCGGGTGGTACCGGCAGGATCGGACTCACGGCGTTCCTGCCACTGCTCCACTGTCCAGCCGGAGGGCAGATAGCCATTGAGTGGATCATGGGCACTGGTCTGATCGGTGACCACATCCGGTCGCACGCCGCGGCGTACCATCTCCGGCAAGACCTCAGAAGCATTACCCAGCAAGGCAATCGACTTGGCTTGGCCGGCCTGGGTGTAACGCTCGATACGGGCCAGCGCGTCATCCAGGTCGTTGGCCTGTTCGTCGATATAGCGGGTCTTCAACCGGAAATCGATGCGCGACTGCTGGCACTCGATGACCAGTGAGCAAGCCCCGGCCAGGCTGGCAGCAAGTGGCTGCGCGCCGCCCATGCCACCCAGTCCGGCGGTAAGAATCCATTTACCCTTGAAGCTTCCGCCGTAACTCTGCTTGCCCAGTTCGACAAAGGTTTCGTAGGTGCCCTGGATGATGCCCTGGGAGCCGATATAAACCCAGGAACCGGCAGTCATCTGACCGAACATCATCAGACCTTTGCGGTCGAGTTCATTGAAGTGTTCCCAGTTGGCCCAGGCCGGCACCAGATTGGAATTGGCGATGAGCACCCGGGGCGCACCGGGATGGGTCGGGAATACACCGACGGGCTTGCCCGATTGCACCAACAAAGTCTCGTCATCGTTCAGTTCACGTAGTGCGGCGAGGATCGCGTCGTAGCATTCCCAGTTGCGTGCTGCGCGGCCGATGCCGCCATACACCACCAGTTCGGCCGGGTTTTCCGCAACATCCTGCTGCAGGTTGTGCTGGATCATCCGGTACGGTGCTTCAGTAAGCCAGCTCTTGCAGGTAAGTTGGCTGCCATGAGGTGCAAGAATGCGACGGTTTGGATCACAACGGGTAAAGGTACTCATCAGCCAGCTTCCCGGGAAAAGGAGCATTATCGCGCGAGAGAATGCCTAGACTCCAGTTACAAACCTGTCCAATATGAAATAAGTCCAACCACCTCGTCGCACATTGACCATATCGAGGAGTAGCCCATGTTTCGTCCTTTCGAGTCGCTGGGCCAGTGTCTGGCCCGATACCTGAGCCGCTCGCGACCCACCGAACACTGCATTCCTACCTCACGATTCGAGTTACTTGCGGCCACCATCCGTCCCGGCGACGTACTGCTGGTCGAGGGCAGTAGTCGCTTCAGTACGGCCATCAAGTACCTTACCCAATCAAGCTGGTCGCACGCGGGCCTGTACGTCGGCGCTACATCCGATGCTGAAGCTGACCAACAGATGCTCATTGAGGCGGATGTGCTCGCCGGAGTGCAGGTCATCCCTCTGCAAACCTATGCCGGCTGGCATGTGCGTATCTGCCGTCCGGTGGGATTGAATGAAGACGAAATCAATCAGGTGCTGGCACACGTCATCGACCGTATCGGCCAACGCTACGATATCCGCAATATTGTTGATCTGTTGCGCTATCTGCTGCCCACCCCTCCGATACCGGGGCACTGGCGGCGACGCATACTCGCCCTGGGCAGTGGCGACCCGACCCGGGCCATCTGTTCGTCACTGATTGCCGAAGCATTCCAATCGGTACGCTATCCGATTTTGCCGGATATCGAAACCAACCCCAATCCGGATCCCCAGGCCCGCAAGGCGCTGCAAGAGCTGTTGTACATTCGCCACTCCAGCCTGTTTGCACCCCGTGATTTCGATATTTCACCCTATTTTCATATCGTCAAGCCGATGCTCGAACGCGGTTTCGATCCACATCACCTGCAATGGGCCAAACCTTCTCCAGAACTATCACCCGATAATACGGTCACCCCGTTACCAAGCCCCCAAACGGGCCCCTGATCGCAGATGGAAATGGAAAGCCATGCTTACTGAGGCGCTGAAGAAAATACCTTTCCTTACCTTCGGCGAAGAAACCGGGTCTTGAAAGCAACGCCAAGCTGTCGACTCTCTCCAGGTCACCGATACCCTACGCTTCAGTACAGAACGATTTGGGTCACTGAACAAAATTCAGAGTAGTATGAAAAGTCAGAGAAGGGGATCTCACATGCGTTCGTATGGGGCTCTCATAGTGCTGGCCATGATGCTGTACCTAAGCGGCATAGTTTTTGGTGCGTCAAAATCTGGGCCATTGCGGTTAGCGGCATTACCAGAGAGCATGAATGTGATGGGCTCAGAGCAGATTGTTGCCGGGCTCGCATCCGTCCAATTCAAACCCATCACCGCGAACCAGGTGACCTTTCCCTCCACGGGCTCACGCTGGCTCCGCATCCAGTTGGCCCAAGACTGGAATCAGCGCCAGGAGCCCATACTGGTTATTGCCCATGCACGGTTTCAGCCCGTTACGGTCTATGCACCACCTGACTATCGCGCCCAGCAGCTACACCACGCCAGCCCCATGCACGATGAGCGCTTCTCCCGACACAACCTGGCCCTGGCACTCAGTGAGTCGCTGCTTGCTTCTGAACCCATCTATCTGCGCTTGTCCGCACAAACCCACCCCACCACACTTACCGTTTCTATTCAGAGTGCCCGCTCTTATCAAGCCACTGACACCCAGTGGATCCGCTATACCACGTTTTTTGAAAGCATCCAGTTCACCATGGTGCTGGTGGGTCTAAGCTTATGGCTGGCCTTGCGCGAACGCTTATACGGCTACTTCGTGGGCTACCTGCTGCCCCAGCTTTTGTATCTGTTGCTGATAAGTGGGGACATGTATGCGCTCCCCGGAGGTCGTCTGATCGCCCCAATGGGGATCCGGGCACTTTGGTTTGTAGCGTCGATCAGCACCCCGTTTGCATTGTCTTTCATTATCGAATTTTGTGAACTGCGTAGCGTAGCGCCACTCTTTGCCAAGCTGCTCACATGGTTTCGATGGCCATTCATACTGTTGGCTTTCACCTCGGCCATTCCCGGTCCGTTTGTCGACTCTTGGCAGCCCGAGATTGGGAATATTCTATATTTGTTCACGGCTATCGTGGCGATTATTTCGGTGACAATTGCCTGGTATAGGGGCAGTACTGCTGCAGGTATTTTCCTGTTGGCCTGGATACCTCAATCATTGTTCACCGCTTCACGGGCCACGCAACTGCTGCTGCACCTACCCCAGCCGGGCTGGATCGAGTACGGCATGCTAATAACCTTTTCGCTCTCCAGCATTGTACTCACACTGGGCCTGAGCCTGAGCGTAATCCGGGCGCGAGAGGAACGTGACCGAGCCCAACAACTGGCTGAACGCGATGCTCTGACCGGAATTCTCAACCGTCGCGCCATGATGGGGCGGCTGGCTGAATCCTTAACCGAAGCGAGACACCTAGGCACCCCGTTATCGCTAATATTTCTCGATCTGGATTTTTTCAAGGGTATCAACGACCGCTATGGACATCTGGCCGGTGACGACTGCCTACGCATCCTCACTGAGCGCATTACCTCTGAACTGCGCCCTGGTGACAGTCTAAGCCGCTGGGGTGGCGAAGAGTTTGTTGTGGTGCTGCCGAATGCCAGTCAGTCGGAAGCTGAGGCCGTCGGGGAGCGCATTCGACACCGCGTACAACGCGACCCGTTTCTCGCTCAATCGCAGAGCATCGAGATTACGGTGAGCTTGGGCATTTCGTCCTACCGCGGTGGCCCAGAAACCCCGGAGCAATTGATCGAACAGGCCGATTCGGCACTGTATGGGGCGAAAAAAGCGGGTCGTAACCGGCTGGCCACCTACCCGGTCTTTGCTATGGTGGCGCGCTGATCCTCAACCGGGATTGAACGACTTAAATACCCGTAATTCATGCATTTTACTGATCGGCGTACAGGGACCGGAGGCCGTGGATGGAAGGAGGCAAGCTCACTACCGTTGCCACCCATCGGCCCCCCATTGAGCTGGCGTCCTAACACCATGCGCTGTGCAACCCCCTCCACATCGCATGGCTTTCGTCTTTACTCAACCGCGAACCGGACCACGCTCAGCTATTGCTGTTTTGACTGCCCCCAGCAGCTACAAAATCAATCACCAGTGATACCCGCCGATTGGGGCCACCCTTGGGACCCCAGGCACCCGGTATAACTTGACGATTTTTGACCTTGCCGTAGCTGACTGCACGCACTTCATGGGCGGTCAAACCCTGACTGAGCAGATAGCTGCGCACCGCCTGGGCACGCTGCATACCGAGACGTTTGTTGTACCCCGTGCTACCGGCGGGATCGGCAAAGCCTTCAGCCGTAATCAATACATTGGGGTGATGGGTGCGAATGACTTGAGCGAAGCTGGTGAGAATCTGCTTGTCCCGACCATCCAGCTTGGAGCTGTTAAAAGCAAAGTGTGAAACGGTATCGACACGAATACGCCCCTGCAACTGGGTAATCTGAGTGTCGTACTTGGCAAATGCAGCCTTTATCTGTTGCGATATCGCATTGATCTGCCGCTGTTGCTGATCCAACTGCTGCTGTTGTTGCTGATCGGTCACCCGAAGTTTCGAAATAGCCGCATTAAAGTCCGATTGTTTTACGTACTGGGCACAACCGCCGAGTGTCAATGTCATGACGACTGCCACCAAGAGTACGGGCCGAAATATTCTACTGGACATGCAGATTCTCCTATTTAGACGGGTTGAGCCATAACGACAGAGTACGTACACGGTGAAAAACCCTGGGCCAGGCACCGCCCCCATAGAACTTAGCGCACCACATAAAATTGCGCAAAAAATTAGAAACTTTTTAGTTCGGTCCAGTTCAGTTCAGAATAACCTGGGCCATCGGGTATCCATCATAGTACCGAGGGCATGGGACACGAAACTTGAGGGTCAAGCCATCTTCCCATGAAGTAAAATAATACCGACCCATCCCGGGACAAGGGAATAGACCAGCGTTACCATGGGCAGGCGTCCGCAACAGGTGCCCCCCCATGAAGCTATACACCAGCCTAACCTCCCCCTTTGCGCGCAAGGTCCGCGTTACAGTAATCGAAAAACGGCTCACCGATCTGGTTGAGATCGTAGTTGTCGACCCCTGGGCCAGCCCCAATGAACTGGTGCGGATCAACCCACTCTCGCAAGTACCTACACTGCTTCTGGATGACGGATTGCCCTTGAGCAACAGCGAGACGATTATTGACTGGTTCGAACGCCAATACCCAATTCCAGCCTTGTTACCCAACGATGAAAACCTGCGCACCCAGGCCCTGGCCATTGCTGCTCTCACCCAGGGATTGATCGAATGTACCGTGGCTATCGTGCTTGAACATCGCAAAATTCTCGTCCAACAGAGCCCGGCAATGATCGAGCGCCGCCTCACTACCATCGACCGGGTCGTCGACACTCTGGCCATACATTTCGACTCGAATACCAGCCATTTTTACCTTGACGGCATTGGTGTCGCCTGCGCCCTGGCCTATCTCGACCTACGGATACCAGAACGGGACTGGCGTGAACGCTCAAAGCAATTGGCCGCATGGCAGGCCTGGGCAATTGAGCGCGATTCCATGCGAGCCACCCAGCCGCAACCCTGATGTGGGCGTTGCGCGCACAGGTCATCTGCCTGGCAACCCGTAGGATGCGGTGAGGTACGAACCGCATCAATTGGGGCTCTTTCTTCACCGCGCATTGTGTCGATCGACATAGCAACCACCTACTCGTAAATAATGCCGGAGTCCTTCTGGTGAGACCGTTCTGCGGTGTCACCCATGTTCGGACGCCCCGCATCCGGGGCAACCCGCTTCCACCCACCTGCTGTGGACTCCCCGACGGTCCTCGCCACGCTGGATCCCGGGTCTACGCCCGGGATGACATAAACTGCGCCCGGGATGACGAAAATAGGGGAGATAGCCCGCGTCTACAGCCCTGTCCGGACTGCGCAGAAGTTATGGGTCGAGGTAAACTTGGCGTTTGTACTTGCGGAGAATGATTATGCAGCTTGAGCTGACTAAAGCCGTTATAACCGGCGGAGTATCCGGCCTGGGTTTCGCCGTGGCACAACACTTGGTGGCGCATGGCGCCACGGTCGCGTTGTTCGACATCAATACCGAACATGCCGAGGCGGCGCTGGCTAAGCTGGGTAGCAAAGCATGTTTCTTTCACACCAATGTAAGCGATGAAGGCCAGGTCGATACTCATGTACATGAGGCCGCTGCCAAGATGGGGGGTCTGAATGCGGCGATCAATTGCGCAGGAATTCTTGGTGCGGGACGCATTCTGGGCAAGCAAGGCCCGATGCCGCTGGCTCAATTTGCACGTACCGTCGAAGTCAACCTGATTGGATCTTTCAACGTCGCCAAGAGCGCTGCCGAACACATGCAACACAACGATCCCGGTACCGATGGCGAACGCGGCGTCATCGTCAATACGGCCTCAATTGCTGCCTTTGAAGGCCAAATCGGTCAGGCCGCCTACTCAGCCTCAAAAGGCGGTCTGGTCGGCATGACCTTGCCCATGGCGCGTGAGTTTGCCCGCATCGGCGTACGCGTGATGACGGTAGCCCCCGGGGTGTTTCACACGCCCATGGTTGACGGGATGCCCGAGCAGGTTTATCAGTCGCTGTGCGCACAGGTACCCTATCCTTCGCGATTGGGAAAACCTACAGAGTTTGCCGAGACGGTCGCCTTCATTCTGCAAAATCGCTATCTGAATGGTAGCGTGATCCGCATCGATGGAGCCATTCGCCTACCTCCCAAATAATTTTCTGTTGGGGCCTGTTCCGTCCACTACAGGCCAAGGTAACAAATATGCGAGCCGTCGAAATCAAACGTGGAACGGTGGTCGAATACCGTTCCACGATCTATCAGGTACGTGACATTGAACGGAGCACGCCGACCGCGCGAGGCGGCAATGTCACGTTTCGGTTTATCCTCTACAGCGTACCGGGTGGCAACAAGTTCAACCTCAACCTGCGTGCTGATGACGAACTCAAGGAAATCGAACTGACCCGCCGCCAAGCGGAATTTTCCTACAAGGATGGCGAAACCTTCGTTTTTATGGATGCCGAGAACTACAGTCAATATCTGCTGGCTCCGGGAGTCGTCGGTGACAATGCCGGGTATATCTCCACCGGTCTGGAAGACTGTTTTATACAGCTGATCGATGACCAGCCGGTGGCACTGCAGGTTCCGACTACGGTCAAGCTTGGCGTCATTGATACCGCACCAGCGTTAAAAGGCGGCAGTGCCACCCGACGTTCTAAGCCGGCCCGTCTGGAAACCGGCATCGAAGTACAAGTGCCCGATTACATCGGGATCGGCGACAAGATTCTGGTCAACACCCAGAATCGGGAATACGCCGGGCGAACCTGAGCCCGGTTCCCCGACCAGACTGCCCATATTCAGCCCGACTGCGGCAAGGTAAGCGTGGCATAGCTATCGTACGCGCATGCCCTGCGCTACAGCCATGGCTGTGTACGGCGTAACCCTCGCGCACAAAGGAAAATAAAACTACACGGTGGAACGGAAAACCCAATATAGCGACCCCGGAAAGCGCCTGGCGAAGCGTTACACTGAGTCGACTCCGAGCTGACCAGGATCACCATGACCCACTATCCCCGCCTTGCTACCGGCCTGCTCTATGCTCTGCTGGCCTTGGTTTCCATTCCGGCACTGGCTGCAGGCTACACACTGGGTAATGGCAGGATTTACTTTTCCGCACCGGATAACTGGCCGATGATCATGGAGCGGATGCAGGGTGACCCACAATTTATCGCCTTTCAGGTGCCGGACACCTCACTCAGCGGGAAACAGGTTCTTTCCCGCGTCACGGTGACGGCACACCAGGTGGCCGACATTGCCGAATTTCGTTCCTGGGTCAAAACCCAAGTTCGCAAAAGCCATAGACTGCCGGGCTATAAGGCTGGCAGCAAGCAAAATTCCCACCGTTTTGTCTACCATGCACTGGAAAATGGGCTGCGTATGCGCTACCTCGAACAGTATTACTTCAAGAACGGCTATGCCGTGCAATTACGCTGTCTGCGTCCGCAACACGACCAATCTGGCCAAGCCTGGAAAAGCACCTTTGACCGTGGCTGTCGGCAGATTGCCCACAGCCTTGATAGCCGGTAACGAACGGCCTGCGTCTCGACAAAGAATAGGCTCATGGGTACCGGCCCTTGACATTATTGATCCACTCGGTACCACGCGGAATGCGGACCTGATTCGTCTCCACACCACATATTCCGAATAACCGGCGCACCGGGAACAACCGGCACGCTGGAAACCATGCCGTCTTTTCAATCGCCAATCTGCTTGCGCAAGTGTTCACGTCGTTCCTGAGCATCGAGACTGAGGGTGGCGATAGGTCGTGCATCAAGGCGTTCGACCCCGATATCCTCGTCGGTTTCCTCACAGTATCCGTAACTACCTTCCTCAATACGGCGCAAGGCTTTGTCAATTTTGGCAATCAATTTGCGATATCGATCACGGGTACGCAATTCGAGAGCATTTTCTGATTCGCGCGTAGCACGCTCAGCTTCATCCCCTACGTCGCGGACCTCTTCACGCAAATTTTCCATGGTCTGACGCGACTCATCGACCAGTGCCTGCCGCCAATCCAAAAGCTTGGTACGGAAATAGGCGAGCTGACGCGGCCCCATATATTCCTCGTCTTGGGTCGGCCGATAATTTGGAGGCAAAGGGACATCTGCGTTGGTAGACAAAGCATACCGGCCCCCCTCACGAGTAATGTTACTGGTGTCAAAAACACCTGATTTGTTGAGCTGATTCACGGGGACTGAGGATTTCCTGCCAGGTTTCTGGGATGTGGTTCGGGAAGGTCTGGGTAGTGATCCCGTCAAGGGGACGACCTTGCCGGGTATGGCCTTGGTGGCCTTGGTGGCCTTGGTGGCCTTGGTGGCCTTGGTGGCCTTGGTGGCCTTGGTGGCCTTGGT
>QILI01000140.1 GCA_003233305.1 Mizugakiibacter sp.
AATACGTTAATCCGCTGGCTCTGTTCCGTGAGATCGAGCGTATTGCCGACGAGCAGGCGATCATGGTTGCCGATGGCGGAGACTTTGTAGCGACCGCTGCCTATACGCTACGCACGCGAGGGCAGTTACGCTGGCTTGATCCTGGAGTTTTTGGGACCCTGGGGGTGGGGGCCGGTTTCACCCTCGGCGCGGCCGTGAACCGCCCCGGTGCAGAACTATGGCTGATCTGGGGAGATGGTGCCTGTGGCTTCAGCCTGGTCGAGTTCGACAGCCTGGTACGCCACGGCATTCCGGTGATTGCGGTGGTCGGCAACGATGCCGGCTGGTCCCAGATTGCCCGCGAGCAGGTTAAGTTGCTGGGTGATGCCGTGGGTACGGCGCTGGCTCGTAGCGACTACGATCGCGTTGCCGTGGCGCTCGGTGCTGAAGGAATCCAGATTCGTAGTATGGCTGAGATGCCCGAAGCCCTGGCTCGGGCTCAGGCCCTGGCCCGTTCCGGACGGCCGGTGTTGATCAATGTCTGGCTCGATCGAAGCCGTTTCCGGGAAGGCTCGATATCGATGTAGGGACTGTTTTGTGCTGGTGCCGGCATGGGTAAGGCATCGAACCGCTCCGGTATTGCGTAGGCTGACCGGCGGGATTGAAGTGAACGGAGACGGTTGGTAGACCGTCTCCGTTCTAAGCAGGCTGCATAGGCCTGAAGCCGGCAACTTACTGGGCGAAAGGTGGAATCACCGGCGTTGGAGCGGTGGCGGCACCCGGTCGACCATGTCCGTAGCGGGGGTTGGTGGCGTTGTCTGCACTGATTCGACCGTGGCCGAAATACAGATCGAAACCTCGTGGTCCCCGATCAACGCCGGTAGATTTTAGAGTGTTGCTGACTAGGTTGGGCTGTCTTAAACGGAAGCGTGCAAAACGGGCACTGCCATCAGCGGAAACGCCTGCTTGACGGCGGGCCTTTTCAATAGCCAGCGCGGCTACGGCGGATGCCGCAGGTGTCGCCATGCTGGTGCCTGCAGCCCAGCTCCAGCCCCCTGGAATGGTGCTAATGACCCAGTCAAACACGTAACAGGGAGAGGTCAGGGAAGCAATTGTGCAGTTCTGACCGGCATTGACATAATAGGCATACCAAGTCGTTCCACCCGGAGCGGAGTTATCGATCATCGCTCCATAATTGCTGTATTCGGCCAGATAATCGAGAAACGCGTATTGTGGCAAGTGTGTAGCCCAGCCTGCCGGGCCGTTGGCACTGACCGTGATGGCTCGCGGCACACTGGCTGGCAGGCCGATGTTGCCGTTCCAGCCGAGCTGGGCGGCATCGTTGCCAGCCGCTACCACCACACTGCTGCCACGTTGGTTGGCATAGAGTGTGGCCCGTACGAACAACACCCGTAGTGCATTGACTTGAGGATTGGTTACCGGCAGTGGGAAGGCACCAAGGCTCAAGTTGATGATATCCGCTTGTTGATTGCTGGCGTACACGATACCTGCCAGTACGGCACTGAACGGTCCACTACCCGTGTATTCCGACAACACCTTGACCGGGATCAGCGTAGCGCCGGGGGCGATACCGACCGACCCGAAGCCACTGGGTAGGGCTGCAACAATGCCGGCCACGTGGGTGCCGTGATTGAAGTAAAAGCCGGGTTGTACACAGACGTTTTCAGTGTCGATAAACGACCGCGCATCCGTCATGTCGATATTGGGGAGCAGCCAGGGATTGCTGCAATCGATACCTGAATCAAGGATGGCCACCCGCACCCCGCTGCCGCTGTAACCGCGTTGCCAGGCTGCGGTAACACCCACGTCTTGCAAGGCCCATTGGGTTTGATAGAGTGGGTTGCCGCTTAGCAGACCGAGATCTACTGCACCACCTGCCAAGGCTTGTGGAGCACCCGCAGCCAATGCTTGTTCACGCTGCTGGGCGGCGGTTTGGGCAGAATCCGCCAGCGGCTGATTGGGGGGGTCACGTAACACCAGGGTGGGATCCAGGATTACAGTCTGAATTCCGCGGTATCTCTGGACTCGTTGCACAAATGCCGGATCACTACTGGTGACAACAAAACTTTGCAGTGCCGACAAGTCTCGGGTGATACGGCTACCGGGTTCGGTCTGCAGGCGTTGCTGCAGAGCCTGAGGGTTGCTGGTGCGGGTTCCGATGACGATATATGAAGCAGCTTCGGCTGTGCCAAGGCCGCTGAGAAGCGACACCAAGGCCAGTGCGAACGGCCAGCTGAATAGTCGGTACATGGGTTTTGCCTCCCTACATGCTGAGCCCCTGTGTCATGGAGCCTAGTGGGATTTGCTGCTGAAACCGTAAATGGGACCGTGATGGCATGCAGATGTTGCGAAAATGAAACAGATCGGGTAATTCAGGGCCCAACCTTACAATTGCTTCACAATTTCGGTCAGCTCCGGAACTCATTGCTCAGACGGTGGTCAATTGGATTCAAGGGGTAGGACCGGCCCTTCCGGTTCACTATTTTTGAGGAGGGAATATTCATGGATACAAGACGTTTTGCTGCCATTGCCTGTGCCTTGCTGGCCCTGGGATTGGCTCCGCTGAGTGCCGTTCGGGCGGGGCAAGGAGTGACTCCGAATGTCCTGCGCGCGACCCTTGGCAATGGTTTGCGGGTGGTCATTGTACGCAACCGGTTGGCTCCGGTGGTTACGACCCAGATCAGTTATCTGGTCGGTTCAGATGAAACACCCAAAGGCTTTCCGGGTACCGCTCATGCACTGGAGCACATGATGTTTCGGGGTAGTCCAGGTATGACTCGGGCACAGTTGGCCACGATTGGGGCCGGTATGGGTGGGGACTTCAATGCCTTTACTACCCAAGGGGTTACCTCTTATTACTTTGCCGCTCCAGCTCAGGATTTGAGTGTGGCGCTGCATATCGGCGCCACGCGTATGCGCGGGCTGGATCTGACGGCGCATGGCTGGAACAAGGAACGCGGGGCGATCGAACAGGAAGTCTCGCGCGATTTATCGAGTCCCTTCTATGTCTTCCAGACCCGTCTGCTGGCCCAGATGTTCAAGGGCACACCTTATGCGCATGATGCACTGGGTACGCGCCCGTCATTCAATGCCACCAAGGCCAGCTTGTTGCGGAGCTTCTACGAGAAGTGGTACGCGCCGAACAATGCCATCCTGGTCGTTGCCGGAGATGTTCAGCCTGCTGCAACACTAGCGCAAATCAAGACCTTGTTTGGGTCGATTCCTAGCAAGCAACTGCCGGCCCGACCCCGTTATGATTTTCGTCCGGTGAAGGCTGAGACTCTGCGTTATCCAAGTGACTTTTCGGTTGGTATCAACGTGATTGCCTATCGGATGCCGGGGTTGAAGTCACATGATTACGCGGCGGCCTCAATTCTTTCCCAGGTACTGTCCAGCCAGCGTGGTTCGCTGTTTGCGCTGGTCCCGGAGGGCAAAGCCTTGTTCGCCACTTTTCAAACCCGGTTCCTGCCTCGCGCCGGTATCGGTTATGCCATCGGCGCCTTTCCTAAGGGTGGTAATTCGGCAGCTCTGTTGAAGCAGATGCGTGGAGTGCTGGTGAATCTTGCCAAGCACGGGGTACCGGCCGACCTGGTCGCGGCAGCCAAGCGCAAGTCCATCGCCCGGCTTGAATTTCAGAAGAACTCAATCACCGGACTGGCCAATGCCTGGACTACGGCTATAGCTTTTCAGGGCCATCAGTCTCCAGAGCAAATGGCTGCGGCCTATCGTGGTGTGACGGTGGCACAGGTCAACCGACTGGCTCGTGAGATTCTGCAGCCTGATCATGCAATTACCGCCATTCTGACTCCGGAGTCCTCGGGTAAGGCCGTCGCCGGCAAGGGTTTTGGTGGCGCTGAGAGTTTCTCTGCGATGCCCGAAAAGCCGGTGCAACTGCCGGTCTGGGCCAAACAGGCGCTGTCCAAGGTAAGTGTACCGACTTCGACGGTGCATCCACTGGTCAAGGTGTTACCCAATGGTTTGCGTCTGATCGTACAACCGGAAAGCATCAGCAATACGGTTACGGTGATTGGCGGGGTGCGCAACAATCCGGCTCTGCAACAGCCCAAAGATCAGGAAGGTGTGGCCGGTGTGTTGCAGGGGCTGTTCAGCTATGGCACGACCTCACTTAATCGCCTGGCTTTCCACAAAGCCTTGGAT
This sequence comes from Mizugakiibacter sp., assembly GCA_003233305.1. Classification (GTDB taxonomy): domain Bacteria; phylum Pseudomonadota; class Gammaproteobacteria; order Xanthomonadales; family Rhodanobacteraceae; genus Metallibacterium. Next base: position 4,159 of record QILI01000140.1, read on the forward strand.
GACCTGGCTGCGAATGAGAGTGGCGGCTATCGGTTTTCACTGGCCGTGCCGGCAGAACATTTCCAGGCGGCTCTGGCCCTGCTGGCCGCCAACGAACTGCACCCGGCTTTACCAAAACGCGCTTTCATGATTACCCGTATACAGACGGCGCGCTCACTGGCCGGACAGATGCAAACCCCCGCTTACCGTTTTCAGAGGGCTATCGACAAGGCCTTGTTACCGGCTGGCGATCCCGGTTTGCGTGAGGCCACCCCGAAAAAGGTGATGGGCCTTAGTTACCAGCAGATCCGCCGCTATTACACCCAGACCTTTCGGCCTGATCTCACCACTATCGTAGTGATCGGTAAAGTAACGCCCGCCGAGGCCGAACAGGCGGTAAGCAAAGCATTTGGTGGTTGGAAAAATAAGGGCTCGAAGCCGCAACTGAACCTGCCGCCGGTGCCATTGAATGGTCATTCGTTCAGTGTGGTGCCTGACAAGACCAGCTTGCAGGATACGGTGACATTGATACAGAACGTACCGGTGACTCTGTATAGTCCTGAGCGCTACGCCCTTAAGGTGGGCAACCAGGTGCTGGGTCAGGGTGGATTCGCCTCGCGGTTGTGGCGTGATCTGCGGGTCAAGACCGGTCTGGTTTACGGGGTCAGTTCAAACTTCAGTTTGGGCCGGACTCGCTCGACTTATAGCGTGACTTTAGGCAGTGATCCGGGCAAGGTTTCCCAGGCCCGAGCCATCGTGTACCGTGATATCAAGTCGATGCAGAGCAAACCGATTACCGCCCTTGAACTGAAACGGGCCCAAGGCATGCTGGTGCGACGGATTCCGTTGTTCGAGTCCAGTGTCGACGCAATTGCCGGGGGCTTGCTGTACTACGCTCAGCACGGCCTGCCTCTGAACCAGCCAACAATTTCGGCACATAACTATCTTAAGGTTACTACTGCTGAAATCCAGGCGGCATTCCGCAAGACCCTGCGGATTGGCCATTTTGTCGAAGCCGTCAAGGGCCCGACACCGAAGTAAGCGCCCTAGGCAAGGTGTGTGTTTCATGGTCAGGGAGTGCCTTTAGGCACTCCCTGACCATACCATCCGGTTTTCTTCACTTATCCCTTATGCCTACTGGCTGTGTTGACTTCCCGACTGGGTCCAAGCTCGGCATCACGCAAAGTAATGCATGTGGCATAGCAGGACTGGCAATGACCTGTGGTTAATAATGCTTGAGTGCTCGGTTTCGTAGCCGTAAGTGAGTGGCTTGCAGCGGAATTGTGTAATGAGATCGCAGCTTGGTATAAATTCACATAGGTATATTCAGGGATTAGCTAGTATTGGAGTTAAGTTTGCAAAGAAGTATCGGAGCCCAGCAGGGATTTGCTTTGCCCCCAAGTCGTGACAAGGTGTTTTTTCCGAGTCATGGCGAGGGGTCTAGATGTTTCCAATCGTTGCAGTCGAGTGGCCATGTCAAGTAGGAAATTCCTGATCCATATCATGTTGGCAGCATTGCTGCTGCTCGTGCTGGGCAGTTCAGTGGCCGTTGCTGCGTCGCAGCCTTCGAAGGCGGGCTTTGACCGTCTGGCCAATCGTCTGGCCAACCAGGAACTGGTGCCGTCCAACCAGAAACAAACCAACCAGGCACTTGCAAAACTTCGTGCCTTGTTGCCGCCCAATGATCCCGGGCGCCGGTTTCGGTATCGCTATATCTATTGTGATTTTGCCTTCAGCAATGATGCGAAGGCAGGTTTTGCCTATGCCAACCGGGGTCTGGTTGAGGCCAGCAAAGCCGGCGATGCCAGTGCGGCGGCCAACTTTGAACTCTGTCGGGGCTACTACAACGGCTTATTGACCACCCCTCGCGCCGAGCTGGCTGATTATAATGCCGCCATAGTAATCGCCCGCCGCCTGCAAGATCCGCGCTTGCTAGGTGATGCCCTGTCCGCACGCGGCAATATTGAATCATTGCTGGGCGACCAGTCCAAGGCACTGAATGACTTTCTCGATGCGGATCAGCAATACCGTAGTATCAATCTGACCACAGCGGTCGAGGTCAATCAGCTCAATATCGGCATTAGTTATCGGCGTATGGGTCTCTACGACAAGGCCGCCCAGTACCTGCTTCAAGCCAGAAAGTCTGCGTTGCGCAGAGCCAACATCGATACGGAGTTTGCCGCGGCCATCCAACTCGGCTACCTCTACTCGGCCCAAAAGCGTTTTGCTGAGGCGATCACTGCGCACCGGCGAGCTGTAGTTCTGGCGAAGAAACTGGGTGACCGGGAAAGTATGGGTGATGCCCGACTGGGTCTTGCCGATGTACTGAATGAGCGCGGCGATTACGCTCTTGTACTCAAGACTCTGGTTCTGGCTAAAGCCGATTTTATTGCGGTAGGCGATCATTCCGAGGACGGCATGATCTATCTCTATTCCGGTCTTGCTTATACAGGCCTTGGCCAGTACCGGCGAGCCAGTCGGGTCCTCGACCTGGCTGAACGCTATCTACAACATGGTCACAATCTGCGCTATCTGCAAATGCTGTACACGGCGCGTGCCGCGACCTATAAGGCCATGCATCAACCGCTTTTGGCCTTGGCCGCCTACCAGCAGGTCTTGAGCGCCCAGCAGTCTTTGTTGCAGATGGCCCAGGCCCAGTTCACCACCTGGATGCATTATCAGCAGGTTGCCCAGAAGCGTAAGGCCGAAGCGCTGTTGCTGCGGACTACTGCGGCGAATAACCGGCAGCGCTTGGCATCGCTGGAACGTACTCGCAAATGGCAGGGATTAAGCTTGTTGTTTGGCGCCCTGTTGGTACTCGGATTGCTATCGCTGATGGTCCGGCAGATCAGCAAGACCCGGCAGCTGCGTGGCATTGCCCATACCGATACCCTGACGGGTGCGGCAAGCCGCTGGCAAACTGATCGGCTGCTAATCAAGGAGATTCAACAGGCCCGAGCCAAGAGCTATGAGTTGGCGGTACTTTCTATTGATCTCGATCACTTCAAGCAGGTCAACGACCAACATGGCCATGCGGTGGGTGATGAGGTGCTGCGGCGGGTAGTGAAATCCTGCCAGAGCGTTTTGCGCAAGGGTGAGAAGATTGGCCGGGTGGGTGGTGAGGAGTTTTTGATTGTACTTTCGGACATCCCTCTTGAGGCTGCCACCCGGGTGGCAGAGCGGTTACGCACCGACATTGAAGGGCTGACCCTTGATGAGGTGGTTCCCGGTTTACGGATAACCATCAGCATCGGCGTAGCGGCATTACGTCTGCCTGATGAAGATGTGCAGAGTTTGTTGCAGCGGGCTGATGCGGCTTTGTACCAAGCCAAAAACCTGGGCCGCAACACCGTACAGGTCGATGCAGGGAAAGCGGCTGATGGCCTCACGGATGACGGACGTCCCGCCGGGAGCCAGGCAAGCTGAGTAGGATGATTGCGGAGTACGGCAGGGATAAGCATACCGCTGCTCCCATTGCTCATTCCCACGCCGGCGGGAATCCAGCAAAGAAAGCCATGACCACGTAGTGGGTATGCGTCAAAGTAGCGTTAGTTTGGCGAAAGCCAGCACCAGCCATTTACTGCCGGCGTTCTCAAAGCGGACCTGCACCCGGGTGTGCTTGCCGGTACCTTCGGCACTGACTACCACGCCATCACCAAAACTCGGATGCCGTACCGGCTGGCCAAGCTGCAGGCCGGACTCGTTGCCGGTATCGCGCAGCCTGGCGGGCCTGGCTGCATGCGACCACAACGGCCGGGTGCGCTGCACCCGCGGCCGGACTTCGTCAAGTAGTTCTGCGGGAATTTCGGTGAGAAACCGTGAAGGTCGCGTCATCATTACACTACCGTGGAGACGTCGTGATTCGGCATGGCAAATCGTCAGATGTGAGCGGGCTCGGGTAATGCCGACGTAGGCCAGACGGCGTTCCTCCTCCAGCCGACCGTCCTCGTCAATGGATTTCTGGCTAGGAAACAGACCATCTTCCAGGCCGACCAGGAAGACTTGCTGGAACTCCAGACCCTTAGCTGAATGCAGGGTCATCAATTGCACGCAGTCGCTGCCTTCGCCACCTTGTGCCTCACCGGCTTCGAGGGTGGCATGGGCCAGAAACGCAGACAGTTCTGAAAGTCCGGCATCAAGATCTTCGGCGGTAGGTTCAAAACGGCTGGCAACATTGAGCAGCTCGTCGAGATTTTCCAGCCGCGATTCGGCATTGCCGCGGCGGTCACGCTGATAGTGTTCACGAAGTTGACTGCAGGCCAATACCTGCTCGATCTGTTCGGCCAGTCCCAGTCTGGTTCCCTCTCCGGCGAGTTGTTCGATCAATTTGGCGAAGCTGTGCAGGGCATTCCGTGCCCGCCCACCGAGGCTGAGATCGGTGCTGGCCTGGTTGGCGCTATCCCACAGGGAAGAATTGTTGTCACGGGCCTGCCGACGCACAATATCTAGAGTGCGATCACCGATGCCTCGCGGTGGCGTGTTGACGGCTCGTTCAAAGGCTGCGTCATCATGTCGGTTTGCCGCCAGGCGCAGATAGGCCAATGCATCCTTGATCTCGGCACGCTCAAAAAAGCGCTGCCCGCCGTAGACCCGATAAGCCAGCCGTTGCTGAACCAATTGCTCCTCAAAGGTACGTGACTGAGCGTTGGAGCGGTACAAGATGGCAATGTCGTTGGCCTGCCCACCGGTATCGAGATGTTCGCGAATGCGTTCAATGACAAAGCGAGCCTCGTCCTGCTCGTTGTAGGCGGTGTATACGGCGATGCGTTGACCGGCCCCATCAGTGGTCCACAGGTTCTTGCCGAGCCGGTCGCAGTTACGGGCGATCAAGGCGTTGGCGGCCTTGAGGATGGTGCCGCTGGAGCGATAGTTCTGTTCCAGGCGTACGCTGCGTACATTCGGAAAATCGCGTAGGAAATGCTGTATGTTTTCCACCCGTGCACCGCGCCATCCGTAGATGGCCTGATCGTCATCACCGACGGCGAATACTTGACCGTGCTGCCCGGCGAGTAAGCGCAGCCAGGCATATTGCAAAGTATTGGTATCCTGAAACTCATCTACCAGCAGGTAGCTCCAGCGTTCACGGTAATGTGCCAGCAGTGCCGGATCGTGCAGCCACAATTCATGGCTACGCAGCAGCAGCTCGGCGAAGTCAAGCAATCCGCCGCGGTGACAGGCCCCCTCGTAGGCCCGATAGATTTCAACAAAAACGGCTAGACTCGGGTGATCACGGGTTTCGATAGAATCCGGGCGCTTGCCCTCATCCTTCCAGGCATTGATGGACCATACTGCCTGCCGTGGTGAGTATCGCGCCTCGTCTACGTTCAAGCCCTGCATCACCCGTTTGACCAGGCGACGCTGATCATCGGCATCGAGGATCTGGAAGTTTTCCGATATTTGGGCTTCGCGCCAGTGTCGTCGCAGCAACCGATGGGCAATGCCATGAAAGGTGCCCACGTTCAGCCCTTGAGTACGGCCGCTGAGCAGTCTGTCAAGACGGCCGCGCATTTCTCCGGCAGCCTTGTTGGTAAAGGTTACTGACAGAATCGCCCAGACCGGTACGTGCTCAACTTCGACCAGCCAGGCGATGCGGTGGGTAAGTACCCGGGTCTTGCCAGAGCCGGCACCTGCCAGCACCAGGGTGTGACCGGGTGCAGCACTGACCGCTTCGCGTTGGGGAGGGTTGAGTGAGTCAAGCAGGTGGGAGACATCCATACCCGCATTGTAAGGCGAACATGGCTTGGCGGGGTGGCCTCACCACCCCCTGGGTTAGAACTCACCGTAAAAAACGGAACACCTCGATAAACCTACTGTGGGACTCGATTACAGTGTTGTATCTTCACCCAATTATGGCCTATTTAACTAATATATCGGGTAGATTGCGCTCCGTGGCGCTTGGTACACAAACCGCTCACTCGGTTGTAGGCACCCAACAGCGCCACGAAAGCGTCAGCATATGGCATGGCCTGGGTTGCCATGTCGCCAGGCCGATACGTGCATAGGCCAATTACTCGCTGATCCAGCGGGTAGCTGTGGCCAACTCGCGGTTGTGAAACACCCGCAACTGTCCCGGTATGGCGAGACCAAAGACCCGGATAGCTACCCGGACCCACTCTACGTCCGAGACGACCGCCATTTTCTCCCAACCGGTGAGGTGTTTCAGACCCAATTTGGTGTCGTCCCACATGGCGGCGAGCTCGAATCCACTGAAGTCTTCGCCGAGGTGATAAAGAAACCGTACCTTGTCGTGGCGAGAGAACAGAGCCTCCACGGCCGGGATGAGGATGGACTCGTAGTCGTGGGCGGTTACCGTCCCCTTGGCGGTAAAGCCGATGGCATTGCCCGGTAAATCGGGGATTTGCTCAATCATATCGCTACTCCTGCGTGTGGATTGAAGAGCACCTCTATAAACCTATTACACGGCTCGACTGCTGCATCGCGTCCTCCCTCACCCCTTACCTATCTAGCCGATAGATCTCGGAGATTCGTTCCGGAGCGCCTGGCACTCGAACCGCTTCCAAGGTTTTTTCGAGATACCCGAAGGCTCAGGGTGGTCGTGAAACCACCTAGGCAATATGGCTTGCGCGGCCAGTGCGGAGTTTTGGAAGGCGATGCCCATAGGTGAAAAGTCCGCCGGTGGCGCAGCAGCGAGTACGATCCACGCGCATCATTCGGTTACCTGGCAAAAGATTCGCATGGACAACGATAGCACTGTTCAGGTCGGATTGGATGCACCGAGAGGCTGGTTCATCGGGATGTACTTGGTGGGCTGAGTGAGGTCCGGAATTCTTTCTCAAGTCTGGGCAAAGAACCCCCCTCTATAAACCTACTGCGTGGCTTAATTGCTGTATTACGTCCTCGCGCACCTTGCGCCTATCTAGTGCAGTACTTCATCCTGTTTGAACTGTTTTGTTCACAGCAGGTCTTACGCGGATTACCTTCTGCAAGATGTTGCTGGATTATGGCCATCCTCGCTCAATCGGGTACCGCTTGGTGATACCCCAGCTCTACACCTCGTTGGGAGCTAAGGTCAGCAGCCTGGGGATGGCGTGATGCGGCGCCGGACGTTGAGCGCGGCGCGCGCCGTTCTCCCCCGGCTGGCGCAGGAGGCGGGGCATGGCACTTACAGATCACAGGTATTGATCCTTTTCGAACAGCTGCTGATAAACCTCGGCAAGGGGTCGCAGTAGGTTTATCACAGTCTGGATACAGCAATGCCCACAGGTCAGACTGTCTGTGGTGCACTTTGCAGATTTAAGCCAAGAAGAGAGGACGGCTTTCCACACACTATAAAAAATAACCCCGAGAACCAGGGGAAGTTCTCGGGGTCGGGGTTCGGAGCATGAGACCAGGGGAGGAATCCAGCTCCAAACCGGGCTCGTCACCAGGGGAGGGGTTCAGAGCCGTATGAACGCCATTGCGTGCGTTCGATACATTAGATGGCCTTTGTTCTGGAAAGTTCAAGCTGTAACCGAGGAAATTCAGCAGCTGGTTACTTTTGTGACAATTATTCACTATGGCCAGAATAAACAGAGACCGTACTGTCACCTCGCTTTCCTTGGTTCATGGCCGGTGCAGGGTTTTACTGCAGCTGTGTTGGTACTCAATGCTGGCGGGATACGACACCGGTTCAAGACGCTGCAGCACACCGAAGATCCTGTCACTACGGGTGATTTCGAGATACTAAGGGCATAAAAAACCCCGAGAACCAGGGGGAAGTTCTCGGGGTCGGGGTTCGGAGTACAAAACCAGGGGAGGGATCTAGCTCCGAACCAGGCTTGTCTCTAGGGGAAGAGATCTAAGCCAATTGAACGCCATTGCGTGCGTTCACAAGCTTAGATGGGACAATTCTGGAATAGTTCAACCGGAAAACTGCGATATTCAGTTGTTGTTTAGGCTTTCGGCAAAAACTGGGCGGTTGTGTCCTCAGTGGGCCTCATTCCAGTGCTTGCCAACGCCAATATCAACGATCAGGGGTACGGCAAGTTCTGCGGCACCGGCCATGCATTCACGCACGGCATCGCGCACATCGTCCACCGCATCGGCCTGTACTTCCAACACCAGTTCATCATGGACTTGCATCAGCAGGTAGGCATCCTGGTGTCCGTCCAGCCAGGCATCCACGGCGAGCATGGCCCGTTTGATGATGTCGGCGGCGGTGCCCTGCATGGGGGCATTGATTGCGGCCCGCTCGGCTCCGGCCCGATGCGCGGCGTTGCGGGCGGCGATTTGTTCCAGATACAGCCGCCGCCCGAACAGGGTTTCAACGTAGCCGTCGCGCTGAGCCCGTTTGCGGGTGCTTTCCATATAGGCCTGCACGCCGGGATAGCGCTGGAAGTAGCGGTCCATGTAGGCCTGCGCCTCATGACGGCCGATGCCGAGCTGACGGGCCAGGCCGAAGGCACTCATGCCATAGATGAGGCCAAAGTTGATCGCCTTGGCCGCCCGCCGCTGCTCCGGGGTGACCTGTTCCTCACTCAGACTGAAGACTTCTGCGGCAGTCGCCCGATGCACATCGTGGCCGGCATGGAAGGCAGCAAGCAGGCCGGAATCGCCGGACAGGTGGGCCATGATTCGCAGCTCAATCTGCGAATAGTCGGCCGACAGGATCTGCCACCCCGGCGGGGCGATAAAAGCGCTACGAATACGTCGGCCCTCGGCACTGCGTACCGGAATGTTCTGCAAGTTCGGATCCGAGGAACTCAGCCTACCGGTGCCGGCAACGGCCTGGTGATAGCTGGTATGCACGCGGCCGGTATCGGCATCGATCATTTCCGGTAATTTGACGGTATATGTTGGAGCGCAGCTTGGCCAGCGTGCGGTATTCGAGAATCAGGCGAGGCAGCGGATGCCGTTCGGCGATTGCTTGCAGGGCTTCTTCATTGGTCGAGGCTTGGCCGCGTGGGGTCTTGCGATAGACGGGCAGTTTGAGTTGCTCGAACAGGATGGTCTGCAACTGTTTGGGTGAGTCGAGGTTGAACGAATGTCCGGCCTCGCTGTGGGCTTGCTGTTCAATGGTGTGCATGCGTTCGGCCAGATCGCGGCTTTGGCGACGCAGTTCTGCTGCATCAATCAGTACCCCGTGCTGTTCCATGCGGGCCAGCACCGGAACCAGAGGCATCTCGATGGTTTCATAGATGTTGCGCAGACGGGCTTCGCGTTGCAGTTGCGGCCATAACGCCTGATGCAAGCGCAAGGTGATATCGGCGTCTTCAGCAGCGTAGGGGCAGGCCTCATCCAGCGCTACCTGGGAGAAGGGGATTTGTTTGGCCCCTTTGCCGGCGACCTCGGTGTACTTGATGGTGTTGTAACCAAGATAACGGTTGGCTAGCGAATCCATGTCGTGACGGGTAGCGGTGGCATTGAGTACGTAGGATTCGAGCATGCTGTCGTGGGCCAGCCCGTGCAGGGCGATGCCATGTTTGGCCAACACCTCGATATCGTACTTGGCGTTCTGCAGAAGCTTGGGGCGTTGCGGATCTTCCAGTAATGGTCGCAGCCGGGCCAGGGTGGCCTCACGGGGTAGTTGCTGGGGAACACCGGGATAGTCATGCGCTAAGGGGATATAAGCGGCCTCACCGGCTTCAATAGCAAAGGAAACCCCAACGATCTGGGCCCGCTGGGTTTGCAGCGAGGTGGTTTCGGTATCCACGGCGATCAGTTCGGCATCTTGCATACGTTGCAACCAGCGTTGCAGTGCTGCAGTCGTAGTGATGCATTCGTAGCGGCCCGGCTCGGCTTCTTTACCGACCGGGACATCGGCGTGAGCAGGTGGCTGGGCAGTACGATTGCTGGGAATGGTTGACGGGGAAGAGGTCGATGCTGGGCGGCTATCAAGTTCTTTGAGTCCCTGATTGAAGCCATAGCGGGTGTACAGGGCCCGCAGGTGGTCGGTATCGCGATTGCTGAGGGTCAGATCGGTGGGCTTGAGCGCCAGATCCACATCGGTACGAATCGTGACCAAAGCTTTGGAGCGCGGCAATTGCTCACGTGCTGCCCGAAGATTTTCGCCGATCTTGCCCCCTATCGTGGTGGCCTGGGCCAGGATCTCCTCCAGGTTGCCGTATTGCTCAAGCCACTTTGCCGCCGTCTTCGGACCGCATTTGGGAACGCCTGGAACGTTGTCGATGCGGTCACCCATCAGGCTCAGATAATCAATGAACTGTTCCGGCCACACCCCATATTTGGTGGCGATTCCTTGCCGGTCCAGGCGGGTGCGGGACATGGTATTGACGAGTTCAATGTGGGGCCCGACCAACTGGGCAAAATCCTTATCACCGGTCGAAATCTCCACCTCGATGCCTTGCTCGGCTGCAATCCTGGCCAGAGTGCCGATCACATCATCGGCCTCGACATCAGGAATTTGCAGCGTGGCGATGCCCAGGGCCTCGACGATGCGGTGCATGGGTTCGACCTGAGCGCGCAGGTCATCGGGCATCGGTGGGCGGTTGGCCTTGTAATCCGGATACAGACGATGACGGAAGTTCGGTCCGGGGGCATCGGTGACAAAGGCAATGTAGTCGGGCTGTTCGGCAAGACTGGCGCGTAGCATGTTGGTCACCCCGAACAAGGCTCCGGTGGGTTCGCCTGCGGCGTTGCTCAGGGGGGGCAGCGCATGGAAGGCGCGGTACAGATAGGACGATCCGTCGATCAGGATGAACTTGGACATGCTGCTGATTCTCGCACGGCTTGAGATATCCGGTACGTTGTAGCCATCAGGAAAATCAATTTCTGATGGGCATGTTGATCAGGTCACCCAGACGGCTCATCGCAGTTACCGCAATGTCTGGCCCGGTGGCACCCCCATGAGGGTGAGTGGGGTGGGGTACGGATGGATAAAATTCAAGTCAGGTCACTGACCCCAGCTGAATGCTTGCCTACACCAGGGGACGGATTCCCATGGCTCGACCAGCACAGCCTGACTCGACTGCTATGCTCGAAGCCGACCCTCAGCCAAGGAGCGTGTTATGCAGTATGAAATTCGCACAGGTCTGCTGGCGATCCCGGTGCTGATGTTGGCATTCAGTGCCATGGCGCAGAACGCCCCACCACCTCCGGCCAGTGTCCCGCCACCACCGAATCTCGATCACCCCGTTGCACCTCAGGTACCCCAGCCGACCCAACCGGCTTCTGCGTTGCCGCCGGCGCCCCGCTCCACAGAGGCTATCCGCTCGAGCCAGAAGATCGAACTGCCTGGAGCGAAACCGAAGGTGATTACCCGCCATGAGCATGGTGACAAGATCGAGGAATACCGTGTTTCTGGAAGACTGGTATTAATCCGGATTATCCCTCCACACGGTCCCGTGCAGACCTTCTATGCAAATTCGCAAGGTCTGTTGCGGCCCGACTCGCACGAAGGACCGGTGTTGCCTGTGTACTACACGTTGTACCAGTGGACTACGCACTGAGGCGTATGGGTGGGAGGGCGTGACCAGGCCAACTTGCCCCTGGAGTCCCCAGGGCGATTCAGACGGGAGTATGGGTAGGTTTGTGGGTGAGCAACGCGAACCCTAACGTGACGAGGAGCCTGGATACCGGCTGCCGATGAAAGATTGTTGCGAAGGACACAGAGCGCCCACAAACAGGTGACACTGTAGAGCCGGGTCAGCAAATAAAAATTCCATCGTCCCGGGCGGGACATAATGCTTTTTTCGTCATCCCGGGCGGAGCGAGGACCCGGGATCCACGGTCTGGCGGCAGCGTCCGAGCAAGCCTCCAACGCGTTCCGGGCCGGGTGGATTCCCGCCTGCGCGGGAATGACGAATGGGTAGCGACATGCGTGTTCGTAGCCCTGGACGTAGAGCGTCCACAAACGGGTGACACTGCAGAGCGGTGTCACCAGAAAGGCCTCGGCACAATGCACGATGCAGAACAGTCTCGATTGATGCGGTTCGTACCTCACCACATCCTACCGGCCGCCGGTTTATCCATAGCCGTGGTTCGCGGTGTGGAGTTAGGGCCAATCCCGTAGGGCGACCGGCATGGAAGCCGGTCGGTTCGTTGCCAGTCCATGGACGGACTGTCGACGAACGCCCGTAGACCC
>QILI01000095.1 GCA_003233305.1 Mizugakiibacter sp.
AGATCATTGAGGCGTGTAACCTACCGATGATCTGCTGTCCGGTGCCGGGCCACAGCCAGAACAGGAATTTGTCAGCCCAGATGGCGGCATTGAAGAACAGCCCGGTCAGCAATAGCCACAGGCGCAGACGCCGGCGCCGCAGGAAGTCAAACTCGATCAGCCGTTGTGGTGGATATTCATTCCAGACCAATGCAAGCGCACCCATAGCGATAACGACTTGGCCCAAGATGAAGCCGAGCAGCAGCCCTTCCAGCCCCCAGCCCGACGGGCCTAGCATATGGCTTAGCCAGAGTCCCAGGGTGACGACAGTGCCGTAGCCAAGGAAGTAGAGAATGAGTAGCCATTGGTACTGTTTGAGGCCGGCGAGCAGCACGGTGAGCACCCAGACCACGTTGAGCAAGCTCAGGCAGACGATCATCAGCAGTTGGTAGGCAGGGCTGGTACCGGGCAGCAGCCACAGCGCCAGTGGGATGGAGACGAAAAACAGCGGTAGCGTAGTGACCAGCAACACCCCGAACAGATTGGGTAGCACCCGTTCGCTCTGGTCTTCGAATAGGCGATCGGCGACGTAGCGCGTGTAGGTAAGCTGGATGCCGCCGGAATAGATCAGGCTGAGCGCGATTAGCCAGGTGACGCTGGTTTGGAATTGGCTGATCAGGCTGGGCGGCACCACCAGGCCCAGGCTCAGGATGCCAAGGATCAGGATTGCCAGGATGGACAGCACCCACGGTCCGGAGCCGACCACACCGGCATACAGGTAGGCGCGCAGCAGGCCGAGGTAGGTATCGCTGCGGCTCAGGCGACGCAGTTCGAAGCCTATGCCGGCCATTAGGCGGCTTCCCGGGGGGTGATGAGTTCGGTAAACAGGCGATCGAAGGTATTGATCATCTGTCCCTTGTCGTAATAGCGTTCGACTCGGGCGATAGCGGCCTGCAGGGCGCTGGCATAGGCTTCGGGGTTGGTGAGCAGCTCAACACAGGCAGCAGCCAGGGCCTGGTGATCGGCCAGCCTGACCACCGTGCCGGCGGCGCCCAGCGCCCGATCCTCTCCCTCGCGCCCGTAGATCAGCTCTGAGCAGGCACCTACATCGGTAGTAACGCAGGGTAGTCCTACGGCGAAGCCTTCCAGTACCGACAGCGGTAGCCCCTCGCTAATCGAGCTAAGCACCATCACGCCGACCTTGGGTAAAATGTCGTCAATGTGCTGGAAGCCAAGAAAACGTAAAGATTCACCCAGATCGAGTGCCTGGGCGAGTTCGTGGCATTCACGCGCGTAGTCTGGGTCTTCATCCTCGGGACCCACGATCCAGGCCTGTGCCCCAGGCAGTTGCAGCTGCAGGGTATAAGTGGCACGGATGAAAGTTTTGATGTCCTTAATCGGCACTACCCGGCCGAGCAGGCAGATCACCGGTGGCGTCGGTGCATCCTTGGGGCGACGCAACGAGGCGAGGTGGGGCACATCTACACCATTGGGGATAATGCGGGTGCGAGCAGCCTCGGCACCGTCGTGGATCTGCTGTCGGCGTGCGGCCTCGAACAGGCTGATGATGGGGGCAGCATGTCCATACGCCAAGCGACCGAGAATCTCGAAAAAACGGATCCACAGCTCGCGCAGATAGCTCATTTCAGTCGGATCGTGTTGCAGCGTACTACGCGAGTCGGAAATCCAGCTAGCGTTCATTAAATCAATGCGCCGTTCCTTGGTGTAGATACCGTGTTCCATCAGAGCGAACGGCCGTTGTTGCGCCTCGGCACCGGCTACGCCGAGCAGACCGGCGTAGCCGGTCGAGGCGCTGAAGAATAGACGTGCGCGCGGTAGTTTTCTCGCCGCTTGAGCCAGCGTCCAGATGGGTCGATGCAGGTTGCGAATGGTCCAGAAGTAGTCAACGAAGGAAGGTTCTGCGCTGGTTTCATAAGCTTCCGTGATGTAGTGCCAGGCCGCTTCGCTATACAGAAAGGCGGCCTCACTGAATGGGTCGCCGGGATTCAGGTAGGTGTTGAAATCGAGTGCTGCGGCATCGCTCGTACGCAGGGATTCGTGGAGGCTGGCATAGCGTGCCGGGGTGTCGGCGGGCAGGCGTAGCGGGCGCACCGGCGGACGGTCACCTTCATCAAATAAATAATAGGTCTGCAGCTCCACCAGGTTATCAGGCAAAGCATACTGAGGGCCATCATAGTCACTGGCCTGTGAGCCAAGAAACACGGCGGTGAAACGCCACTGTGGCAAGCTGTTAACGATTTGATGGATCCAGTTCGATACGCCGCCCTTGATGTAAGGGTAGGTCCCTTCGAGCAGCAGCACAATGTCGCAGTCGCGGGTGGGCGCATTAGCCACGGGCGCGGCGTTCCCAACGCGCGGCCACCGGACCGATCAGCGGAATCTGAGTGTATAGGCGATAGTGCGCCAGCAGCGTGTGCATACGAGTATAGTCTCGGGCTTGCCAAGCCTGCTCCAGTAGCCACGGTAGCGCACGCGCCGGAGCGACCCCGGCGGTGAGCGCCTGGGTGTAATCTTGCGCAATGCGTACTTGGTCGGTTGCGCGTCCCCGTTGCCGCATCAGGCGTGCCCGTACGAGTAGAAATCTTGTGTGCCAAGCGACCTCCGCGGGAGGCTCTCCAATGGTACTTAGGAGCCGTTGCGCATGGTCTATATGCATTTTCCGCAGACTACCGCTAACCATACCGTGGGAGATGAACTCGAGATGCAGTTCGGAAAGTTCCAGCGCCGTTCGGGCCACAAGCTCATCATCGATGCCGAGCTGCGCTTCGAGACGGCTCATGGGCGCGACAATAGCCGCCTCTCGGTGTACCAGCATATGGTGCGCGAGCAGACGCAAGGATTCGTCTGGATGGCTCAGCGTTGTGTTGAGTATGTGGGTGGTCTCCCAGCTGCGCTGGCTTTCGATTGCCAGTAGGGCACGCGAACCTTGTGCGCTATCGGACTGCGCGGTGTGTAGCCGCGCGAGCGCGCCACCGGCACCGAAATGACTGTAGTGACCTTGTACTTCTGTGGCGTAGGTGAGATGAGTGAGCAGCTTGGGCAGAAACCGTCTCGGGGCTTTTTTTAGCAGCGGATAGACAAGTCCAATCGTGAGCAGCAGCAGCGGACCAATGAGGGGCAGTAGGCTGGCGAATGCACTTAGCGTGAGGACATTAAGGGTGGGGTGTTCGCGCAGGCGCCGTGGCAACAGCCCCTGCGTGATGACCGCGAACAGCAGGCCGAGCAACGCGTTAGCCAGCAACAGGGCCGTAAGCAAGGGGGCAGCGGGCGTTGCTGGGCTAAGCCAAGGCTGTATTACGGCGACAAGCTGTGGACTCATGCGCTGGACTCGATGCCGCATTCGCGCAGCAGCTCGAGTGGTGTTCTGTTATCGACTTGAACTTGCTTGACGCTGAAGTTGCTGCAGGACATTCCGGTTTCGAGTCCCTGTTCACGCAGCACGCCATCAATGCGCTCAAGAAAGCCGCGGGCGCTGGCTGGGCCGGCCAGCGGCAACAGGATCAGCAGACCGGGTTGGCCAGACATGAACGGCGATTGCCAGTAGAGATCGAGGCCACGGCGAATGTTGTAAATGCTGTTGAGTGTTGTGGTGGGGGCACGCAGTGCGATCAACGTGGAACGCACATCGTTACGCACCTGCAGCCATTGCAGCTTGATCAGTTCATGGGCGAAATGGAGTGGGCACTGCGGGAAATGCGAGCGTAGCCCCACCGTCTGCGCCGCGGCCTGGCTCTCGTCGGCAAAATACTGCAGGATGACGGTGGCCTCGGTGAGGTTCTCCTCGGTGAGCGCCAGTAACGGCAGGTCGCGTACTACCAGCATGCCAACACCCTGGCTCGTGGCATCGGTCAGGGGGAAGACTGCACGATAGTATTCATCCTCATGGTATTGTTCCAGCTGGTCGATACTGTAGTAGCTGGTCTGCTCGTGTTCGAGTGCCGCGATCAGCAACGGGTCCGTACGCGCTAACGCAACAGAGGGCCCCAGCGTGGCAATGGGTTCGTCGCTAAGCCGCGCGTCGCCAATATAAAGGTGTAGTGCGACGGCCTCAAAGCGACAATATTGCGCTAGCAGTTGCAATAGTGCGTTAGCACCAGCCGCACTGATGCCCGTGGGTGTCTCGGCACTGAGTGCACGCATCTGCTCCATGGCCCCGCGCAATGTCACGGGTTGGGTGATCAGGGCTTCTTCCAGTCGATTATGTGACAGGCGGGTAATGAAAAAAGCGCGGGTAAGCGACTCTAGACGCTGTTCGTTGTATTCCGTGCGGGTCTGATTGGCCTGCAGTCGTTCGCGCCAGCGCGAAGCATATTGGCCTGCACCGAGGGCGGCGAATGTCCCGCCTACCAGCTGGATGAGCGGGGACTGCTCGCCACTCCAGCCCAGTTGATAGGCGCCTACACCGACTCCGACCAAGACCAGGCTGCTGAGCGCGGCGGCGGCCAACCCGTAGCGTAGCCCGAGAAGTAGCGGAATCAGCCACAACCACGGGTAAGACGAGGTATTGAATGGCGTAGTGGGGTCGAACCACACGGCCACGGCCAGCGCGACAATCGGCAGCAGGACGACTTCGGCCCATACATAAATGCCATGTTGCGAGTGAACTTTCCAGTCCGAACCAAAGGACATCGAGGCGTTAGGGCAGCAGTTGTTCGGTCAGTCGGGTGAGTACGCGTTGGGAGAGTACTGCCAGTCCTTCGCGACTGGTACCGCTGGCTGAGGCAACACCGCTCCATACCGTGTCACCCGTTTTCAGATCGACCAGGTGCAGGGTGAAACCCACGGCAGGTTGGCCATCGAGGCCGATCTTGTAGCGCCATTCGTCGACGCTGCCAAGGAGTGCGTACTGTGCGCCGTGGCTGTGCGCCCAAGTAAGCTCCTGTTGTTGAGTGTTTGCGTTGTTGGTAAGGAGGGGCAGTGGACCGGTGCTATCAGGGCCCGGTGCAATCAGAGTCTGTTTTACACCGTGGGCACTAAGCAGAGCGGCAAGTTGGTGCTGGGCGCGCACCCCGGCATACGGGGTGGCCGTGTTGTTGATCAGTGGCAATACACTCCACACTACTTGGCGGTCTGGCCGGGGTGAGGGCGAGGTGTTGATCTGGGTGGTGGCACATGCGCCCAAGCCAATAAGAATCAGTCCGATGAGGAAGACATAAGCAACTCTGGATAGTCGGATCATGACGTAATATATCAATGGGGGGCGAAGTAGTAACGGTAGCGTAACACCACCCGGGTGCTGCGCCCTGCCTGGGTACCCACGTTATCGTCGAGATTAATGCTCAGGGATAGATGATCGGGGCCGAGGACAGGCAAGCCAACACCTGCGGACAAATCGTAGCCGATACCGCTAACGCTGTTAAAGCACAGATTAGAGCTGGCATAAGGATACCAGTGTCCGCTGTAGCCGGTTTCGTATTGCAGGTTGAAATGTCCGCCGATACAACTTTGTACAAAGCTGGCCGGTATAAAAAAGGACACCGCAGGCGTTTGCCCGGCCGGCATGAGGGGTGCGAGTTGCCGGGGAAAGACCGTAGCGTGCGTGTAGTGTGCTCCGCTCAGTGAAACGCGCAAGCTGAAGTCTGGCTGTGCAAGCCAGAATTTATGGCTTGCTGCGAGCAGGAAGCGTTGCACATTGCCCAGCGCCCCACCACCCTGGGCGCGCAGGCGACCGGCGACAACTTGCAGTAGGAGGTTGTTGCGGGGAGTGAATTGGTAGCTCGTCTCGGCGCGCACACGATCCTCGCGTCCGGCAAGCTCCAGGGCAACGGTGTCGGTGGGACGGGCGCCATATGTAGCATTTAGAGTGGTAGTGAATCGGCGGTTCCAGCGTTGTTGCCAGTCGAGCCCCAAGAGGATCCAGGAAGCGAGGTTGCGCCCGGCGCCAAGACGGAACTCGAGGTGGCCGCGGATGATCCGGTGTTGCCAGTTGAGTTGCAGCAATCGGCGCAGGGCGGGCGGTGTACCTAATTGGGTGGCGTCGGTGCTGCGTTGGCGGAAGGTATCAAGACGCAGGTCGAGGCGATCGCGCG
Organism: Mizugakiibacter sp.; assembly: GCA_003233305.1. Lineage (GTDB taxonomy): Bacteria > Pseudomonadota > Gammaproteobacteria > Xanthomonadales > Rhodanobacteraceae > Metallibacterium. The sequence continues at coordinate 6,030 of QILI01000095.1, forward strand.
GGCTGATCCAGTGGTGCGCATCGAGGTTGGCACCGATGCTGGAGAGGCCGCCAACATCGATGACCTCCGGCGTCACACCAAGGCTGTCGGCACGCGGTACGGCCAGTTCGCGGAACTGGCGCTGCAAGCGCTCATCGTCCGGTTCACCCGCTAGCCCTTGCCAGGCCAGGCTCAGGGCCAGCGGATTCCAGCCCAGCCTCTGGGCGGCATCAACGCGGTCACGGCGCGGCAGGCGTTTGCGTTGACGTTTAAGCAAGCGGGCGATGGTAGGGCCATCATCCTCGGCCATGGCCTGCGACAACTGTGCCCAAGCGGGTGGCGGGTGGCGCAGAAAGGCACGCAGTCGCCACCAGCGAGCCAGCGGATAGGCCCGACGGTCGAGCATCCAGGACAGCACAACCACACGCGCCTGCAATGAGTTGGGATGACGACTAAGCTGTTTGATATGCTGGCGCGCCGGATCGCCGGGAGTGAGCGTGGTAGCTAAACGTGTTAGTTCACGCCGTCGTAGTAGGGTTGTTTTGGGGTTGGCTGCCTTGGTGATCTGTCGGGCAAGCAGAGCGTAGGCGCGTCGGCGCAGTCGCCAGGCGAAGTCGACCTGGTCAGCCTGATTCAGGGTATCGGCGTAGTTAATCAACCAGAGCGGATTATTCTTGTGTCCCAGCCATTGTTTCTGTAACCAGGGCAAGGCATGTTGCGGTTGGTCTAGCCGTGCGTAGACCGCGGCCAGTGGTGCCCACAGTAATACGGCGTTGCGGGCACGGTGGGTTATGCGCCCGAGTTCGGCTTGCACGGGCGCCAGATTTCCGGTATCCAGCAGCAGCCACAGATAACCGGCGAGCAGTGCATTGTCGTTTGGACTCAGGCGCAAGGCCTGGTGGTAGGCGGCCAGTGCCTGCCGCGGGTGACCCTCGTCGCCGTGGAGTGTGGCCAGGCTGGTCCAGTAAAGCGGCTCGTTGGCAAAGACCTTGGCTTGTGTGGCATTGAGCAGGGAGAAGGCGCGGTGCAGCCAGGGTTGGACGGGGTGTTGTGCCGAGGCGATGCCAAGCAGGGATAAGAACAGGGTGGGGTCATGCGTCTGTTGCCAGCCGCGTGCTGCGATGGCAAAGGCCCTTTTTGGGTGCCGATATTGCTCGATATAGGCTAGCCGTTGGTAGATTGTGCGGTTCGCCTTGCCCGTGTCGAACAGTACCGTGGCAGCTTGTGCGGAAAGCGGGTAGCGCCCGAGTTGCCAAGCCAATCCGCTTAGGGTCCGCCAGTAGGCGGTGTCGCCCGGGCGGGCGCGGGATTCAGCGGTGAGCAGGGCCGCCAGAGCGGCTTGCAGTCGGCCCTGTAGATAGTTGGACGTGGCGATAGCCAACATGACGCGTGGTTCGGGGCCGAAGCGCTTGCGATAGTGCTGTAGCACCGCCAGTTCACGTTGAGGCTCACCGATCAGGCGGTAGATCACCGCCTGCCTCCACAGCAATTCGCGGTTGGGGTGGTGGGTAAATTCGCGCTGTAGTTCGGTGAGGGCCCGGTCCGGATCGCCGAGGTTCAGGTACAAGCCTATCAACAGATGTTGCTGTGCGGGCGTGGCCCGGCCCAAGCGAATGATTTTGCGCAATAGCACCGCGGATTGGGCATTATCGCCAAGACCGATGGCTAGATCGAGGGCGGGTTGCAGATAGCGTTGTTCGTGCAAATGGATCGCCAGTCGGAACAGCGCATTCAGCGCGGCTTGCGGGTGGTTGCTCCAACGTGCAGCCTGTGTCAGACGGGTGAGCCACAGGCGACTGTCGGGGCGCGCCTTGACCGCACTTTGCGCTAGCACATAGGCATCATTGATCGCGCCGGCACCAATAAAGGCCTGCCAGGCGAGGTTCCAGTTCTCGGTTTCGAAGGGATGGCTGGGTGCTGTCGGCAGTGGTGCGGCAAGCAGGTTGAATGTCCACATGGACGTTACCATGGCAAGGCCAACAAGCAGTCGTCGGTCAGTTCGGGGGCACAGTCCCTTCACGTTGAATGCATGCCCAGCAGACGCCGTGCGTAGCGTGCGGCGAGGTGGGGACGATCGGCTAGCAAGGCTAGGCGAATCAGGCGGCGCCAGAGCGCATCGTCAAGCTGAATATAGCCTATTTCCGCACGGGCAAAATCCAGTGCCACGCGAGGTTTGCCCGCAGCAAGCAGGCTACCGATGCCCCCTCGGAATGCTTGCCTGCGCAAGCTGGCGCTGTGAGTGCGGGCAATAAGATTCCGGTATAGTTGCGCGGCTGTTACATATTGTCCCAGGCCGGCAACGAAATGGATTGCGGTCAGAAGATCGATGACTTTTATGCGTGGGGCCAGCAAGAGGAGACTGCGGGCATAGGTTTCAGCCAGTTTGGTATAGCCTGCCGAGCCGGGCCGTGCCGCATAGAGTTCTACCCGGAGCAGGTGCAGACGCAGTAAGCCGATATTGAGCGGGAGTACCGCAAACCCTTGCTGCAGCCAAGGCGCAAGAGCGTAGCGAGACAGGGAGATATCGCCTACGCTCAGCGCCTGTTCGGCAAGCAGGATGCGCATGTCGCGGGCACGGGGTTGGGCTATGACGATGAGCCGCAGATAGGCCAATGTAGCCGCGTTCGGTTGCGGATGCGCACGCAGGTCAGCTTCGATATAGGTTCTTGGATACAGGATCAGCAGGATTGCGAGCGTGGCAAGAACCAGGCCGGCTAACAACCAGGAGGGAGCCAAGCGTTCACGCGCTATCGTGGGGGGTATGCACTTACGCCGCTCAGGCTTTACATTCAGAGGTTTCCTGAAACGCAAATCAGTTGTGGCGGTCAGTGTCATCTATTTCGCCGGGGCATGCAAGTTGCATGTACGCCTGCTGGGCCTGGAGTCGGAAGCGAATTTCGCCGTGCGCGCCGAGCTTGCCCTGCCGGATTTTGCCATTGATCGAGATGCGGCAACGGGTGGCGTTACCCAAGCGAACCCGTAGCGGCACGTATGCGTGCAGTCGCAGGTCAAGTATACCGGGTTGGCGGGTCAGCGCCTCTATTCGCCCGTTGGCGCTGATCAGATACGGCTGCGTCGGTGGCTGCTTGACAAGCACCAGCCGTGCCTGGTCGCCCGGTCCGAGGTGGATGTAGCGTTGGCCGTTCGTATCATCGAATCCGGCGATATTGTGCGAGCGGGTGAAATTGGGGTAACCCAGCGTCACGGGGATGCGGATTTGCTGATCGGGGCCATAGCCGCGCAGCAGAAAGCCGTCGGCACTACGCGCCAGCGCGGCGGATTCGAAGGCTATCACGAGGTGGCTGTAGGTAGAGGCGAAGATCGGCGTGGACGGCTGTTGTGCCGCCCAACGATAGACCCGGATTAAGTCTTTCAGGGCGCAAGGGCGGGCCCCGGAATAGAAGTGATAATAGATCTCCATGGGCGCGAGCCGCCGTGGCTGGTCGGTCATCTGCAGGGTTTGGATAACCTTGTTGTAGCCGCAGTAGGGTGGTTGCCAGCCGTGGGTGTACTGGTCTTCGTTGGCAATTGGCGAATACACCTGAAAATACCGCCCCTTCCAGACGCCGAGCGGGGTGACATTGGTGAGTGAGGGGTGGGCGTGGTCGATGGTGCTGTTGTTGCCGTTGATGTTGGCCAACCCGTCACGGTAGGCAATGCCCAGTACCTGGGCGTCGGGATTGGCATCGCCGGACCACTGGATCACGCGCACCCGTTTGCCGGGTGGGGCGAGATACTGGTCGATGATTTTGGCGGCGCCGGTTACTTCCTGCTCGGGGCTGAAGCGGTAGCCGGGTACCGGTAGATTATAGCTGTATTTGAGCTGCGGACTGCCACCGCTCACATAGGCGCCTGGGTGGTGTGTACCGTGTTTGATGTGGAGCCCGGCGGACAGGTTCGGGTTGTGTTCCAGCGCCGGCCAGTCGAAGGGATGTGAATAAGTGTGTGATCCCATTTCCACCCAGGGCAGGCGGAAGATAGCGCGGGCGATGGGGCGCAGGCGATCGACTTCGGATTTTTGATAGAGACCGTGGTTGGCAAATTCCGAGGCAATAGGTGCCACGGTGATGGGCAGTCGGAAGCGTTTGAGTACCGCAGTCAGAATTACTCGAGCCGCAGGCTGGCCGCGGTATTTTTCGATCCACGAATTCGAGGCGAAGCCGTCGCCGTCGATTAGTCCGAATAGTAGGCGCCGGCCGCTTTGTGTGGTGATGTCGTAGGCCGGTGCCTGGGGCAGGCGCAGCGCAGCGCGATAAAATCGGAACGGGTCGAGAACCCATGCGGCCTGTAATTCGCCGACCTTAAGGTCGCCCCGGGGTAGGTTGCGCAGCACATATGGCGCCAGCACGTAGCCCCCCCAGGGAGTAAGTGCCGCTGCCACCTCGCGGTTGCCGGCGACGGTGATGGTCAGCAGCGACCTACCCGTGACGAGATGGAGCGGCCTGAAATCCGGCGCACTCGGTAGCACTGGGCTCTCGAAACCGAAATAGCCTTTGGTCTGATTGGCGACCTTCGCCGGTAACAGACCATATGGTGCAGCCTTGCCTGGGCGCAGACCGAGGGGAACGAAGGTTCCGGCGTCCAGCGGCAAACCAAACTGGCCGAGTACGGCTACTGGTACGCCGGCCTGCATTTGTTCGTGCAGCCAACGCCAGGTCTCGGCGGCGTGAGGAAAATGATCGGAATCGAACCAAGTGACGATACCGGCGATCTGGCCGCTAAGCGGCCCGGTAGGCAGCAACTGATGGCTCACATTGATTGCCTGTGTGGCGTAGCCCAGGTAATTCAGGGGCATGGCTGCATACCAGTTGAGGTCATTGTTCATTGGTTTATAAGGGCCGTCGTAGAGCATCAGCACACGGCGTGGGAGCGGCGTGATGGTGCTTACGCCGATGCTCGTCAGTGCCTTATCGGTCACATAGGGCACGATACCGTGGCTTTCGATCCGCCGAGCCAGATGCTCGGCTGCTCGGCGCCGGGCCGGCGGCAAGTAGTCTATGGCAATGGCGATGAGTCCCATTTTACGTACGCGCTCAAACTGGCCAAGTAACCACTGTGTGTCAGCTCGTTTAACCTGGATATACCTTCCGGCCTTTTGGTTCCAGCCGCGGTACAGTGACTCGGCGGCTACGCCCACGATGCCCTGATTCTTAAGTGCGTCGAGCAGTTCGAAACCGCGGTTGAGAATGAACTTCCCTTGTGGATCCTCGTGATGTATGGCCTTGATCAAGGCGGTCAACCCTTGGCGGTAGGCTGTACGCTGTGCAGGGGTTTTAAGCACCTGTTCGTAGCTGTCAAGGGTGTCAAAAAAGAAGTTGCGGTAGCCGCGCGCCAGTAGTGGCTTGAATACCTGGCCGAGATAAAAGGATCGGCAGGCAACCTTGGTCTGGTTGATGATAATGCTGTGCCAAGGGCGGTTCGTGCCCAGGTGGCAGTACCCGGGCAAGTTCCGTGCGATGGCTGAACTCTGTTCCATTTCTCCGAGGGAGAGGTAGGCAAACTCAGTGGTCCATGGGCCAAGCCGTTTGGTGGCTCGTTGTAGCCCGTGTGGCTGCACCACCACCCAGTCGAAAGCACGCAGTACATCGAGCGGCGGATGAGTACCATAGTAAAATGCCACCGAAGGATGGGTGATAGAACTTGTTTGTGCCTGCACTTGCGACGGGGCAAGGAGGCATAAAGCGAGGACGACGAAAACGCCAAGTGCGACGCTGATGCGCGGTACGCAGGAGGCGGGATTCGACAACACGGCAGATTCTTGGTAGATACCATTTTTAATTACACTATCTATCAGAATGGGCATGTTGAAAACCGTGAACTTTGGTTAGCCAATCCGTATCCTCCCTTATTTTACACATATGCGTGATTTTAGGAATGTGTTTTACAGGTCTACGCGGATTCGTGTAGGTCGATATTGGCATTTTCGGGTAGTGGTGGCAGAAATGCCGCAACGATTTTCAGTTTGAGATCGTCCTCATCACGATAGCCATAGGCACGTCGTTGCAACACTCGGATTTTATTGTTGACCCCTTCTACCAATCCCAGGCTGACCTTGTTCTCTGGATGACAGTAAAAGGTAATGCCATCCCAATGGGATTCAATCAACTCGGAAAACTTCCGATATGGCTCCAATCGCTGCCATTTCAGGCGCTCTTTCCAGCGCTCTAAAAGGCGTGTGTGTCACGTTCGGTGTGGTAATCCCAAAGTTGTCCGAAGCTTTTTTAAAGTATTGCTGAAACTGAAGGCTCGCGGGATGAACGTAGCGGAGCTGGCCATCGGTGACGGGGCCATGAGGTTTTGGGCTGCGCTGGAGGAAATCTATCCTCAGACGCGCCAGCAGCGGTGCTGGATGCACAAAACCATGAACGTACTGAACCGCCTGCCAAAGTCGGCTCAGGCGAAAGCGAAGCAGACGCTGCACAACATATGGCAGGCAGAGACCCGGGCAGAAGCGGAAAAGGCCTTTGACTTGTTCATCCGAACCTATGAGCCAAAGGATCCGAAGGCGGCGCTGTGTCTACACAAGGGCCATGATGAGCTAATGGCTTTTTATGATTTTCCAGCCCAGCACTGGCAGAGTATTCGCACCTCCAATCCGATTGAACCGGTGGCGTATTCACAGGTGGTCACAAAGCCAATTTTAACCCACACGATTCCGTCGTAGACCCTGATTCGTTAGACATGTTCTTCAAGTTTTTTCCTTGCGGGCCTCACCCTGTAAAGTTCTCTATCCTATCTCGGCGAGGGGGCGGTTATATACTTTGCGTGTCATGTATTTCCAATGTCAGCAGGTGTCGTCGGTAAGCCAGTTGCGGGGTTTGAGGAAATATTCGGTGAGGCGCGCTTCGGGGCTGCCCGGTTCGGGGGTGAAGTTGTAACGCCAATGCGCCTGCGGCGGCAGC
>QILI01000020.1 GCA_003233305.1 Mizugakiibacter sp.
TCCTCGATTATGGCTCTGCGCCGGGTTGTCCAACCTTAATGCGTAACCCACGCCTTCGAGGTTGGACAGGTCAATACATGATGTCTAGAATGCGCAATCGGTTAGCGTCGCCAGCACGGCAGTGGGGTAATGAGGTGGGCATGAAGATTCTGGTGATCGGTGGTGGTGGCCGCGAACACGCACTGGCCTGGCGTCTGGCGCAATCGCCCAAGGTTGAGGAAATACTCGTCGCCCCGGGCAATGTCGGTACCTCCCAGGAGCCCCGTATACGCAATGTGGCAGTCGCCGCGACCAACCTCGACGGTTTGCTCGCGCTGGCTCGAAGCGAGGCAGTGGACTGGACGGTCGTTGGCCCCGAAACCCCTCTCGTTGCGGGAATCGTTGACCGCTTCGAAGCCGCGGGCCTGGCCTGTTTCGGACCGCACCAAAACGCTGCACAACTGGAAGGCTCCAAGGCCTTCAGCAAAGATTTCATGCGTCGCCATGCCATCCCGACCGCCCGCTACGCCGTCTTCACCGAGCTGCAGGAGGCTTTGGCCTACGTCCGCGAACACGGCGCGCCGATTGTGATCAAAGCCGATGGTCTGGCCGCCGGCAAGGGCGTGGTCATTGCCATGACCCTGGCTGAAGCCGAGCAGGCCCTGCACGCCATGCTGGCCGAGCAGGCCTTTGGTGAGGCCTCGGCCCGCGTGGTCATAGAGGAATGTCTGCAAGGTGAGGAAGCCAGCTACATCGTTCTCTGTGACGGTCGCCAGGCCCTGCCTATGGCCAGCAGCCAGGACCACAAGCGGCGCGATGCGGGCGATCTCGGCCCAAACACCGGAGGCATGGGGGCCTATTCACCGGCCCCGGTGCTCACCGCAGACATCGAGCAACGGGTACTACGGGAAATCATTGAGCCGACCCTGGCCGGTATGGCCGCAGACGGCGCCCCCTTCCGTGGTTTTCTCTATGCCGGTTTGATGATCGCCGCCGACGGAACTCCGCGGGTGCTGGAGTTCAACGTACGCTTGGGTGACCCGGAAACCCAGCCCATTATGCTGCGCCTGCAAGCGGATCTGGTCGAATTGATTGAAGCCGCACTGCAGGGCCGGCTGCAGGGCCACCACGCTCGCTGGGATCCACGCCCGGCTCTCGGCGTGGTGCTGGCCGCAGCCGACTATCCGCTCAAACCACGCACCGGCGATACCATTCATGGGCTGGATCAGGATTTTGAAACCGGGGTCAAGGTATTCCATGCCGGTACCCGTGCCCAGGATAGCCAGGTGCTTACCGCGGGAGGCCGAATCCTGACGGTTTGCGCCTTGGGTGAGGATCTCGCAACCGCCCGGCAACGGGCCTATCGGGCCGTAAAGTCGATCCACTTCGAGGGCTGCTTTTACCGCAACGATATTGCTACTCGGGGCTTGTCCTGAAAGCCAATCCGGCTCACTCTTCGGACAAGTACGCCGTAGCCTGGATGTAACGAAGTGAAATCCAGGGGCCCATCATTACCCTGCCTAGCCACCCAGGATTACGCTCGTACTCCATCCAGACTACGTTTGCTCTGCACGAGCCCAGCAGCATTCGCGATAGACCAATGACCCGTTTGCAGCCAGCCACGAGGCCACACTGCGACGGATGAGAGTCCCGCTCAAGTCAACCAGCCTCCCAGCACCAGCAGTGCGGCAAACGCCAGCCACACCACCAGCACCCGATTCAGAATATGGCCGAGATCCTCAAGTTCCCCCGGCACATCGCATAAATCTTCAGCATAACCATCGCCTGCTTCAACATCGGCATTGACCCCCACGCTGGCGATCGCCGGCAAGAAGTCTGCGTTAAATCCAAACCAGGCATGGCCATTCTGGGCATGCCAACGTCGCCAGGTTCCGAGCACCGCATCAAAATTCGACACCAAGGCCATCGCCAGCACCATCAAATGCGCCGGAGCCCAATCAAGCGCATCGGCTAGCCGACCCAGTTTGGTCCGCAAGCTGTCGGCCAAACCCGCCTCAATACCCGTCTGTGCCGCACACTGTCGAAGCAGGCGGTAAGCGATTGCGGCCCCCGGACCCAAGACAAAAAACCAGAACAGCAGGGCGAACCGACGCTGCAGCGCAGCAGTAACTCCCGCCCCCACCAACGCCTGGGCCTGCCATGGCAAATCTGCAGCCACCGGATCCGCTTTTAGTACCTGAGCGGCCGCAACGCGTGAGGTCTCATCGGCGGCATTGAAGATGGATTCAAGGTCCGTTTCCAGTTCACGGGGCCCTAGAGTCCAGATCAACAGAACCACCGCATAAACCAGCCACAGTACCCCAGCCAACGACAGATTCAGGCTATAACCAATCGCTGCAGCAAGCAGCGCCGGCAGGAGCACGACCAAGATGACCCCCGGCAAGCCATGTCTAAGCAGCTTCAAAACCACCGACAGCCATCTAAAGCGACGATACCGAGCCAGCTGTGGGATGGCCCCGAGCAAGGCCAGGGCAATCAGGATCGCAAGTAGTTTCAGGGCCATATCAACTCCGTACTCGATAAGCCTTATTGTAACTGCAGATCACATCGCTGCCGATGGATGATTGGTCTCATAGATCTGCCCCTGCGATACAGCCCACCGCAGGCCTGCCGTCAAGCCTCGGACCGCCCTGGAAACCTGACCACGGCGCTCCCCACCGTACCGGCCGGTACGAACTGCCGTCGACAATGCTGCGGCTCCTCCCAGGGTGAACCCGTGTGTACGTCGCAAACCTTGCGTCGTCTTCGTTAAAGGTCAGACTGAGAACGAAGACCCACAACCGCAAGTGGTTTGGGCATTCGGATTGCGAATCACGAACTGGGCCCCGCCAAGACTCTCGCGATAGTCGATTTCGGCTCCGGCCAGGTATTGCAGCGAAAGCGGATCGACGAGCAAAGTAACCCCATCACGAACCACCGCCAAGTCATCTTCAGCCTGAGTTTCCTCGAAGCTGAAGCCATATTGGAATCCCGAGCAGCCACCACCATTGATATACACACGCAGTTTGAGCTCGTGGTTATTTTCCTCCTCGATCAGTTCACGTACTTTCCCAGCCGCCGCAGCGGTGAACGCCAACGGTACGTCAGCGTGGCGATAATCGGGAGCAACCTCATGCGTATCAATAGTCTTCATAACAACTCATTTCAGGGCAGTTGCCCCGGTTTCAAGGTCCTGGCCGACAACCGGTATTTCGGTTTGCGGACCACTCAGCCGCCTGGGGGCTTCTTCACAATGCACCATCCGGCCATTGACCTGGGCGCCCGCAGCCATTTCCAGACTGCGATAATACACATCGCCCTCAATCCGTGCCTGGGCGGCAAGTTCCAAGCGTTCCGTAGCGTGAATATCCCCAACGACATGCCCATCAATAGCCACCACCGGTACTGAGATCGTCCCGGTTACCGTTCCTTCAGCACTCAACACGACCATCCCCTCAGACCCGTCGCTGACCGAAACCGAACCCTCGATACTCCCACAAATATGCAAGGTACCGGTGAAATTCACATCCCCACAGACTCGGGTTCCTGGCGCGACAAGACTGGTCGTGGCGGATGCGTAACTACGTTTGCGAAACATGATGGTTACCTCGTCGATACAAGTGTCTTGGCCCAGGCAAATGCCCACTCACTGGGTTTGCCACGCTTGGGTACCAGTCGTACCCGTACCCGGCTGGGCACAAAGCCGGGGGGAAGAACAAGCATGCCACGAACCTGTTGAAAGTACTTGAATGCAAAGGGTAGGCCTTTACGCTGTTCAGACGGCGCCAGATGCGCCCAGTCCAGCACAACCGGCTTGCCAGCCTGGATTCCTTCGACTGAGAGCGAGAGTCGCCCCCGACTGCCGGGATCCCTTTTTGCTGCCTGGGTCAGAGTAACGGTAAAGGTATACCCAGCGGTCTTTTCCAAAGGCTGCAAGCGCAGGGCGAGCACCCCAAGACCGGTACGGTGCGCATCCCCCCCCACCAGACGTGCATAAAACGCGACATCCGAGCGTAGATTCTCAATCTCCCCATCCCGTTCAACCAAAGTATTGCGCAAGGACTTAACTGCGATCTGGTTGACTCGTTGCGCCTGTTGCAGAATCGCCAACTGTTGCTGGAGTTTCTGCATCGCCCGGTATGTGGACTGTTTGGCAGAGTTGGGGGCAGTTGCTGGCTGTTGCGTCCAACGCCCACCCAGATTCCAGGCCAGGGCCAGACTGAGCAGCCAGAGAACGATTATGACCAGCCACCAGCCGCGGGATTGGAATGGGGTGGAAGGCCGGACAATGTGGCGCGGAATCGGATGAACGGGCATGATAGGCGTTTTGTGGGTAATTTTCGGTTATAACCTTGCCCGGGGATACAGGTCAAGGGATAGGCACAGGCAATCGCTAATGTTCATCAATAAGGCTCGTCCATGCTTTGGTTGAAGGCGTTTCACATCATCTTTGTTGTCGCCTGGTTCGCTGGGCTGTTCTACTTGCCCAGATTGTTCGTCTATCACGCCGAGACCACTGAACCTGCAGTGCGTGCGCAATTGAAAATCATGGAAAGGAAACTCATGATCATCACCCATATCGGAGGGATTCTGGCAATCACTTTCGGTCTGGCCCTACTCAGTTGGTACATGGTACATGCCCCCGGTTACTTCATGCAGGGCTGGCTGCATGCCAAACTGGCTCTGGTAGCTCTGCTGATCGGCTACCACTTTTGGTTGGTATGGCTGAAGAACCGGTTTGCCCATGATGCCTGCAACTGGAGTAGCGCCCGGCTACGGTTGTTCAACGAGATCCCCTCCGTGTTGTTGGTCGGTATCGTATTGCTGGTCGTGGTTCAGCACCTGTAGCAAGCTGCCAAGCTATAGATGAAGCAGCTACGCCAATAGGCTTCTGGATAAAAAAAGGTTGATCTGTCAGCAACCTGCAGGCATGGTTCTAAAGTCGCACCCGGAAACAGGATGGGGTGGGGGTACAAGTTCGACAAGCAGACCGATGCAAATCGGTCGTCGAACCGCAAACTGGAAAGGGATATGGGCATGAATGGCATAACATCACGGATGCGTGAAGAAGACTTAAAGGTCGTCTTTCTCAAGCATTTGCCGCAGCGTCTGCACACCCTGCTGTGGCGTACACGCACCCAGCTACGTAGTGGCTGGGACGTAAACGCCATGCACCGCCTGCAAAGCGAATACACGACGCTCGCCGGTACGGCGGGGCGCTACGGCTTGATTGAGCCATCCACCCAACTAGAAGCCCTGGCCCAATCCCTAACCGCCTGTCTGCAAGCAGAACGTCTACCGGATAGTGCGGAAGGCTCTGCTATTGCGATTTTGCTGGATGCCGTGCAATCGAGTATGCCGGTGATCGCCCAGTTTTCGGTTCAGCCGGGCACCGACGAGGCAGACCAGGCTGAATTACACAATGGCTATGCTCAGTTGGAACAACCGCCGGATGAATACTGGATTCGACTCGACCATACGGCGTACTCCAATCCGGCACCGGATCGTGAACCCAGCCCGCCTCAGACCGTATCGGTTGATTCACGTGGTGCAGAACAAACCGTACCCATTCCGATCGATTCGACCGGGTCTTCTACCGCCTCGAAAACGACCGATGCAACCATTGACTCCCCCCCCCCGAGTGAACATGTAGCCGATCCTCCCAGTCTAATTCTGGTGGGTAAGGATACGCTACTGCAAGAACTTGAAATACTCTATACACAGGGGGGGATTCCGTGTCGCCATGTGGATGACACGGCGACCATCATGGCCATGCTGCAAGGTAAGAAACTGCCCGAACTGATCGTCCTCGGAACCTCATCGTTACCTCGGCTTACTGACCTATCTGAAAAGCTGCGGACGATGCACACCGATACGAATCATGATGTGTCACTGTTGGCAATTCTCGATCATGAAGATCTGAGCGCCCGTCTTGAGGCACTGCGGGCCGGCGCCGATCACGCGATCTCCCGCACCTTGGGTACCCAGGTCATTGCCGCACAAATCGAGGCTATGCTCGAAGCCCGCAAGGAAAAGGCCTACCGGGTGCTGGTCATCGATGATGATGCGCCACAAGCCGCCTTTGCCGAAGCGATCTTGCGTAAAGCCGGCATGCAGATCCGGGTCGTGACCGACGCGCTCAATTCCCTGGATGAACTTGATCAGTTTCAGCCCGATCTGATTCTCATGGACATTAATATGCCCGGAGCCGATGGGCTCGAGCTGACCCGTCTGATCCGCGAGCGCGAAGATTTCATGACGACCCCGATCGTGTTCTTGTCCGGCGACCAAGACAGTGATCGGCGCTTCGCCGCACTTGAAGTGGGTGGCGACGATTTCATTACCAAACCGGTCCGGCCCCGGCATTTGATTTCGGCAATTTCCAACCGTATCCGTCGCTCCCGTCTCAGTGCCCGGCAGCGCATCCAAAAGCCTTCCGCCAATTCTGGGGGAATATGCGATCGCAACACTCTCCTCGATCGTCTGCACCAACGCTTGGCAGCCGCCTCGGGGACCATGCCCAAGGGTAGTCTTGGACTGTTTGAATTCGACCACTCCAGCACACTACGCCAGGAACTCGGCTTGTCAGGACTGGACCGACTCCTCCAGGAATCCTCACACTGGCTCGCCGAGTGCCTTGATCCGGGTGATTACGTCGCCCCGTTTGGGCAATCTGCCATGCTATTGCTTTCCGAGAGCCGCAATGAAACACAGCTTACTGAATTGGCCGGTGAATTAATCCAGGCTGTTACCCAGCAACGTTTCGAGGCCGCCGGTAGCCGTGCCCTGTCTCTCAGTGCCGGGATCTGCGGTCTGGATACCGGCAGCACTGATCCGGCCTACCTGTTCGGCCGTTGTGACCAGACCCTCGAACTTGCCCACCAACAAGGGGGCATGGCGATCGCCCACAGCGAACAGTTAATTGGAAAAGATCCTCCCAATTTAGGGGATACGCTGCGCAAGGCCCTCGACAACGATACCTTGCATCTAGTGTTCCAACCGCTGGTTCCGGTGGGTGATGTTCCCCCTGAAGCCCAATACCAAACCCTGCTGCGGCTACGCGACGATCAGGGCAACATCCATTCTGCGGTTGAACTAATTCCCCAGGCCGAAGCCGCTAAGCTACTCGACGCCGTCGACCGGTGGGTGCTAAAGCAGGCTATTTCGATTATTGCCGCACGCCAGCGAATGGGTACGAAACTACGCTTATTCGTACCACAGAGCTTCGCGGTGATCGATCAGGTATGGGGTGACAGCACACTCCGAAAACACCTGCTCGAAGCTCATATCCCTGAGTCATCGCTGGTTCTGGAATATCGCGTTGACGAGTTGGGTTCAGGCGTTTCCCGCCTAGCCGGTCTCGCCGCTGACCTACACCCTCAGGGTGTACGCCTCGCCCTGAGCCAAATCCATGATCTGCAGCTGGCCCGTACACTGCTCGACGCCTGTGCCCCTGAATACCTACGCCTAGCACCTGAACTGGCCGACAGCACGGATGCAGATGCCTTGGCTGCTTTGGCCCATGCCCATGAAGCCAAGGTTATCGGTCCACGAGTTAACGATGCGGGCATGGCTGCGGCCTTTTACAGTGCGGGGGTCGATTACCTGCAAGGCAACTTTATTCAGGAGGCCGGTAATACCCTGAATTATGCTTTCCACCAACAGAGTTGAACGGAGCTCAACGATGCGCACCACGCAACGCGACACGGCTAGCCTGACCCTCAGCGGATTGTCCCTGCTACTGTTGCTGGCCCTGGTGGTCATGGTCTCCACCGACCTTGTCAGCCACTATCCAGGCTGGGCTCTCGCCGGTCTGATTGCCGCAGCAATCCTGGTCGTGCTGAGTCAATTATTACCTTTGAGTGTATCCACACCCGGCAAAGCGGCGCATAACGCATCCAGTACCGCTATGACCCGTTTGACGGTACTCGAGAAAGAACTTGCTGCCCAGCAAGGCCTGCAAAAGGAGCTTGTTGCTGCCAAGCGTGCCGCTGAAACGGCGGTGCTGGCCAAAAGTGAATTCCTGGCTACGATGAGTCACGAAATCCGCACACCCCTGAACGGTATCCTGCCACTGCTGGACATCGTGCTTGGCGGTCAACTTCCCTCGGATCAACGCGACTACCTGAGCACCGCCCAAAAATCGGCACAAGAACTGCTGCGTATCGTCGATGACATCCTCGACTACTCCAAGGTTGAGGCCGGCAAGCTCGAACTGGAAAACGTCACCACCAATGTGCATGAACTGGTTGACAGTCTACGGGCCCTGATGGAAAAACCGGCCAGTGACAAACATCTGAGCCTGCGCACTGTGGTGGATGACGAGGTGCGTATACGCCTGCGTAGCGACCCTGTACGTCTTCGCCAGATCCTGACCAATCTGATTAGCAATGCGATCAAGTTTACTGATCGCGGCGGCGTATCCATCCGGGTCAGTCGACGTTCGGAAACCTCCACTCACCAAGAACTGCTGTTCGCAATACGCGATACCGGTATCGGCATCGCCACCGCTGCGGCCACCCATCTGTTCCAACCATTCCAGCAAGCGGATACCTCGATCACCCGGCGCTATGGGGGTACCGGACTGGGTCTGACCATTTGCAAGAAGCTGGTTGATCTTATGGGGGGCAAGATCGGTGTCCGCTCTGAACCCGGTAAGGGTTCCGTCTTCTGGTTCAGCGTACCCATGGGCAAACTCCCTGGTGAACTTGGTGCCAGCTACCAGAACCTTAATGGCCTACGCGCCCTGTATCTGGGCAGTCAACGCGGCTTTCAACAAATCAACCCACTACTTGCTGGTATCGGCATTGAGGCCGATCCAACGCGCGGCACGGCGGACACCCTTTCCCGTCTGCGCCGTTCAGCGCCATTAGGTCGTGGCTTCGGCTATGAACTTCTGATTGTTGAGCTCGGTGGTGACTTCGGCGAAAGCTCCAACCTGGTTCGCACTGTGCTACGTGACCCAGCCTTTCAACGAGTCCGGGTACTG
Organism: Mizugakiibacter sp.; assembly: GCA_003233305.1. Lineage (GTDB taxonomy): Bacteria > Pseudomonadota > Gammaproteobacteria > Xanthomonadales > Rhodanobacteraceae > Metallibacterium. Next base: position 8,969 of record QILI01000020.1, read on the forward strand.
TTGCCCGGCGCACCTCCCGACGCCGGTAGTGACCGGGTCGGGGTTTTGCCACGCGAAGCGGACGATATCAGTCTGCGGACGGCTCTCGAGAATCTGTTTGGTATTACCAACGAATTCCGCCCCGAACCCTTGATCAGCAATGCCTCTATTGCCGGCAACTTTGCTGATACCCCGCAACAGGGGCGGGTGTTGTTGGTCGAGGATCATCCGGTCAACCTGCAAGTAGCCAAAAAATTGCTCGAGCGCTTGGGACTCGAAGTCATTACCGCCAATCATGGTGCTGAGGCCGTTGATTATTTTGAGAATGAACAATTCGATCTGATACTGATGGACTGCCAGATGCCCATCATGGACGGCTATGCCGCAACCCGTGAAATACGCCGACGTGAATCAAAACGCAAGACCCCTAACCGTTTACCCATCGTCGCAATGACTGCCCATGCCATGGCCGGTGACCGGGAGCGCTGTCTCGAGTGCGGTATGGACGATTATCTCTCCAAGCCTCTTGACCGGCGCTTGCTCGCTCGCACACTCAAGCAATGGTTGCCCGGTACTCCGGCAGGCAAGGCGGTACCCGCCACTGTGCAGCTCACCGCCAGCCAAGCTGCAAAAACGTCCCCGCCAGTAACACCACGTCGGCCTGAAAGCCGTGCTTCCGCAGCCGGGCCACGCTCCCGACCGGCTGCCTCCCCTCTGGACGAAAGCGTCCTGGGCGATCTTGAGGACATCATGGGCGAGGAGCTGCGACCGCTGGTCGAAATCTTCCTGACCGATACGCCAAAACGTTTGGCCCAACTGATCCTGGCAGCACACGAGGGCAACGTTCAACACATCTCACAGCAGGCCCATGCCCTTAAATCAGCCAGTGCCAACCTGGGTGCTCTGCCATTGTCAGGGCTGGCCAAGACCCTAGAACTCGACGCCCGCAACGGCCATGTCGAGCACCCCGCAGCCCGTGTACAGATCCTCAAGAAAAGCTTTGAGACCACCGCTTTGGCTCTGCGTGATCGATACAAGCTGCAGGTCTGAAGCAGATATGCCTTGGGCACCTTGATTGCCGCCATGTTGTCCAAGCACAGACCCAAGCTGAACCAGCCATACTCCAGCAGATACCCGTTACCGACTGGCTACCGTTTTGAAACACGCCACTTATCGGACAAGCTTGTTCCTTGCGCAGTCCTCATGCGGGCCATACACTATGCAGCCCTTGCCCCACGGCAAGCGCTCATCCTGCACGACCCACATCGTGCTGCGACCATGTGGTGATGTAGCTCAGCTGGTTAGAGCGGTGCACTCATAATGCACAGGTCGGCGGTTCGAGCCCGCCCATCACCACCATCCTGTTTGGACAGCGTATCCACCCGTTTTGGGGTCTGATTCCAAACTGAAATCGCTTACCCATTGCGATGTGGAACCACTACAACGAATCGTCACTGACCGACAGGATCAATCTTGAATTGCCGTCGACACTATTACTCTTGCTGCGCAAAATTCGGTATCGCCGGATTACTCTCTATTACCACAACCGGTGTCGGGAATTTCCGCGATCAGCCATGAGCAAGTCAGAATCCACCCCACACCAACCATAAAAAGACACCATTAACTCGTAAATGGTACTTTTGTATATGCAGTATTTTAAACCTCATTATCTATGATTCAATGGCTTACACAACTAACCATTAAACTTGGGCCAGAACGTGTCAACACCTTCCAATGGGTAATCTACTCCGTCTACAACCCCTTGTGATGACGGTATTCCCAGACCTGCCCACTGTTCAGGACCGTAGCCTCCACCAAAATTGAGGGCCTACTAGTACTATTTAAAAGTACTAGTCCTTCTGAATTCGAGAGCACCATCATTCCCTATCAAGATCCTTTAGAATTCCATGTTCAATACTATAAATCCAGCCATGAACATATAGTTCTCTTCCTTGTTTCCTAGCATTCTTAACAATAGTAGTGTTATCTATATTTCTGACTTGCTCTTTTACATTTAACTCGCAAAGTAATTTCAATTGTTCATCATGACTAAGTCCTTGAAATTCTGATATGTTAAAACGCATAACATCTTTGACATGACGTAACCAATTGTCTATAAGACCATACTCTCGATCTTCCAGTGCTGCCTTAATACCACCACACCCATAATGACCACAGACTATGATATGGCTTACATTAAGGATCTCAACAGCAAACTGTATTACGGAAAGGCAATTCAGATCTGTATGTACGACGACATTCGCAATATTACGATGTACAAATACTTCACCAGGCTGTAGATTAATGATCTGATTAGCCGAAACTCGGCTATCTGAGCAACCGATCCATAGGTATTCGGGAGCCTGTTGCTTTGATAGCCGTATAAAGAATTCGGGGTCATTTCTCTTAATTGATTCTGCCCAAGTAACATTCCTATCGAGTAAGTGCTTCAGTGTTTTCACTATTTGAATACTCCTAGTACTTTTACTTGAAATATAACCATAATCCTATTAGAGCGACCTGTTAAAGTGAGTTACATTCAATCAGTATATGTGCATAGTTACGGTTGACCGATCCTGCGTAGATGCGTATCTCTTTACTGTGCGCCATCTCGCGCAGTAACACTCGACAACGCTCGCTACCTCACCACCCGGCACCTGATAGTGATACTTGGTCATCCATACTAAGTGCTACTTGCGGCCCCACTCTGTATGGCCACCTCGCTTGTGCTCTTCCATTTCCTCAGCTTAAACCCACTGCTTACCGTCGCTTAAAGGCGACGGGTTTACGGATCCCCTATCGGGGACTCTAGAATGATGCGTTCTAATACACCTTGCAGGCGCATAGACCAGATATTCCGACAACCCATGCTTGGAATTATGCACCTGTCAGCGATCGTACACCCCCTATCCCTCAGCGTTTTGACACATCATTTTCTGACCGGCGCTGCTCACTCAAGGTGCAACTGCTCGTTCAGCCACCCGAGCACCTACGTTCCCCGCTCCGTATGCGTCTGGTGACATATATCGTAAGCGTCCGGACACAACAGGGTAAACGCTACCGGTTCAGGTCAGCCATGTTAGATTCTGCGGCAGCAGATTAAGCAGCGCGGTCTCGGATTGAGGCCAGTACTAACTGCTGCTGCTTACAAAAGACCTTTTGGGTTAAGCCACTGCGTTGCCAGTTCTGCCAACGCTGGCGTTTGAGCTCTCTCGGGCCTGAAGGTAAATCCATGATCAACTCCTGAGGAGTCGTGATCGTATCGGTTCATCATGGTCATTCCGGCACCTGGGTGATAGATATATTTCGCCAGACGCTTACTTGCAAGGTGACTCGGCCCAGCGACTAATATTCAACCTAGTCGTCGGAGAGCTTGTTTAACTGCTTGATCACCCATAACTT
>QILI01000094.1 GCA_003233305.1 Mizugakiibacter sp.
GTGGGTGGGCAGACGATCCACCTTGAGAAGAATGCGTGGCAGTACAGTCGTATCCATTAACGGCCTCAGCGACGGGTTAGAAACAACAGAAGAAACGCCACGATGGCGATGAAATTGATACCCAGAAACACTCCATCCGGCCCATGCAAGGCCCACTGCCAGGCCATGCTCGGCACCGCATAACCAAAGCTCCAGCCACCACCAAGGCGTAGGCCGAAGGCGGCCACAGCGCCTACATGCCAGCCATAGCTAAATAGCGGACTGGCCACAATGGGAATCTGCGCAAGCTGTACCCACATCGAAATGTGTACGGCCCTGGCCTGCCCGGCGATCAGCATGACCCCAGCGACCAGGGCCACGGCAAATGCCATCGTACCCAACAGCATTGCCAATAGCCCAACCGGCGTGGGCATCTCCAGCACCCGGCCACCAAGACTGACCATTCCCCAAAAACCGCCGGCAATCTGCAGCACGGCAACCAGTCGATGAATAAAATGGCGCATCAGGTTTTCCGGTTGGCCGCTTTGTATAGCATAAAGGTCAGCTCAGCCATCCGCTTATCGAACCTGTGCCGGCTACCGACACTCAGGCAACGCTCGGGGCTTGCGCCTGGGCAATCACCGCGCAAGTCAGCCTTGACACGCAAACCAACCGTTCGCTGTCGTCATAAATACGAATCTCCCACACCTGACTGCTACGCCCCCTATGCAATGGACGCGCCACCCCTGTCACCTCACCGGTGCGGGCCGAATGCAGATGGTTGGCGTTGATTTCCAAACCCACCGCATATTCTTGCCCCGGCTCACAGCACAGATTGGCTGCCGTACTACCCAGCGTTTCTGCCAACGCCGCCGAAGCGCCACCATGCAGCAAACCGAAAGGCTGGCGAGTGCGCGCATCGACGGGCATGGTAGCGCGTATGAAATCCTCACCAATCTCGACAAATCGTATACCCAGCGCCTCAGCCAATGTGCCGTGGCTGTGGGCATTCAGACTTTCGAGGGAATACTCGCTGTGCCAGATCGCCATGGCGGCCTACTTCTTGCCACGCACCAAGGGCAGATCGGCCCGACGCCAGGCATTCACCCCACCGGAAAGCATGTAGACCTTATCGAAACCGGCCTTGACCAGACGTTTTGCCGCCCGCTGCGAAGTGTTTCCACTGCGGCAACAGACCACCACCGGCAAACTTTTGACCTTAGCCAGATCCTTGTGCTCGGGATCCAGTTGATCCATGGATACATGCTTGGCACCGGGTACGTGCGACTTCTCGTATTCGCCCCGTGGCGAAACGTCGATAAGCAGAGCATTTTCACGGTTCAGCAACTTGGTCAACAGCGCCGGAGTCACGTCATGGAAACCCTTGGTGAGGTGCATGTACTGGGTCACCAGCAGAGCCAGAATTGCCCCTATAAAGGCCGCAATAAGCAATGGGTGAAGGGCCGAGAATTCGGGCAGGCGATGTAAAAAATCATTCATAATCCGGGATGACTCACTAGCAGGAGAATCTGAAACGGGTATTATCCGCCGCTTTACCGGCCTGCGCCAATTCCCACCACTCCACTCTAAACAATCGCTGCTACCCGGTACCCAGAGAGTATACTGATAAATATTGGGGATAGACCCACCTCAGCGCATAAATTTGTTCGCCACTTTAAGCCGAACCCCTCGGCCGCCACCTGAACTGATCTGCTCCGGGCCTATCAGCGCCACTCCCGCTCGATCCAGCGCTGCAATCAGTTTGGTTAATGACTCCACCTGGCCACGGACAATACCCCGACTGGTCTCCATGCGTTGGATGGTCTGTAAAGACAGATTGCTCATCGCGGCCAGTTCACGCTGATCTATCGCTAAAAGAGCCCGGGCGGCACGAAGTTGTGTGGCGGTAATCACGATTGCTTACATTACTCTGCTGAGATTTACGGGTAACGGCCCAAGAGTAATAGTCGTTGGCCAAGGCAATAAAGCAGACTTTGGGTCTGGTTATGCTTTGCCAACCCTTGGGTAGGTGCTACTGGCTCTGCATCAATGATCCCCAGACTACGGCAATCAGCCGATTATGCTGACTCTCCGCAGCTTTCGCTGACAGTTGTCTCATCAACACGCAAGGCAGCCAGCAAGCCACGCATCAGATCCTCCGGAGAAGGCGGGCAACCGGGGATCTTCACATCGACAGGCAAGACCTTTTCAACGGCGCCACAGCTTGCGTAAGATCCTCCAAACTCACCTCCACCGCAAGCACACTGCCCGGCAGCAATAACAAATTTAGGTGCCGACATGGCGCGCCAGGTACGCCGCAGAGCCGTTTCCATGTGCCGTGAGACCGGGCCGGTAACCAGCAGTGCGTCGGCGTGGCGCGGCGAAGCGACGAAGCTCACTCCGAAACGTTCGATGTCATAGTACGGATTAGCCAGCGCGTGGATCTCCAACTCACAGCCGTTGCACGAACCGGCATCGACCACCCGTATCGCCAGACTGTGACGAAAGCGTGCCTCGATGGCGCGATGCAGTTCCAAACCCAGCGCTTCCAGAGCTGCAGCGTCCGTGGCCGGTGGCGGTTCGGTGGCCACCCCCACGCGCCAGAGCTGATGAAGTATACGCAGCATTACAAATCCACCCCAGCGTAGCTGCCGTTAACGGATTTGTTGCAGACCGGAAAGTCCGCAACGATATTACCGTGAATCAGGCGTTCCAGAGCCGGCCAGATAAACCAGCTCGCATCACGCGGGAAGTAGCGGGCAATGCACCCGCTTGCATCGAAGCGTACAAAGGCAAGTGTTTCACCACGCCAGCCTTCAATCAGACCGAGTCCGCAGGCAGCGGCTGGTGGATTAGGTAATGGCGCGTGAATGTCCCCCACCGGCAAGGTACGCAGCAGATGATCCATGAGATCGAGACTCATGTGCACTTCGGCCATCCGTACGCGAACCCGGGCCGCCACATCACCTTCACTCTGTACCGGCACATTGATAAGTAGCTCATGGTAAGGCGCGTAGGGAGCATCATGGCGTAAGTCCAACGCCTGGCCACTGGCCTTACCAACATAACCGGTGCAGCCCAAGGCCCCCGCATCTTCAGCGCTGAGGTGCCCAGTGGTGACCAGGCGATCTTCCAGCGAAGGATGGTCGTCGAAGATATCGAACAGTGGCTCGACAGCCTGCCTTAAAGTAGCGTGATCGGCACGTAGCGTGGTGATCTGCGTAGTATTCAGATCATGGGCCACCCCGCCGGGTACCACGCTATCCATCAACAGACGATGGCCGAAGATCTCACGGTTACGGCGTTGCCAACGCTCCCGCAAACGTGAGGTCTGTACCTGCGCGAAGGCGAAGCCAACATCATTGCAGATAGCACCGATATCGCCGATATGGTTGGCTACCCGCTCACGTTCAGCCAACAGTCCGCGCAAAGCAAGCGCCCGCGGCGGAACCGTGGCACCCACGGCCCGCTCCATAGCTTGCGAAGCCGCCCAGGCATGCGTCACAGCGCTGTCACCGGAGACCCGAGCGGCCAAATGCAGCAGCCCCGCCGGGTTTCGACCCACGGCCAGCGCTTCAATCCCCTTATGGGTATAACCCAGACGTTCTTCCAGACGTAACACGGTTTCACCCGCAGCATGGAAGCGAAAGTGGCCGGGCTCGATGATGCCCGCATGCACCGGACCCACGGGGATTTCAAACACCCCGTCGCCGCGCAAGGTGATAAAAGGATAGCTACTATCCGCCGCGGTCCGCCCCTGAGTACGTACCTCGGCAGCGGGATGCAGCGGATGCCAATCTTGCGGCCAGGCCTGGTGGCGGGTCCAACGGCGCCCATCGGGATGGTCGCTGTAGATGACGCCAAACAGATCCCGAGCATGCCGCTCCAGGCGATCCGCGGCGGGGTAGTGGGGGGTGTGGGAGGTGAATTCAGGCCTCTCGAGTGGCGCCTGCGCGGTAAGCAGCAAATACTCACCCCCCTGGGCCAGCAGCGCATAAAGGTGCATTCGGCCCGCATCCGTGTCTGCCCATGAACCCGCCCAGCGCCAGTCCTGGGCTTTGGCCACCGCTGCGGCAGGCCCCCAGTCGGCCGCACTGATAATCAGTGCCGGCAAATTCGCCACCCCGGAATAAGACCGCGTATTAATACCAACTTGGTGCAGCTGCGTGCCCAAGTCTTGTTTAGCGCTCATGGTAGAGGGGCTCCAGCAACCAAGGCGGTGGCCTGACCCAGCCAATGGGCAAGCAGCGTGGGGATTGTCAATCCCAGCCATAGTACCAACGCCATCTGTACATACACCGGCCACAGATTTGCTCTTACCGGGGTCTGTCCTGCGGGGACAGGACCGTAGACCATGCGTTGCACGTGGCGAAACAAGCCGGCAAAGGTAATCGCCATGCCGGGCAGCAGAACAATGGCCAGTAACGGGGCCCGATGCATGGTCGCGCCCAACAGCAGAAATTCGCTGGTAAACAGTCCGAAGGGGGGAAACCCGGCCAGCGCCACCACAGCGATAAGTAGGGTCCAACCTACCTTGGGCTGGGTGCGGATCAAACCGCGAATATGGTCAATGGTCTGCGTACCGGCAATATGGGTGGCATGGCCAACCGTAATGAACACCGCTGATTTGGTTAGCGAATGCACAATCATATAGAGCAGTGCCGCAAAGGTGGCCAACGGTCCACCGAGGCCAAAACCAAAGGTAATCATCCCCATGTGGCCAATCGAGGAATAGCTGAACAGGCGTTTGATGTCCCGGCTGCGATGCAGGAACAGAGCCCCGACCAGTAGCGAGACCAGGCCGAAGCCGATAAGCAAGTGCCCGGCCAGGTGCGCGGAAGGCGTCCCGGCCAAAGCTCCGTCAACCAGCAGCTTGATGCGCAATACGGCATACAGGGCAACATTGAGCAGCAACCCTGAAAGTAAGGCCGAAACCGGAGTTGGACCTTCCGAGTGGGCATCGGGTAACCACTGATGCATGGGGACCAGACCCACCTTGGTACCGTAACCCACCAGTACGAAGACAAAGGCGATGATCATCACCGTAGGTTCAAATTGCTTACGGTGTGTATACAGCACACTCCAATTCAGACCCTGGGCAGGATTGGGCAATACATGCTGGGCGGCGAAATACACCAGCACGGTACCGAACAGAGCGAGGGCGATGCCCACCCCACAGAGCATGAAGTATTTCCATGCCGCCTCCAGTGCCTCAGGCGTACGGTACAGTGAAACCAACAGCACAGTACTGAGTGTGCAACCTTCGACCGCCACCCACAGCACTCCCAGGTTGGCCGTGGTAAGAGCCAGTAACATGGTGAACAGAAAGGCCTGGAATAAACTGTTGTATAGCCGCAAGCCATGCACGCCACGAGCCCCGGACAGGCGTGTAGACAGCATCTCCAGCATGTAAGTACGCGAGAACAACGCGGTACTCAAACCGACCAGCGCATTGAGTACGACCAGAGAGATGTTCAGGGCGTCAATGCGTAAACCCGCCGCGACAATATCGCCATGCACGGTGTAGGCCCAGGCCAGCCAAATCGACGCCGCAAACGAAACCCCGGCACAGCCCACGTTGACCCAGCCCGCCCGTTGCGCGCGGCCGATCAGTGCCAATACGAAGATGCCCAGGAGGGGCGTATAAACCGTCAACACGACCGGCCAAAAACCATTGCTCAGCGCATTCATAAGTCGCCGTCCCGGGTTTCGTCAAGACGATTGAGCCGGTCCACGTTATGCAGCTCGCCCCCCTCCCCAAGTTCCAGAAAAAACACTCCGAACAGTACCGCAGCCACCATCACGTCGAAAGCCACACCCAGCTCGACCACCAGTGGCATTCCCTGGGTGGCACTCACCGCAGCGAGGAACAAGCCGTTCTCCATAGACATGAAACCGAGAACCTGGGCCACGGCCTGGCTACGAACCACCATCATCAGCAAACCCAGCAACACCACCGCCAGGCTGATAGCAAGGATATTGCGTGTAGAGCTCAAACTATGCGCCACGATGGGCAGCACCAACCAGTAGGAAAAGATCACCAGGGCGACCGCCAATACCACGGTCAGAATGGGATGCCCCAACGGCTCCCGGTGGCGGGCCAGTTTCAAATGTCGGACCAGCCGGTGCAGCAACCAGGGAATCAGCAGTGCCTTGAGCAGAAACGTCAGCGCCGCAGAAAAATACAGCCCCGGGACATGCCCGGTAGCCGCGATCAGCCCGGTCACCACCGCCACCAGAGCCCCCTGCCAGGCGAAGGCATGAATCGCCGGCAATAAGCGTTCACGCGAGATCTGCACAAACGAGGCAAACAATACCAACGCGGCCAAAATCAGGATCAGGGATTGGATCACTTCACCACTCACCCACCGCTCTCCAGGATCACGTGGCTCAGCAACCCGATCAGAGCCAGCAGAAAGGCCAGGCTGAGAAAGATAGGCGTTTTGAAAAACCGCATTTTGGCGGCCACCGTCTCACTCAGTGCCAACCCGGCACCCAGTATCAGCAGCTTGCCGACTATGGCCGCCATGCCCATCGCCAGCGCCAGCAGGCTTGGTCGAGTGGCGATCCCCCATGGAAAGAAAATGTTGGCAATCAGCGCGCCATAAAGCATCAGGCGAATCTGTGCTGCCCACTCCAACAGTGCCAGGTGACGACCCGAGTACTCCAGGATCATGGCCTCGTGAATCATGGTCAATTCAAGGTGCGTACTGGGGTTATCAACCGGGATACGTCCCGTTTCAGCCACAGCCACGAGCACCAAGCTAGCCAGTGCAAACAGCATCGACGGTAACAGGCGTGCATCGCTGAGCTGGTGGTCAATGATCCCGGCAAGGTTGGTACTGTGCGCCGACCAGGCCAGGGTGAACACCGCCATAAGCAGGGCCGGTTCGGCAAAGCTGGAGACCATCATTTCGCGACTCGCCCCCATGCCGCCAAAGGCTGTGCCGACATCCATCCCCGCCAGGGCCAGGAAAAAACGGGCCAGACCGAGCAAGCCGGCCACCACAATGATGTCGGCAACCGCAGCACTGGGCAAATTAGTGGCTAGTAGCGGTACGATCGCTGCGGCCAATAAGGTGGCGACAAAGACCACATAAGGGGTTATCCGAAACAGTGGCGAAGCGGTGTGTGCCACCCGGGTTTCCTTGCCCAGCAATTTATACACGTTGCGGGCCGGCTGCAGGACGCCGGCACCACGCCGGTTTTGCAACGTCGCCTTGACCTTGCCTACCCAGCCCAGCAACAGCGGGGCGAGCAGCACATAGGCCAAGCCCTGCAGCACGCTGAAAGCGATACCGGCGGTGTTCATAACAACACCATCCACAGCAACAAAACCAAGGCCCCAAGTGTCCAGCCCAGATAGGCGCGCAGGTGGCCCCCCTGCAATCGTGCGATATAGCGGGTGATTCGATCCATGGCCCGTACCCAAGGCGTATACAACAAGTCTATGGTTCGATCCGTGACCTGCAGGCGGTAGCGGGGTGAGCCGTCCGGCGATTTAGTGACGTGTTCTTCAACCTGCAGCAGGGGTGCGAATACTCGTCGTAACGGTTGCGCGAAAGCGGCTGCGGTGTACTGCATGCGTGGCGTAGGCGGTGCAAAACCACCATCCCAGGGATCTGAACGACGGACCCGCCGCACTGCACCGCGCCTGAGAAAAATGACCGTCGCGGCAAAGAGCAGTAGCAAGGCCATCAATACCAGCGGCGCACTGTAACTGGCGGCAGTCTTGGAGATGGGCGTCAACCACAACCAGCTTTGGGCATCCGCCGGTGACAAGCCGGTGCCCAGCAATTGCCACGGCACACCTCCGAGCAGGGTAATTATACTGGCCGGTAGCAATCCCGCGGCCACACATAGGGCTGCCAGTAGGCCTTGGCCTATGCGCATACTCATTGGCACTTGATGCGCGCGGCGCACATGGCGGCTGCGGGCTCGGCCCAGAAAAGCAATACCGTAAACCTTGACAAAGCACGCTGCGGCCAGCGCCCCGGTCAATGCCAGAGCTACGGCGGCCAGCGGAATAAGAGCTCGCAGCAACCCATTTTCTAGGTGCCAGGCCTGTAAGGCAGCCTGAAAAGTGAGCCATTCCGAAACAAAACCATTCAGTGGAGGCAATCCAGAGATACTGATACTGCCAATAAGGAAGAACCATCCGGTCCACGGCATGCGCCGTAATAGCCCGCCCATCTGGTCCAGATCGCGTTCGTGGGTGCTGTGCAGAATAGCGCCTGCCCCCATGAATAGTAGGCCCTTGAAAAGAGTGTGGTTGAGCGTGTGGTAGAGCGCCGCCAGCAAAGCCAGTACCCCGAGCACCGCGTGGCCGGTGCCGATAAAAATCATCGACAAGCCCAAACCAATAAAAATGATCCCCAGGTTTTCTGTTGAACTATAGGCCAGCAGTCGCTTGAGATCGTTCTGCATCAACGCCAACAGCACCCCCAGCAGCGCCGAGATGCTACCAATCACCAGTACGACAACACCCCACTGCCAGTGGCTGGGGCCGAGCAGATCAAAGATGACCCGTAAGAATCCGTAGACCGCTACCTTGAGCATCACTCCCGACATCAGGGCAGAGATATGCGAAGGCGCTGCCGGGTGCGCTTCTGGCAACCAGGTATGGACGGGGACCAGTCCGGCCTTCATACCGAAACCTATGAAGGCGAGCACAAAAGCAATGCTGGCCCAGACCCCGGGTAGATGGATGGAACGCATCGCGGCAAAGCTGAAACTGCCGGCAAAACTGGCCAACACACCGAAGGCAAGCAGAATGAACACACCGCCCATCTGCCCCATTAACAGATACAGAAAAGCACCGCGCCGGTTGGCGGCCTGCTCGTGTTGGAAAGCGACCAGAAAATAGCTGGAGAGCGTCATCAGCTCCCAAGCCACCATGAACACCAAGGCCCCACCGGCAAGCACGACCAGCAGCATGCTGAACAGGAATAATCCGGAGAAAAAGCCCAGTGCGGGCAATGAATCCCGGCCATTCTCAAACTCGCGCACATAGCCCCGACCATAGATACCGACCGCTATCGACAACAGCCCGATCAGGGCGAGAAAAAAACCCGACAACGCATCCAGATGCAAGCGCCATGGTAGCCACGGCAAGCCCAGCGGTAATTGCAAAGTGCCCGTGGCCCGAGTACCCAGCACCCACAGGCCGCCGACCAAGGCGGCCAGGCCCGCCAGGGTAAACAGGGGCAATGACAACTGACGCAACAGTGCCGGCCGACGCTCGGTGGCAGCAAGACCGCTAAGTGCCGAAGCAAGAGCAAGCACCAGGGAGCCCCCCGCCAATGTCCACATGGCATTCATATAGGGTCTATTTGCTGCCCTGTTCAAGATCAGTGGCGAGCGGTAATTTTAGGCGCACCCCTTGCCCCCCTGCAGCACTGGGAACGCCCTTTGCAAGCAGTTCCACACCGGCGTAATCGAGTGCTTCGATGACTCGAGTCATGGATTCCACGTTGCCACGCACCTGTCCGTCACTGCCCTCCATGCGCTGAATGGTCGGCAGGGACAGTCCGGCCGCCTCGGCAAGCTGGCGCTGGTCAATGGCAAGCAAGGCGCGTGCTGCGCGCATCTGGGGAGCACTGATCATATAAAGTAAAACTGATGGATAATATATAATATAATGTAGTACTGAATAGTAATAGTCAAGTTTTAAACATCATGTCTTTATATTAGATATTTATAGAATGGACTCACTTCTGAGTCTCCAGTCCAGGGCTAAAGCCCTTTTTTGGAAGAAAAGATGGGCACTACCTTGCTGATCATGACCTATTACGCAGAACTCCCATCGGCGCGGGCATGACCAGAAGGGGGGAACGACGGATACCCACTTTCTCGGGCACGACGAGAAGGGGATGGGCAACACAAAAAGGCTCGTCAGCCCGGGCGGGGCGCAATGTTTTTTCTGTCATCCCGGGCGCAGACCCGGGATCCACGGTCTGGCGGCAGCGCCCGAGCAAGCCTCCAACGCGATCCGGGCCGGGTGGATTCCTGCCTACGCAGGAATGACGATTGGGTAGCGGCATGCTTGTCCGCAGCCCCAGTCGCTGAGCCTCCATAAACGGATAACACCGCAGAGCCGTGTCAGCAGAAAGATCTCGGCACCCTACGCAGTCTCAATTGATGCGGTTCGTAGTTCGGTACATCCTACAGGCCGCCGTGATTCACGGTGCGGGGCCAAGGCAAATCCTATAGGGTGACCGGCAAGGAAACCGCGCGTTATTGGGCAGCCGCCCCGGTGACCTTGGGCAGACCGGACTCCAGCCACCAATGCTGGGTTTTGGCATCCCAATGCCAGACTTGCCGATCAACAATATGCCGCACAGTCTGGGTATTGCGGTTGATCAAACCAATCTCCACGACCTGGCGATAATCATCAGGACCGCTTGCGGGTAGGCTGGACTGAACCTCATAACTGCTCACCCGTAATTGTGCATAACGGTCGAGATCCAGCTGGCTGAGGGGGTTTTTTTTGCGTACCGCCGGATCGACAAATACCAGACCACTGGCGATGTGATCCCAACGCAAGGCACTGGCGTAGGCATTGAGCGTAGTCTGCAATCGATTCGCCCGACGATCGGTCACGCACCCAGCTATGAGCAGAGTCATCAAAATCACAACGACCAAGGCACGACGCATGCTTCAACTCCCAAGGCGACGCAAGGCCACATAGCGCGCCGACATGGTGGCTACAATACCATCCTCAGTACGCAGATCGACTGCCAGCGTCGCCCGCGCCTTGCCACGTGCTGCCAGCATGGTGAAAAATCTGTCCCAGCTTTCCTCCTCGACCAGAACCGCCTCAGCATGGAAATCGCTCCAGGCGGGGCGCCGATAGTCGACTGTGGACGATTGCACATAGACATCGCAGAGTTGCTCCTGATCCTGCAATTTGATCACCACCAAGCCCCAGCCACACAAGGTCATCAATGACACCATGCTGCCGCCAAAAGCACAGCCCTTATCATTGCGGTTGGGATGCAGTGGGGCATGCAAACTCAGGCAGTCCTGCTCGAAACAACCGCCCTGCACCTGCATGCAATCAGTCAGAGGGATTTCTTCACGTATCAGCCGGGCCAACTTCACCGCACTGTTTTCAGTCATAGTCGTGGTCATGGCCAACCAGTCTGCCTAGCAGCGCCTCGGCAAGCAAGCATCGTGCTGAAAACTGCCTACTGGGGCTGGATTTCGGCATACTCTGTCCATGGCCCAGCTATCCACCAACGGCCCGTTGCTCGATACCCAGGTCATCGTGACCCGGGCTGGCCACGCTGCAGGCATCCTGTCGCGACAGCTTCGACACCTCGGAGCGGAGGTGCTGCCGCTAGCGGGATACCGACTGGTTCCAGCCGCTAAGTCTGCCGTCGTACACCAGCAACTGGCCGCCGCATTACGTGCCGATGTGTGTATTTTCAGCAGCCCTGCTGCAGTCACCTTTGCGGCCCGCAGCGCAGCACTGCAGCCCGGGCCGAGCAGCTGCGTAGTAGCCCTGGGCCAGGCTACCGCGCGCGCCTTACGGCGGCATGGCGTCCGGCAAGTGGTGACCCCGGCCCGCCAGGACAGTGAAGGGGTATTGGCTCTGCCGGAGCTGGCCTTGCTACGGGGTTATGCGGTGGCCATCATCGGCGCTCCGGGCGGACGTGGCCTGTTGCAACAAGCTCTTGGACAACAAGGCGCCAAGTTGCTTGAAGCCTGGGTCTACGCCCGTACCGATCCCCGGATCCGGGCCGCACAACGCCGCGCCTTACGCGCCCTGCGCCAGCCCTGTTACGCGCTGCTGTCCAGCGTCGAGTCGGTGCAGCGCTGCGAGCCGTGTTGGGCCCAGAAGATTTCAACCACTTTCGTAAAGCCATCGCCATCGCCAGCAGCACCCGGGTGGCCGAGGCGGCTCATCAGGCCGGTTTCAATACCCCCCATCTTGCCACCTCCGCCCTCGCCAAGGATCTGTTAACGGCCCTGCTCCAGGCCCACACCCAAGCTGCCCGCAAGTGACTCCACCCGACTTGCGGCATCAAGCCAGATGAAACGGTAAGGCATCCAGATCCACATTGCCGCCGCTGAGCACCAAGCCCACCCGCCGAGCTTGAAAATATTCGCGATAGCGCAACACTGCCGCCAGCACGGTGGCACTGGATG